>JAFWFL010000102.1 GCA_017515595.1 Coriobacteriales bacterium
CCTTATCCCAAAACCACACACAACCCCCGTCCCTCTGTGTTATTCCTTATCCCAAAACCACACACAACCCCCGTCCCTCTGTGTTATCAGAATAACTTGTGAACGCGGCGGTCATAGGTGAGAATACCGTTGATTTCTTCTTCTATGTCTGAGAGTTGTGTGTAAACGTAGCCTGAAAGACCCTGTGACTCGAGGGTATCCATGTGTGCGAGTGTATTCTGAACGGTTGTACGCCAGTCCTCAATGCTCTTGGTGTTCCCGTAGCCGTAAGAGCCTTCAAACATGGTGTGACCGCTTACCGGGCAAGTGAGTCCTCCAAATTCTGAGATGAGCTTTGCACGGTTATCTTTGCTCTTGGTACGGGGCACCGTGAGGTCTCTAAAGTAATTATGCTCGCTTACAAAATCGCCGCAGCCCTGGTCATACCAGCCGCTTGTTGCATCCAGAGGCCGGGTGGGGTCAAGGTCTCTGACCATAGCTACCGCTTGGGCCGCATTAAACTGTCCCCAGCCTTCGTTAAACAGGCACCATGAGATAATGCTAGGATGAGAGCCCAGATGCTGAATGGTGTCTCTGCAGCTTGTACGCCATTCCTCCTGATACTCAGCGGATATCGCACCGTATTTGGTCTGGTGAAAGCGCGATGTGTCATTAATCAAGCGCTGCGCTTTGTAGATAAGAGTAGGAATGCGCGAGGTGTAGAGCAGACTGTAATGACCGCCGCCAGATACCATGTCCTGCATAACAAGCATGCCTAGGCGGTCACAGTGGTAATACCAGCGCTCGCGTTCAATTTTAATATGCTTGCGGACAAAGTTAAAACCGCACTTCTGCATTGCCTCAATGTCATACACCAGGGCTTCGTCAGAAGGCGCCGTCATAATGCTCTCGGGCCAATATCCCTGGTCAAGCGTGCCACGTAAGAATAGTGGTTCTCCGTTGAGCATAAAGCGCATACACCCGTGAGTATCAGGTTTCACGCTTACTGTTCTGAAAGCAACATAGCTGTTTACCGTGTCAAAAAGCATATCGCCGTTTTCAGAAACAAGCTCGGCTTCAATGCGATAAAGCACCGGGTGTTCAGGAGACCATTTTTCTGCCGAGAAGCCCTCTAAGTTGCAAACAGCTTTTGTATCTGTTCCCGATTGAATGATAATTGCAGATTCTGTCTGGGAGAGTACACGCGAGTCTTCCCTGAGATTCTCCTTTATGCGCGTAATCAACTTCAGATGGAGGGGAGCGGCTTGGTTTTCAGAAAGCTGTTTATTAATGTTTTTCGTGACTGTGGCTTGCACGCATACAGCAGTGCCTTCTGCATTTGGTGTGAGTTCAAGAGCAGTTATATGTTCCTGTTTATGGGTCCAGTCAATCCATACGGGCTGCCATATACCTGAGGTTGCCGTGTACCAAATGCCCTCAGGCTGCAGGCTCTGCTTACCGCGTAAGATGGGGGCTGACTCACTCGGATCATAAACGGCGACAACAAGCTCATTGGTACCCTCTGCTACCAGCGGTGTTATGTCTATGTCAAAGGGGAGGTAGCCTCCCACATGAGAGCCTGCTGCCTGCCCATTAAGCCATACGGCGCATGCATAATCTACAGCTTCAAAGTGGAGCTCAATATGCCCGGAATTCTCAGGAGTTTCAAAGTAACGCCTGTACCAGGCAATATCACCGGGCATGACCTGTTGCTGAACACCAGAAAGCGGAGCCTCAGGACTAAAGGGTACAAGAATATGCAGGTTCCACGACTCCGGTTGGGATGCATTAAGCACCGCCTGACGTGCAGCATCTCCCATCAAACCGGGTTCAACACAACCACGCACAATTTCAAAATCCCACTCCCTATGCAAAACCGCATACGTAGGCCGGGAAAACCTTGGCCGCGGATGTTCGGGCAAGACATTCTGTGCATCGAGTTTCTCACCCCAAGGAGTGATCATATTCTCGTTCCGCTTCCCTGCAGCTCCCGAGTGTGCCGCTTTTAACATGCGCATTAAATCCATACCTGAGCCCCTTACATAGATGACCCCGGTATTATAGCATTGATTATGTTGCAGTATCTCTTTTTAACAAGAGATGTCAGGGAAGCTCAGGTTTTAAAGAGCAGATGTATATATGGCACGGGCGTCTTCGAGAGTGAGTTTCTTGAAGGCTCCAAATTCTTTGCCCTTGTTTTGCTCGAGAGTTACCAAGAGTGCGTCAATGTCTTTCTCGGCTATACCAAAGTCTGCAAGCTTAGCCGGCATTCCCCATGATACGAATACGCGCTGAAGTTCATCTATTGCAGCGGTAACAGCGTCTTCCTCGGCCTCTTGGGGATCCTCAAACTCCGAGTAGGCAGGCTCAATACCAAAGACCTGAAATGCGAAGTCTAAGAAGCGCTGCGGGTCAGCCTTCCAAACAAAGCGCATCCAGGCAGGCATCATGACGGCAAGACCTGCGCCGTGGGTAATCTTGGTATCAAAGGCCGAGAGCTCATGCTCAAGACCATGACTCTCCCAGCCGCCTGCACGCTGACCGTATACGAGGCCTCTTCCTGCTCCGGCAAGGCCGTTATGTGCGAGAGTTGATGCCCACATGATGCCGGCCCGGGCTTCGTAATCCTGAGGATCCTTAAGTGCGCGCGGAGTCAGTTCCATAATTGAGCGAACAAGACTTGCGGCAATACCATCTGTTACGGGGGCTGCCGGAGCACCGCTGAACCAGCGCTCAAGAATATGAGCAATCATGTCAGAAGAGCCGGCTGCGGTTTGATACGGCGGGAGTGTAAAGGTAAGCTCAGGGTCCATAAAAGCGATTTTTGGCCTGAACGCATCTCCGTTCATGCCGCGCTTGAGACCAAGCTCATCATTGCTGATAACGCAGGAGTCGCTTGATTCCGAACCGGCTGCGGGGATGGTAAGCACTGCGGCAATAGGCAAAAGTGGAGTTACGCCAACTGCGGCCTTTTTGCTGAAAAAGTCCCAGGGGTCGCCGTCATAATTGAATGCTGTTGCGATGGCTTTTGCGCAGTCAATGGAGCTGCCGCCACCAATGGGAACCATGACGTCTGCTCCAAATGCGCGTGCTTTTGCGAGTCCTTCTCGGACACTGGTAATCTCAGGGTTAGGACGGACACCGGGCAGCTCGTCATACGCAACGCCGGCAGCTTCAAGAGAAGCCTTAATGCGGTCAAGTGTTCCGTTGCGCACAACCGAACCTTTGCCGTATACCAAAAAAGCGCGTTTGTAGCCAGCACCGGCAAGCACCTGACCTACTTCATCAGTTGCCTTGCGCTTAAAGACAAAACGTGTTGGGATGTACAGGGTAAAGTCTTTCATAAATGGTCCCTTCTCTCAGCTCATGCTGTCCAAAAGTGTAATTAGAGCCAGCGTACAAACGAGCCGTTTGTATCGTAAGCTGCCCAGGCGGTTTCGCCACCTATCTCGGGTCTTGCCTGAAGGCCATCGTCTGTCCACAGAGCTGGTTTGTATTGTTTGAGCTGATCATCATATTCGTCAGTAAAGATTCCATGGATGGTTGACCCACCGTATGTCAGGAAATAGAAATTGCCCACGCTATCCCAAACACAAAAAACGGTACGTATGTATTGCGGTGTCGCAGTTGGGCTTACATACCCGGCTGTGTTGGTGACTTCCCAACGCAGGAAAGTGACCTCATCTCCTTCTTTACCGCTTGCTGGTTTTGACGGGAGAATTCCCGGCTCAGTATAAGAAAATGTTTTGCGGTTAAAGGAGAGGCGCGCAAGATCATCGTTCCCGCCAAGGGAGTGTCGTAATTGAGAAAGCTTATCTTCGAGTGTCATCTGCTGACTTGCCATGACAAACTCCTTTTTTGCTCTATTGATATTATTTACATAGTGCCAAAACCACTCACATTGTAACCGCACCTGCTATCTAAGGCAACATCCCAATGATATACCTCAAACAGACTGCATAACCGGGACTGTCGTTGTGTGATTGTGACGTAATATGGTTTTACCCTTTGCATTTGCAAAGAAATACTTGTATTGTTTGCGCAATCAACGGGGGAGTAGTGGGCACGTGTGATCATGTGTGGCGAAACCAACAGCAAGGTGCAAAGAGTGCCTGGTGAGTCTTAAACGGCGAGACCCGCGATGCAACAGCCAGATAGGGCTGATTTGCGTCGCGGGTCTTTTTTGGCATTTGGTACGAAAGGAGCGTTTCTGCATGGATTTCTCGATATTTGCAGAGCCTGAAACCTGGATCACCATGATCACACTGATATTCTTGGAGATAGCTCTCGGTGTTGACAACCTGGTATTTATTACCATAACCACAGACAGGCTTCCTCCTGAGAAGCAGCATCTTGGCCGTAAACTCGGCCTGGCAGGCGCTTTGGTTTCGAGAATTCTCTTTTTGAGCTTTGCCTCATTTTTGGTCCATATGGTTGACCCGCTTTTTACCGTGGACCTTGGGTTTTATACCCACGGGTTTGCGGTACGCGACCTCGTGCTGTTTATTGGCGGCGCCTATCTTATTTATAAAGGTATTATCGAGCAAAAAGAGATGCTTGCTCTCACTGAGGAGCGCGCCGAGCATGGCGAAGAGACTGATACAAGGACTATAGGTTTTGCCCGTGCCATTGGCACTATCATGGTAATGGACATCGTATTTTCTATTGACTCGGTGATTACGGCCGTAGGTCTTGCAGACCATCTCATTGTTATGATCATTGCGGTTATGCTCGCAGTATTCTTAATGATGGCATTTATAGACCAGGTCTCGGGCTTCATCAATGCCCATGCCGAGGTCAAACTTCTTGCGCTGGCATTTATTACCGCAATTGGTCTCTTACTTGTTATTGAGGGCCTTGGTCTTACCACGGGAATCGAAGTCTTTGGTATGGAGCTCGAGAAGCTCGTAGTCTACTTCGCCCTGGTCTTCTCCTTCATCCTCGTATTGGTCCAAATGCGCTACCGCACCAACCTCGAAGCTTACCAAGCCCAAAAAGCCGTAGAAGAAGCTCAGGAGTAAGACGATCTGGCAAAAAGGTGACGATCGGTTGTCTCAAGCAAGTGTCGAGAACGTCTCGGCTAGCGTATGGTGGCAAAAAGGTGACGATCGGTTGTCTTGAAGCGATATTTTGACTCCGTGAGCATATTAAAATGGCAAAAAGGTGACGATTCGTTGTTGTGATTGGCCTGTAGCGAGAGCGCTTATCAGTATGTCAAATATATAATGCCAGTTAAATACGTATTACGAGATTTAAATATTATTCAAGGAGGCATTCACTGACAACGAATCATCACCTTTTTGCCATCACACTCTGGTCGAGAAGCCAAATCCTCGCTTCAAGACAACCGATCGTCACCTTTTTGCCAGATCGCTTCTGTCGAGAATAACCAGGCGCAAAAACCGTTCAACAGTATTTTGCTTACTCCTAAAAAAATGTTTTGAATAATACTGTACAGCAAAAACAGACGGAACTATACTTCGCACAACCGGTGGCATGTTGGGATGCCGCCGTTGGACAAAACGAATGACAGCCGTTTTGTCCCTGTCGAAAGGGAGTAATACTATGAGCGTTGATCGTCGTACATTCCTTGAGGGTGCCGCTGCAACCGCTGCTGTTGGTGCAATGGCCACTGTTGTGCCTGCAGGCGTTGCTCTTGCTGATGAAGCCGAGGAAGAGTCCCCCCTCGGTACTCCTATTGTTCCCGGTTATACGTGCTTCAGCGACTGGCTGGGCCAGCCTCCAGAGATTGATCCGTCAGAGATTGTAGCTACTTATGACACTGAAGTGCTGGTAGTTGGCGGCGGACATGCCGGTTCACAATGCGCGCTTGCCGCAGCAGAATGCGGCGCTCAGGTTATGGTACTTGAGATGCAGGCGCTCGAGACGTATTCCGCAAAGGGCGGCGATGTATGCACCTTCAACTCTAAGATCCTTACTGACCGTGGCTTTGGCGGCTATGACACCGGCGCTATTGTAGCTGAATATGTACATCGTGGAGGCCAAACGGTACAGCCGGCTCTTGTCAGCTCCTTCGTAATGAACTCAGGCGAGATGCTCGATCATCTTGCAGTCATTATGGAAGGCACCGGCATGTTTGACTTCGAGGGCGAGAATTGTCAGGTGCAACAGGCATACGGATGCCCCGATGCCAGCTATTACCCGGTTGAGCTTGGTGGCTTCAAGATGTGGGCTTCTTGCCTTGAGACCATGGGTACCGCCAGCAACGGCCCCATCTTTGGGCATGAAAGCCCAGTTTCACGTCTTACCGAGGTTGACCTTGTTTGTGCCGAGAAGTCCCGCGAGCTTGGTGCCCAGTGGTTCTATGAGACCGAAGCGATTAAGCTCGTCCAGAACGAGGATGGCGACGTGACCGGCGTCATCGCCGAGGGACCCGACGGTCTCGTCCAGTTCAACGCTTCCAAGGGCGTTGCGATGACCACCGGCGACTTCTCAGGCGATGCCAAGATGATCATCAACCTCATTGACCATGTTAATGAGATGGACCTCCGCGCAGGCTTCCTTGATCCAAAGGCGCTCACCACCATAGGCGTACTCAAGGGTACCGGTCATAAGATGATGTGCTGGGCCGGCGGTTATATTGAGGGACATCCACGTCCGTCACTTTCGACCATTATGGCGCATCCCGGCCCCTGGGGTTCTACACCGTACCTGCTGCTTAATGCTCAGGGCAAGCGCTTCATGAACGAGGCACAGGGCCATTACACCCGTGTTTGCATGATGCACCAGCCTCACGGTATTGTAGCTTCCATCACTGATGCAAACTATATGCAATCCATTCGCATCCCTGCCTGCGACCACGGCTGCGCCGTCTTTGGCCCAATTACTGATAAGTACCTGATGCCTGCATTCGAAGAAGCCATGGAGGCATTGGTATCAGGCCCCGAGCCCGGTGACGTTCCCGGCATCATCCAAGGTATGAAGTCAAGCGGCACCTCGAAGGTCTATAAGGCCGACACAATTGAGGATCTTCTTACTTTTATTGGCTATGAGGGCGAGGCGTATGACCAGGCGCTCAAGAGCATCGAGGCCTACAACGAGATGTGCCACAATGGCTGCGACTCCCAGTATGGCAAGGATGCCATAGCCATGGTACCTATTGAGACCCCGCCATTCTATGCTGCTATCCGTATGGAGACCGGCACATGCAACGGCGGTATGGCCACCTTCGCCGGCATGGTCGCCGACGATCACTTCAATGTACTCCAGGCCGACGGCACTACCCCCATTAAGGGCCTCTATGTAGCCGGTAACACCCTGGGCAACCGCTTTGGCACCGGTTACAACACACCGACCGCAGGCAGCGCCATGGGCATGGCGTTAACTCACGGCCGCATGCTCGGCAAGTACCTGGCTGCTCTGTAAATAAACCCTGCATGCAATAACTGCATGCACTGACATAGCACATTAAATAAAGATGCCCCGCTCAACACTAGCGGGGCATCTTTATTTGGGTTTTCGACTGACCGCGACGCACGAGACAGCGAGCAGGTTGGATGGTAAAACCTCCGGCCTTCTTTTGCACAAGGCGCTATCTGTTTCCCACATTTATAGATGGCACGAAAACGGGTGTTTGTCATCCCCAACAACAATGACAAACACCCGTTTTCGTGCCATCGCTGGTTTTTTAACTTGCAAACAGTTGTTCAGGCAATTCATATGAATGCTCGTATAACCCTTCAGGAGCAATGTCAATATTACCATTATCCCATGTAATAACTCCATGGTCTATGGTGTAATTATTAAAGACAGCAACATCCTGAAGCGGTTTAAAAACTGGATAATCTAATATCTGAGTAGCATCGAATACACGTCTCTCGCCGGTATTAAACGTAACAAGCATATAATAGGCATCAAGAATACGTGCATTTTCTACTTTTAAACCATTAATTGGTTCTCCGGCATAAATATAATCACCAAGTATAAACATATGCCACCTCTATGCAAGCGGGTTGATTTTTGCAACGGGCAAATTCCTTACTGCATTATTCCATGCAGCATATAGTTCATCTTCATGAAGCACAAGCCATGCAGCAACCAATTTGTATTTATTAGTTGGCAGTTTACCTGAGAGTATTTCGCCATCAAGTCCAATTTGAGCTTCATCATCACCGTATAATACATGAATATGGGGCTTGTGATGTTTTCCGTCATCATTGTAATACATTTTAATAATGATGCCTTCAAATCTGCTTAACTCTTGCAATATTATCCTCCAATGCAATATGCTTTAACCAATATCAATGATAATGGTAGCAAGGAATGAATTGCTAAACAAGGCATTTTGATCATGAACAATGATTTTTATCACATTTTGTCAGTGCATAAACACTCGAAGTACATCCCGGCCTTGATCAGGGTTGCTTTTGGCCTTATCATCACCCGATATAACAAAGGAGCTGTAGCAATTATTAATGCTACAGCTCCTTTGTTAACTATGTATCATTCTTGCGCATGCATGCTCTGCAAGCGTAATCCCTATTACAGTGCTGCGAGGTACTTACCGAGGACGCGGCCGTGGGTTAATGCCATACCAATTGAGCTGCCGGCGGCCGGTGTGTTGTAACCGGAGCCAAAGCGGTTGCCCAGGGTGTTGCCGGCTACATAGAGGCCCTTGATGGGGGTTGCGTCGGCACGGACGACGTTCATATTATTGTCGGTGGACATGCCGGCGAGAGTTACCATGGTCTCGTTGGCGGTAGCTGTCTCGTTGCGCTTCGTACCATAGAACGGCGGTGTCTCAATGGGGATCATCGCAGCGGTGTCCTTGCCGAACTCGGTGTCAAAGCCGCCGTGGCAAAGCTCGTTGTAAGCCTCGATGCTCTTAAGTGCGGTGTCAAGCGCTTCGCCCTCATAGCCCAGGTAGCCAAGGAGCTCTTCGAGGGTATCGGCCTTCCAAGTATCGTAGTACTGCTTGAAGGAGGAACCGCAGCCGGCTACCTTGCCGGGCTCGGGACCGGCTTCAAGGGTTTCCATGCCGTTTTCGAAGTCGCCAATGAGGTTGACATCGCTTACCAGGCCAAAGCACGGGCTGCCATGGTCGCAAGCCGGAAGGGTGATGGTCTGCATGTAGTTTGCATCAGTGATGGTAGAAATGATGCCCGGTTCATACATGTAGTGCATACGCTGGAACGGACCGTATGCCTCGTTCATGAAGCGCTCGCCCTTTGCGTTGAGCATAAGGAACGGAGCGGAACCAAAGGGAGAACCCTTTGCATAGGTTGACAGCGAAGGACGAGGAGCGTCCTCGATGTAACCGCCGGCCCAGCACATCATCTTGTGGCCGGCGCCATTCTCTTGACCGGCACCCAACTTGGCAAGAGCCTCGGGATCGTCCTTGAAGGCACGCAGGTTCTTCTCGTTCGTAAGGGTCATAAGGTTAAGAAGCATCTCGGAGTTGCCCGCAAAGTCACCGGTGGTCATCGCAACGGCCTTGGAGGCATTGAACTGTACATAGCCCTCAGGAGTGCTGGCAATAACGCCGGTCACGTCGCCATCCTCGTTCTGGACGAGCTTGACGGCCGTGGTGTCATAGAACCACTCTGCGCCGAGTTCTTTGGCAGCCTCGCGGCACCAAAGCTCGATCTCGGTCATTCTGCCAACCCTCTTCTCGCGACCAAAAATGGGCTCGAGGGTGTAATCGCTCATTACCAGCAAGCAGGCAGCCCACATCTTGAAGCCGCCCAGTACAGCCGGGTATTCGCTTGCGGGCGGGTTACCATAGGCATACTGAACCTCAAACTTGGCATTTTCATAATCAAAGATGTTGCTCTTGTCACCAATGATCTCTACGAGGTGGTCCATCATCTCGCCGGAGTTCAGAACATACTTGCTGACGAGCGACGGACGGACCGTCTGGCCGCCGCGCCTGCAATACTCTGCGACAATCTCGCCAAGCTCATACGGGCCAAATCCAAGACCAGTCAGGAACTTCGAGTTGTAGGTAGCAAAACCGCCGCCCTTTGCGGAGTAGGTGTCTTCAGCCTGCTTCTCAAGCACCATAACCTTGGCGCCGCCCTCGGCAGCAGCAAGAGCGCATTGAGTTCCTGCATGGCCTGAACCAACAACCAGGACTTCAGTGTCATAGGTAGCAACAATCTCGGAGGGGTCAATCTCGGGCGGCTGGCCCAGCCAGTCACTGTAGCAGGAGTAACCGGGTACTACGGGCATGGGGAAGCTATCGGCAGCTGCTTCATCAGCAACAGCTGTCACTGCGGGAACTACGCTTGCAACCGCACCTATAGAAGCAGTAGCAGCAGCACCCTTCAAGAACGAACGACGATTGATATCTTTCATACTGCGCCTCCTTTGGCATCAAGTCCTTGTCTCGCTGGCTGCACGTGTTGTGAAACGAGACATAAAACATAGACATTTTATATGTTTTAAAAAGTGTATGCATCATACATAGTTAAGTATTTGCTACAAATATAGATATAAACCATAGTGAACTCTATGCTCAACTTATAATACCCGTTGTGTTACCCGTCTCTGAGCTGTAAAACATATCCGGAACATGACATTCAGATGAATAATGACATTATATGAGTGTCATTATGTGAGATTTTCTTAATTTGAGTGCATAAGCCAAGAAAATAGGGTAAAACATGCGCATTATAAAACAGTGCCCCGGCAAAAGCGTTGGGGCGTCTTTTTTGTATTGTAGGAGGTTGTCTCTATGAAACAGTTCAAAACCGAGAGCAAAAAGCTTCTCGACCTAATGATTAATTCTATTTATACCAACCGCGAGATCTTCTTGCGCGAGCTTGTCTCGAATGCTTCTGACGCCATTGATAAGCTTGTATTTAAGAGTCTCACCAACAATGACGCCGCTATTGACCGTGACAGCCTCTTTATCCAGGTCGCATTTGACAAAGACGCCCGCACCATTACCGTGAGCGACAACGGCATTGGTATGACCCAGGACGAACTTGACAAAAACCTCGGCACCATTGCTCACTCGGGCAGCCAGCAGTTTAAGCAAGAGAACGACGCCAACAGCGAAGTCGAGATCATTGGTCAGTTTGGCGTTGGCTTTTATTCGGCATTTATGGTTGCGTCTAAAGTACGCGTTATTAGCCGCGCCTTTGGCAGCGATGAGGCTTTTGTCTGGGAGTCTGACGGTGTAGAAGGCTATACCATTAAACCCGCAACAGAGACTGAGGCCAAGCTTCTTGGCGAACATGGCACCAGCGTTATTCTTTACCTGCGTGAATCGAGCGAAGCCTTTAACACTGACCAGCTTTTGAGCGAGTGGAGGCTCAAGGAGCTTATTCGCACCTACTCCAACTATGTGCACCATCCCATTAAGATGGAAGTTTCTAAGCGCCGTCAGCTCCCCAAACCTGAGGATGCAGGTGATGACTATAAGCCCGAGTACGAGAGCTATCTTGAACTCGAAACCATTAACTCAATCAAGCCCATTTGGCGCAAAAACAAGAGCGAGGTTTCGCAGGAAGATTATAACGAGTTCTACAAGTCAACATTCCATGACTGGTCCAACCCCACCCGCACCATCTCGTTCCATGCCGAGGGCCGCATAAGCTACGACGGACTTCTCTTTATCCCAAGCATGGCTCCGTTTGACCTTTACAGCAAAGATTACGAGAAGGGCCTCGCGCTTTACTCCTCGAATGTCCTTATTCAGGAAAAGTGCGCTGACCTGGTGCCCGACTACTATAACTTTGTGCGCGGCGTTATTGACTCTCCCGACGTCTCTCTCAACATTTCGCGCGAAACCCTGCAGCAAGACAGCCAGCTCAAGGCTATTGCCCGTCATGTCGAGAAGCAGATTCACACCGACTTGGTGAAAATGCGCAATGAAGACCGTGAGGCATACGAAAAGTTCTTTGAGAACTTTGGCCGCGGCCTCAAGTTTGGCATTTACGCAACCTACGGCATGAAGGCAGGCGAGCTCGCTGACCTCATTCTCTTCTGGAGTGCCCGCGAGTCCAAGATGGTTACTTTTGCCGAGTACATCGCAGCCATGGCAGAAGGCCAGGACAAGATTTATTACGCCGCAGGCGACTCGCGCGACCGTCTCTCCAAGACACCTGCCGTTAAGAATGCCCTTGACCATGGCTTTGATGTTCTTTTGTGCACGGCTGATGTTGACGAGTTTATGCTCCAAGCCATGATGCGCTACCACGTAGCCGGTACCCCTGCAGATGATGACCATGAAGCTACCGAGGACCGCGATCTCGAGTTTGTGAACATTGCCACAGCCGGTCTTGACCTTGCAAGCGAAGACGAAAAGCAAAAAGCAGAAGAAGCAACCACCGAGAACCGCTCGCTCTTGGATGCCATCAAAGAAGCTCTGAGCGAGAAGGTCTCCGACGTGCGCATTGCCGCGAGCATGGGCGATGCCCCCGCGCAGGTTGCCGCCGAAGGCCCCATTTCACTCGACATGGAGCGCGTCATGGCCGCCGAGTTTGACGGCGAAACTCAGGGTATGCCCCGCGCAATGCGTGTTTTAGAGCTCAATGCAAATCACCCGGTATTCGCCAAACTCATTGCCGCCAACACAGACAATGATACCGAGAAGCTCGCCCTCTACGCAGGCGTTCTTCTCGACTCGGCCCTCTTAGTAGCGGGTCTCCCCGTAGAAGACCCCGTTGCCTTTGCCGAGAATGTTGGCAAGCTCATGTAAACTCACGTTAGAGAATTAACTAAATACCAGTATTGAAAGGTACAGCCCGGCCAAAGAACCGGGCTGTACTTATTTACTAACCATCATTTAGTATTATACAATAGTTTTGGTTGAACATTTATAGTTATGACATGCGGCGGTAAGAAGGGAACGGACCTATGGAAGCCTTGCAACATGGTATGACTTTGAACAGGCGCAGTTTTGTTGCGATGGCAGGGCTTTGTCTTTGCTCAATAGCCGCAGGTCAAGTTGAGCGCCTTTTTGCGAGCGAAGATGAGGGGTATGAGGTTAACGATGTCGCTCCGTATGGAGTGAGCGTTCCTTATTCTCGTCTTGCGAGCAGGCATGCGTTTGAAGACCCGGTTTTTGAGGCGGGAATGCACTATAGTGTTTATGATGCTGCAACGGGGCTGACATATAAGTTCTATGCCAATGAGCCTTTTGTTGCCAATCCTGTTGCTGACATGTGCTATGCAGTGGGTGGCCCTGCTTACACAATGCTCACAGGTTTTACCGCAGATGAAAGCGCAGCATCATTTGCAGCTAAGGTTCACCTTGCCAACCATCCTGCTGCAAAAGGAGCGGCAACTATCCATGATGGGCCAGGCAATGTTTATATTTCACAAACGTTTTTGCAGGTAGAGCTTGATGCTGAAGGTGTGCATGACGGGTATATTGGTGAGTTTGCATATCTTCAGGTTGTCCTTGACGAGGACGCTACACCTGACAATGCCGTTGTCTATGCTGATTCATGGATGGAGCTTCATGGAGCAAGTGCACCGCAAGAAACCATAACCGGGATTATAGATACTGAAAATGCAGGCCTGACTCCGCTCGAAAAGCAGGTTATAGCGCGCGCACAAGAGCTATATGACAACGCAATCGATACCTATGGCTCAGTGAATGGATATGTGAGTGCTGTCAAGACAAGAAAACAGTACTATGATCAGACGCTTGGCCAGGCTAAATGGTACAACCAGGTATATAAAACCGTCTGCAACTTTAGTGAGGCTTTTATATGTGTGGCGGTTGGTGCTATTCAACAAAACCCGGGGAAGATTGCATCCCCGCTACTTGATATGCTTGCGGACGAAGCTATTGAGCAGTCATTCCTGAATGAAGTCAGCAAGAAAACCCAGAGCATGGGTGCTGTAGATTTTGTATATAGTCAGGCAACTCTCGGCAGCCAGATGATTCGTATTGGCGGGCTGAGAGACGTAATGGAGCCTGCCCAAAACAACGGCGGACGTTTTGCCAACGCCGCTGATGCTGCGAGGTTTATTCTGGTTTACCAGCGCAATGAAGCAGGATTTGCGGCGCTTGGTATGGGCAGGTCCTTTTATATGGACCAGCTCAATAAGGGCCCGCTTGAAACTCTCAATGATATTCTTTTGCACCTTGTGATTTCACTCGGAGTTGGAGAGCTCTTACCGGATGATTGGGCTACCGGTTACATTTCCGGCAAAGCGCTCGAGAATCTGGAAAACCGACTCGATACCATTGTGACCAAGCTCAAGAACCCCCATGTAACTGCCAGGTACAATGAGCTTTTAAGGATAGAACGAGAAACCAGGGCAATCTTTACAGCTCCTCTCTATTACACCGTGTCCCGTAAAGACGGCCTCATGGGCGAACCCACTTGGTGGGGCGAAAAGCAGACGCCTACACCTCAGCAGCTCGAGGAACTTGGTTGTTATACGGGTTTTGACCCTGCGCCGGGTTTATCAAAAGAAGCCGCTGCGGCATTTTTGAAGATAGTTGATGACTTGATCAATCAGTACGGTCCTGAATACATAGCCTATGATTCCAGTAACGGTACGTATGATAAAAACGGCTTAACCGGTGGGTACATTACAGATCTCAACGCTGACGGTGTGCCCGAGATGCTCGTAGTGTATCGTCGTAAACAATCATGGCTTCCCGATCAAACCAAATCCATGCAATATGAATTCTGGACCTGGGAATACAACCAACCGTTCAAAATATTCTTTGGAGAACTTGAATACGGTGAATATCTGAATATCTGGGAGGGACAAGGCAAACAATATCTCGAGATGGGGTATTCAGGAGAAGCATCAGATCACTGGTTTATGGAGCTGAGTTCTGACCGAGTTTTTGGCCGTTGTAAAACACCGCCCACCTCGGCCCAAATGACAAGGCGTATACCGGTAGGGCAGGGAGAACGTGCATATTTGGCGAACAGCGACGCATTTATTAAGTATCTCGCAAATACCGCAGCGGGTCTTGCTCAGAATGATCCCACAAGTGTGTTTGACCTGGTGAGATACGTAGGTGATCCAACCAAATGTGCCATGGGCGCCAATAGAGCGCGTGCGTACGCAGACTCCACCGCCGCAGACTTCCATCCTGATGTTAATGATATTGACAGCCGCTTTTTGCAGGCAATACTTGTTGATGCCGGAGAAGACGGATATCCCTTGCTCATCAAATTTATTCCCAATTCATACTATTTACTTGATGAAGAAGGTACTCACTTTATTTCTGATGCGATTCTCTGCTGGTATCACGAGGGCCAAGTCAGGGAATACCCGTTTATTGAGCAGATTGGGTATATCAGCAAGCCCGGCTATATCTCGGTAAGTTTAATTAGCCCCAAACAGCGCGGAGGCGGTGTACCGGTACTCTTAATCAGAATGACCGGCTGGGTTTTGGGCGGAGAAGAGTCGGGAGCGGTTGACGCCTATTACTTCTGCGACCAAGGCAAACTCACGCTTTTCCATACGATGCTGCAGGTATACGGTGGCTATAACGAGGATACTTGGTATTGGGACGGAGAAGAATGCTTTGACCCGGATGCAGCCCTTTACGCAGCGGCGCTCGATTACACGGGATACCCAAAAACCTTCTTTGCCATGAACTTTGCAGATCAAAATGCCGGTCCGGGTACCTATGCCACTATTATGGAGACAATGCTGAGGGCCTATGCCGCATCAGGAGTTCCTGACGAGGATATTGTTTATGACCCGGTTGCACCTGACCCCGGTTTTATTTGGTACGAACGTTATGGAAAACGCACATCAGTGAATTTTGGCACCTCACTTGCAAGGCTTATTAAGGACAACATCCCAACCGAGTATTCACCTCATCTCGCATATGTCTTCGCGGTTCTGGCGGCGTCTGCGTATAACGAGTCAGATATTAATGAGTCTTTGCGCAATTTAGGCCTGTTTTCTATTGAGCAGCGCAACTATTACACAGATCACTCTGATCCAAATTATCCAAAAGACGGTGTGGCATTTAGTATTGCGACCGGGAAAACCGTAGACGGCCGGCCCCTGGTATGCGTACCTATACGAGGTACCTATGGTCCCATTGAAGAATGGTCCAAAGACTGGGCGAGCGATTTTAATCTAGGCCTGGCAGGTATCCCTGTTGTTGGAAACTCGTGGCATCAGGGCTTTAAAATTGCCTCCCAAGAAGTTTTTGACGCAATTTCACACGGTTCAAATAAGGTTGATAAGTCCGCAACATATGTTATTTGCGGTCACAGCCGAGGAGGCGGCGTGGGTAACTTGCTGGCAGTACGCCTGCGCGATGCCGGTGTGTCTAAAGAGAATATCTACTGCTATAACTTTGCGTGTCCCGATACAGCACGCGGAGCTTTTTATGATTGGAATACTCTGAATCAATATAGCAACATCTGGAACATTGGCAGACCGGCAGACCCTGTAACTTTGGTTCCCGGCATTGCCGATGTTCTCACCTTGCCCACCAAAGCCCTCTCCGGATGGGGAAAGTTTGGTAACAGCTACTGGTATACGCCTGACTGGGATAATACAAATGAGCTCATTCCTGATCTCTCATTTGCACCGCATTATTGCGAAGGTTACATTGATATCTTATCAAAAGAACCCTCTCTCAAAGATATGCACACATGGTCTGAGCTCGTAGCGCTCTTGCCGCTTACTACTTCAAAGCAAGCATTCACAGACCTTGCCAATTTTATCCAGCAGCATGCGACATAGCGACTGGGTCTTCAATTCTTCTATATATACCTGTGGTTATCGTTGATGCACTCCTGCATTTTGTTGTTGTCATATATCGTGTAGTTTGCTCCTTTCACAGGGCAAAATGATAATTCTGCTCGGTCAGAGAGCGAAGCGGGTTCAGGATGGGAATTCCGTCGTGAGCAAGGTGGATGCTTACTTCTACGCCGTATGCGTTACGGATATTTTCTTCTGTTATCACTTCGCCGGGAGTACCCGTGGCAAATACCTTGCCGTCTTTAAGAAGTACAAGTTTGTCGGCAAAACGGGATGCCATATTGAGATCATGCAGCGTGAGCAAAGAAGCTGTTTTACGCTGGTGAGTATAAGCTCGTACCAGCTGCAAAACCTCAAGCTCATGCTGCATGTCGAGGTTGGCGGTAGGCTCGTCCATCACAAGGATTGTAGGGTCTTTCACGAGCGTTTGGGCAATTGAGACCATTCGTCGCTGGCCTCCGCTCAGCGCTCTCACGGGGCGTGTTGCGAGGTTGTCAATTCTCAGCACCCGCATGGTTTCCCAGGCCTTCTCGAGGTCTTCATCTGCAACTTTAAGTGAAAGCGTTTGAATGCGGCCCAGGAGAACCACGTCCATAACACGAAGCTCTGATTCGGTTAATTCTGACTGTGTCATATACGAGATATGCTTGAGTCTGGCCTCTTTATTGAGGTCACCAATCTCCGGCACGCTGAATGTTACCGTGCCCTGCCCTTGACGAAGCCCCAGAATAACTTTGAGCATTGTCGATTTGCCTACGGCATTCGCTCCGATGAGTGCGGTAAGCTCGCCTGTCTCGGCGGTAAAACTCACTCCTTTAAGTGTTGGCTGCTTGGCGTGAGGGTAGGTGTACTGAAGGTTTTCTACTACAATGCCGCTCATTTGCCACCCCTCCTTGCTCTCGCCACAATCGCAAAGAAGAACGGTACGCCAATAATTGACGTAATGATGCCAATGGGGAAGATAAGCCCGGGTCTGATCAGTTTAGAAATAATAGACGCAATTGAGAGCAGCGCCGCTCCGCATATTGTTGAGACCGGGATATAAAACCTTTGATCTTCTCCCACAAGCGTACGCGCAATATGCGGGCCTGCGAGGCCAATAAAACCAATGGATCCCGTGAAGCACACTGCTGATGCCGCAAGCAGGCTCACAAGCACAAAAGCGCGCATCTTAAGCGGGCCTACTTTGACACCGAGTCCCTCGGCTTTTTCGTCACCGAGCATAAGAGCGGTGTACTTCCAGGAATCGCGCATAATAAGCGGCAGGCATACCGCCACGATACCTGAGGTAATGGCAAGCTTGATCCAGTCGGTTTTTTGCAGGCTGCCAAATGACCAGAACACAATGTTTTGGTTTTGGGTTTCGCTTGCACCGTACTGTACAAGCGCTTGCAACGCCTGGAATAAAAAGAGCAGCGCGATACCGGTTAAAACCAAGGTACCGCCCGAGATATCTGATTTGCGGTTCATGGCCCAAATAAGCATGCATATGCTCATGGAGAAAACAAAAGAGAGCACGGCTGAACCCGTGTTGCCCAAGCCCATGACAATTGCAAGCGAAGCGCCAAAGCCTGCTGCTGCACCAATACCCAGCGTGTATGGACTTGCAAGCGGGTTATGAAGAATTGTCTGCATAACCGAGCCCGCACTCCCGAGCGCGCACCCTACGGCTATTGCCATAAGCGCAATGGGCAGGCGCATCTGCCAGATAATCACATAAGTTCCTGCAGAAGCTCCGCCCGGATTAAAAAGGGTCGAAAGTACCTCTTGCGGGGTGAGCATCGCAGCTCCGGTCAAAACATCAATAATAAGCGAGACAAACACGAGCACTGCCAAAACAGCAATAACAATATATTTCTTTTTATTTGCGCCAAGATAGGTTGCACGGGCTTGCGATACCTTCTCGGCAGTTTGCTCCGAGATTTGGTTCATTAGAGGGCAATCATCCAGGCGCCTTCGAGTTCTACGGGCATAAACTTCTCAAAGAACTCGGCAAGTACGGCCTGAGGATCAAGGTCTGCAAACAGTTCGGGCTGAATCTGCTTTGCGAGGAACTGTGCTCCGGCAAAGTCAAAGATGTGGCGCGAAAGGTCATGGTAAAGCGCACCCATGCGGTTGTTCTTGACAGCCGAGAGCGACGCCCAGCCCTTACGGTCTTTATATGCCTCGAGAGCACTGAGGGCTTTCTTCTCGTCACAACCGTAACCAAGTACAACGTTGTTATCAATGTCGGTCTGAGGACTTGCGGTAAAGATAATGATTTCAGGATCAGAGGCAATGATCTGCTCGGGTGCAATGTCAACGCTGTTGGCGTCACCCAGGTCAGCGGCGATATTGGTACCGCCGCATTGGCCAATGAGTGCACCCCACATGCGGGTTGACCAGGTGTTACCGTACTCATTAACACCACGGCTGAACTCCATGTAGACCTTTGGACGAGGATCGTTTTCTCCAAGCATGGCAATACCGTCAGAGACAAGCTGCATTTGTGCCTCATAGAAGTCGGCAATCTCTTTTGCTCTCTCCTCCTGGCCCATGATCTGGCCAAGCATCTCTGTGCTCTTGCGATGCATCTCGAGTGTTTGCTTGTGGTAGTTCACAAAGGCGACCTGAATACCGGCAGCAGCAAGCTTGTCAAGATGCGGCTCAATAAAGGTCTTGTTTACGGGACTTGACATAATAACTACGTCGGGCATGAGAGCGATAATGGCCTCTACGTTAATGGTGTCGTTATAACCAATGTCGTTAATCTCGGCAAGTTTGGGGAATTTGGCTGTAAAGGTGTCCCATGCATCCTGGCGGCGGCCCTTCCAATACGAATGACTAAAGCCAACGAGTTTCTCAATGCCTTCTTCTCCGGCTACGGCTAAGTATTCTTCGAGGTTAAACGTGACAACAACACGTTTTACCTCGGCAGGCAGGGTAATGGTGCGACCATCTACGTCGGTAACTTCTTTTGTAGCACTATCGTTTGCCAAAGCCGGCTGGCGCAAGGCGGCCACTGCTCCGACAGCAATCATTGGCGTTACAGCAGCAAGTTTTAAGAATGTCCTACGTGTCGTTTCCATAGCTGATCCTCCTTGTTATCCTGCTTAACCACAATAATTCAGAGTTATTACCAATTCTGAATTATTAATACCGGCGAGAGTATACCAGGCAGACCAACCCTTGTGAGAGGTAATACGTATATGCGATTAATAATACTCATTATTCCATAAATGTTAGCAGCCTTTGACAAGTAAGTTGGCCAGCATGACTTCATATTCAAATCAAATATCTACTATTATGCTTGATCTGACCGGATATTGTGGATTTTAGGCTGAATAAAACAATTTCAACCACACCTTTACTCCTAACTCGAACGCCGGTTTTATCATAGTATTGTCCGGGTTTCCGCACTACGGAAGGCAGTACGGTATGCAGTATGATCAAGATCTCAAGAATAATCTTCTTTCATTTTTAGCCGGGAACGGTGCTGCTTTGGCGGGAGTTGCAGACCTCAGCGATCTTGAGGCTGCCGAGTTGCCGCTTGGAGTGATTATTGCCCGGCCCATGCCTAAAGAGGTAGTATGTGACCTTATGACACAGCCAACGCCTGCTTATGTTGCGGCATACAAGGCAAACAATGACTTTTTGAGTGACCTTGTTGAGAAAGCGGTAGATTACCTGGAACAAGCAGGCTATGAGGCTATTCCCCATACCTCGCGCACCGTAAAAGTTCCCGGTCCCGGGTTTGCGCCGCTTCCGCATAAAACGGTTGCCACCCGCGCAGGTCTTGGTTGGATTGGCAAGTGCTGCCTGCTTATAACGCCTGAATATGGCCCAAGTGTGCAGTTGTCGCACCTTGTGACCAATGCTCCGCTAGAACCTGATGAGCCTATTCTCAAAAGTAAGTGCGGTAAATGCACCAAGTGCGTTGACCGTTGTCCTGCACACGCCATCAAGGGTACGCTCTGGGAACCGGGCATGACGCGTGATCAGATTCTTGATGCCTATGCCTGCGATGATATCCATACTGGATACATGAAAAACCTTACCGGCCTCGAAGAATGCGGCCTCTGCCTCGCAGCTTGTCCCTATACCCAGCGCAGACTCAAAAGAGAAGGAGTTGCTTTATAAAAGATAGCTGGGTGAATGTTCACTGAGCAGCCAAGCGCCAAGCTATAAAACTGCTCTGTGCACAGAAATCTCCCGTATATGACTACTCAAACGCATTTGAGTAGTCACTTTGGAAGCCATGCGAACTTATGCCGAGAAGAACGCGCAGGTCAAAAGCGTGGGCTTCTCGGTATATGGGTCTTCATGAAGAAAATTTGACTACACAAATGCGTTTGAGTAGTTATAGACAGGCAAAATCTGTGCACGGGAATAAGCGAGCAAAGATTAGTACCGCCGCATTGGCCAATAGGAACATCGTGCAATAGAGGATAATCTATATAAGGTGTTCAATTTGCGTTACTATTTACGTGTTAGCCAGAGTCATCAGATTAAAGGAGATGCGTGATGGTTAGTTATGAGCTTCTTGTACAGCAGATACGCGAACTTGCGAAGATTGACCGTACCTATTTACCGGTACTTGCAAACACCGCTGCCTTGCTCTATGAAACTCTTGATGATATCAATTGGGCAGGCTTTTATCTCTTGAACCATGGCAGTCTTATGCTTGGTCCGTTTCAAGGACGTCCGGCATGTGTACGTATCCCGGTAGGCAAGGGCGTATGCGGGACAGCTGTTAAAAACAATTCGATTCAGTGCGTTGCGAATGTTCACGAATTCCCCGGTCACATTACTTGCGACTCAGCCTCAAACTCTGAGATTGTCATACCCATCCATAAAGATGATCATGTTATTGGAGTTCTTGATATCGATAGCCCTTTGTTTTCAAGATTCGGCGCATCAGACGAGAAAGGCTTGCAGGATCTGGTCACTGTGCTCGAAGAAGAAACTGACTTTGCCGGAGTACAAACCCAGCTAAGCCACAAAATAATAAGAGCATATTTGTATGGAAGAAAGAGAACTCATTATCAAACCTGCCAGACCAGCTAAGCTTTTTTATTCTTTAAATTCCGAACACATTCAAAGAGGCTTTATTTCTTAAAAGGCCCGGCAGTGCAAGAGACTGCCGGGCCTTATCTGGCTTAAACACCAGATCAATCAGCAGAGAGCTTACTCCAAGGCTTCGAGCTCGCCGCAGGAGCGTGCAGCTACATGGTTTGAGTTATTGTGGTTGCTGCGTCTTTGAGAAGATCCCCACAGGTTACCTTTTTATTTACAACAGTGTGCATGCATGATTGGCGGCGTTGCGGCCGGAGTTAACGTTGTTAGCCATGGCGGTGCCGGCCATGTTTTGGGTATAGACATCGCGCCAAAGCATGGCACCGTCAAGACCTACGGCGTAAAGACCTGGTATTGGATAAAGATCCTTGTCGAGAACCTGAGCATACTTATTGGTCTTGATGCCACCATCAACAGCGACAAGAAGCATTACGAGCTTGGCAATATAGAAAGGTGGGTTTGCAATAGGAACCATAAGCTGGGGCATTTTACCAAAGTCCGTATCGATTCCGGTTGCACACAGCTCGTTGTAGCGTGCAATGGTTGTAGTGAGTGTCTCGGCATCAAGGTTAAAAGCCGTTGCTAAGCCTTCAATGGAATCTGCTGTTGCAATACAATCAGAAAACTCACCTGAAAGTGCGCTCTCTATTGCGGCAATGTCGTCGTCATTGGTTTTATAGGAGTCAAGAACTGATTGGTCAAATACGATGTAGCTCTCGCGGTTTCCAATACATGCCGGACCGGTGGCAGCCATGTTGACATACGCTATACCTTCATTGGTAAAGCGGTCTGCATCCTGGTTTATCCAAATAAGGTTTCCTGCAGCAGCAATACCAAAACCACCGTTAAGCGGACTGTCATAGGGAGGCGTCATATCAACGCCAAAAGCTTTGACTGCTAAAAATGTTTGATCACAAGTGTGTCCAAGCTCACTACGGCCTCCCGCTGCGATTGCCATAGTATATCCGTCACCTTCCACGGCGGGCATACCTTGGACAATCATCTCGTCTAAATGCTGGCGTGTCCAGCCTTTTTGAGCAAGCAGCTTTTCATTATGGCCAATTCCGCCGGTTGCAAGAATAACAGCCTTGGCATTGATACGCACTATACCGTTTGAATCTTCAGCAAGAAGACCTGCGACCTTGCCGTCTTCCAAAACAATCTCAATACCACGGGTATCGGTACGAATCTCACAGCCGTTCTTCTCGGCAGCTGCTTGCATGGGCGGAACATAGCCTATAGCGCCGGCGCTTCCTTCCCACCAGTGCATAGTCTGGTAAAGGCCGGTATGATAGTTATCAACAATGCCGCTAAAGAGGACGCCGTTCTCCTCAAGCCAGTCGATGTTCGCTGCTGAGTGTGAAACCATGTCATACCACATAGAGCCGTCAGCACGGAATTGGGCTTCTTCGAGCTCCTTCGAAAGAATGTCGGCAGGAGCAATTTCAATTCCCTGTTCAATCTGGTAGTGTGAGTCGATGGCAAAGATCCCCTCGGTTCCCATGCCATTACCGCCTACAAAGCCTGCCTTCTCAATTAAGAGAACTTTGGTACCGTTTTCTGATGCCTGAACAGCTGCGGCAAGTCCTGAGATGCCGGCGCCTACTACACAAATGTCACAATCTATTTGGTCATAAGGCTCAACCGGTGAATCCTTTGTTTCTTCAGGGACATCAGCCAAAGCTGTGCTTACCAAAGTGGAAATTGCTGCAGTCGCTGCTGAGGCAGCAACAAATCCACGCCTTGATATGGCGCTTTTAAGACTGTTAGACATACTCATAGTATCCTCCTCAATTTGAGTGGCCTCTAGTTGAGAAGATGATACGAAGCAAAACTAGTTAACTCAAGAATAAGGTTTAAGGAATTTTCAGATTAATAACTCAAGGTATATGCATTGCTGTTTGTTTATAAATCACATATTAATTAATACCGTAGTAGTATTTTATCATCTATTTGATTATGTATCGCGATGTATCGCAGTATATTTTCTTAGATTGCTGTACATACGCATGTACCAAACATTGACTACCATGATACCGTTATCGTCAAGTCCGGTGTGCGCCATGCGGGTCGCTTCGCTGAGTCGGTATGTCGCAGTTTGAAATGCTGTTCTTCCTTCTTTTGTTGGTTGAACTATTGAGCGTCTCCTGTCAAATGGGTCGCAAGCTTCACGCAAGAGCCCGCGTTCAATCAGTTTTGTTTTAAAGACAGAAACACTGCTACGTTCAATGAAGAGCTTTTGGGTAATATCTGCAGGATACATGGTGCCGTATTCGTCAAGTATCTGCAGCATACGGTATTCAGTCAGAGCAAACTGTGACTCATGAGTTGTTTTTTCCCACACCTCTGCAATCGCACGCCAATATACTAAATACTCTGCGCCAAACCTTAAATCTGCCGGTTTTGGTCTTAATTCTTCCGGAATAGTATGTCCTCGGAGTGCATCATTGCTGTACTGTACCGAGTCTTTAAACTCAGCATGTTCTTTCGAAGAAAGAGATGGCATAAACACTACTTCAATAAGCCTATTAAAATCTTGTATTGCTTGCTCGGTAAGTACCTGACCTTGCGGAGAAAAACTACAAAGCATTGAGCGCATATCATCATGGAGGCTTTGTTTACACAAAATACCTCGGTCTTCGAGTTCCAGCATCATAGTCCAAAGGGTTTGCCGCTTGAGCATCAAAAAATCTGCCATAGGTTCCACAAGAATTGGTCTTTTTGCCTCAAACATAGCAACCAACAAGGATAGTTCACCATATGTAAGGTTATAGCCTTGCTTGACACATTTGGCAATTAGACGAAGGTGCTCAAGAATAACCGTAATCATTTGGCTGGTACAAGCGACGTTTTCAACTTGATTTATGGAATGCGGGTATTTCACGGTTATAGACCTCTGCCAGACTAACTCCATTGATAACAAAGTAAAAGATATTTTAAGGTGCAACACCAAATACTATGTCTTTAATGCCGAGAAATGCTTTCATGTCTAATAAGAGTTTTCCATGAGGCCAAATACCTGCTTCTGTCCAGTCACGTACGTAAGCGCTGCTTATGTATATATTACCCAGTTCACCATGGATGATGTTTGTTGCGCATGACTCCAGGCGTTGAGCTTCTTCATCTGATAGCAGGCGAGCCAACTGCTCGTTCATCCCTGTTCAAGCCTTTGCGCAATAGGTATCCAAAAGGATATGCTTCTTATTCTTTTTGCGCATGTATTTTGTTAGAGCGTCGCTGTATATTACTTGCATCTTACATACCTCTCTCAGATACAGCCATTCCATCATTCTTATATGTAGGCAACAAGCTGTCTGTATCAAGTCATTATACCTCACCTCGTAACAAAATTATTATGTTTGATCTGACCGGATATTGTGAATTTTAGGCTGAATAATTCTAGCCACATCTTTATATCTGACTAAAATACCGGTTCCATCATAGTATATTGTCCAGGTTTCTGCGTTACAGAAGGCATTATGGCATGTTACGTGATATAGTAAGGACAATGACATTGGATTAACGGGGAGGCTTTATCATGGAATTTCGTTTTAGCGATTTTACTGTTTTGGCAAACGAGACAGCGCCGGGTATGCCTCAAGGCCAGCAAGCTATGTTCAATGATGATGTTGCCAAAAACGTTGTGAGATTCCATCAAAGTGTGCCGGGGTATGAGCCAACCGAGCTTATCTCGTGGCAGGATTATGCCAAAGAGAATCATATAGCAGGGCTGTTTATAAAGAATGAGTCGACGCGTTTTGGACTCAAAGCTTTTAAAGGGCTTGGCGGAAGCTATGCAATGTTCAGGATTTTATGCCAAGAGTTTGGATTCGATCCTTTAACTGCTGATTACCGTGATTTCCGGACTCCGGAGATTCAAAACAGATGCAAAGATATCCATTTCATCACCGCAACTGACGGAAACCACGGGAAGGGCGTCTCCTGGGCGGCAAAACTTTTTGGGTGCCCGGCAACCGTGTTTATGCCGGCAGGTACGGTAGAAGCGCGCCGCAAAGCCATTGAAGATGCCGGCAACGCAACTGCTGAGATTACACCGTGGAACTATGACCGCACGGTAGCCTACGCAGCTGAAGTCGCAGCTAAAAACAACTGGATTCTTATTCAGGATACTGCCTGGGATGGTTATGAGCTTTATCCGGAGTGGGTTATTGACGGATATATGACCCTTGCTCTTGAGATGGCCACGCAACTGGGCGATATGCATCCAACACACGTATTTCTCCAGGCAGGAGTGGGTTCAATGGCGGGTGGCATCATGGAATACCTGTATCATCACTACAGCAGCAAGCCTCCGCTTTTTACGATTGTGGAGCCAACCGAGACGGCCTGTATTTATGATTCAGCTTTAGCGGGTGACGGCCGCATGTATACCACCAAGGGCCATGCCTCGACCATCATGGCAGGTCTCAACTGCGGCACTCCCTGTAAAACCGTGTGGCCGGTCCTGCGCGACATGGCTTCATATTATTGTGCCTGCAAAGATGATGTCACCAAACTCGGAATGATCACTTATGCTCATCCGCTTGGCCGTGACAGAGCCATAACAGCCGGAGAATCAGGTGCTGTGACCGGCGGCTTGGTTTTTGAGATTCTCAAAGACGAGAAATGCAGGCAGCTGTTCCGTATAGACGAGAAATCCGTGATTCTCCTCATCAACACGGAAGGCGATACCGATCCCGAGAATTACCGGAGTATCGTGCACCAGAAGCAGCCTGTACATGAAGTATAGCTTTGCTCTGTTTCGAGCTGCTGCGCACAAAAATGACCCCGTTTTGGCCACAAATTTTGAATGTGTGGACATCTAGCGCCTGATCTCTTCTTCACTACAACAAGCAAATACTTTTGCCGAGAAGAACACGCAGGTAGAAAGCCTAACACTTTTCGAGGGTTCATCGGCTAAAGAGGTTTGGGCTATGATTTGGCTTCAAGTGGCCACACATTCAATATTTGTGGCCAAAACCGGGTTATTTTTGTGCGCAAAAGATTCTTTGGACAGTCTGTTTTCTTATCTTTAATTTGTCAACTGGCAGTTGACCAAATGGGTTTTAAAACGGTGCACAATTCTTCTTGTAACAACGGAGGTGCCAAAGACAGGCGCCGGGTGTTTATGAGAGAAAGGACAGCACCATGAAAGAGAACCTCACTGAGCTCGTATTTATTCTTGACCGCAGCGGCAGCATGGGTGGGCTTGAAGACGATACCATTGGAGGCTTTAACTCAACGCTTGATACCCATAAGGCAGAAGAAGGGGAGGCGGTTGTCTCGACTGTGCTTTTTGACCATGAGACAAAGGTACTTCATGACAGGGTTCCAATCCAAAAAGTAGAGCACATTACCCGCAATGATTACCAGGTACGCGGGAGCACTGCTTTGCTCGACGCGGTTGGTTCTTCTATCCGCCACATTGAGCGTGTACACTCCTATCTTCCTGAGGAATATCGTCCGGCACGTACTATTTTTGTGATCACCACTGACGGATATGAGAACTCAAGCCACAAATATACCTACGGTGCAATCAAAGAGACCATTGAGCGCAAGCGCAAGGAGGACTGGGAGTTTTTGTTCTTAGGCGCTAATATTGATGCTGTTAAAGAAGCTGAGCGTATTGGTATTCACCAAGACAGAGCTGTTACTTACATGGCAGATTCTCAAGGTCAGCGTCTTGCTTATGAATCAGTGAACGGCGCCCTTAGTGAGATGCGTTGCTCTAAAAAAATGTCTGCCGTATCGGGCGCCTGGAAAGCTGCGGTAGAAGCAGACACGGCAGCCCGTGGCAGCAAGCCTGATAAACATACCTCAGATCAGGGCTCAAAGCTTCACAAGCTCTTCTCGAGGAAGTAATTTAAAGATACCTGTCCTGCTGTGAGATAACAATAAAAAATGCAAGAGAGAACGCAAATTCTCTCTTGCATTTTTCTGCTGATAATTACAACCGTGACACCCGTGTAAGCTGCTATACTATACCGTTGTCTGAATACTCTTGTCGGTCGCAGATAAAGGACATGTTATGAAGCAGCTTTGCGGGCGGGGATATGGTTTACCGTACGGTTCTCCGGGTTATGGCAAAGTATTAATTATTGCGGTATTGATGGCTGGTATCGCGCTTCTGTACCTTGTATTCTCTATAGCTCTTAAGAGTGTATATGCCGGTGAAATTCAGCAAGCAGATACGGTGTTAAATGCAGACTCCGAGTCCCGTGTTATCCCGGTCTATTTTGATTCCTATACAGATGGGCAAAATAAGACATTCGAGATGGTCATGGATGATGACTGGTTTGATGCTTCTGCCGAGGAATACAACCATAAGCTTGCGCAGCTCTCCATGTGTATGGCTATTTCTGCATTTCGCCCGAGTTCGGTTTCTGATGCAGCGATTGACCCTGACAAGCATCTCGAAGAGTTTTTAACAGAGGCCGGATTTACGAACCTGCGCAGCGATGACTATGATAAAAATCCTTCTCCGTATACGGTGGCGACCGTCATTGGCAGCCAGGTGCTGGCAGATGAAGATGGTCCGTACACCCTGGTTGCTTGTGGTGTATGCGGCGGCAGGTACAAAAATGAATGGATGTCAAATTTTACCATCGGTACGGATGCGCGCCATAAAGGATTTAATGATTCGGCCCTGCATGTTGAGGATCGTATTTTTGGATATATTGCTCAAAACGGTATCACCGGCCGGATTAAGCTTTGGATCAGTGGTTTTAGCCGCGGTGGAGCCATTAGCAACATTGTCGCTGCCGACATGGTTGACTAAGCTGTAATGGCTCGTAAAGATATTTTTGCGTATACGTTTGCAAGCCCTCGTACTACAAAAAATCCTCGATACGGAGAATACCCCAATATTTTTAATATCGTAGGCAAGATGGATATAGTTCCCCAGGTACCGCTTGAGGACTGGGGGTATGAACGTTACGGTACGGACCTTTCGACTCCCGCGCAAGAAACCGACAGTGATTATTATAAGCTCCAGCAGGCTGCCAATAAGGTATATCACGAGATCATTGGTACTGATTTTGATTTTTGGAACAATGTTGAGCTTAATGCACAGCTTAAAACGGTTCTCAGTTATATCCTGGCTATTTCGCCCACAAATGAAGTTTATGCTGAGCATATGGAGGACCATATTGTTCAAATTTACGGAGAGCGGGATATTGCAAACATCCTGACTCAGGTTTTGGCAATGGCCAATGATTCCGAGTTTATAACACCTGAGAACATCGAAGAAGCAAGTGCGCTTTTGGACTATATTACTGCTTCTGTCGCAGGCTTTGTGACTCGCAGCGGCTATGCCTATAGTAACTGGCATGCAGTAGGAATTGGAGCGAACCTCTTCCATGAGCATAATCCTGACGTGTATTTGGCATGGCTTTTCTCGTCAGATGATCCTGCCAGCATCTTCTCGGATAATGGGTTTTATTACCGCTTTGTTGTTGAAGGAGATGTTAACCTTGTTCTTTATGATGAGGAAATCAAAGTTTTGCAACAGATGGACAACACCGGGACTGTTCAATATGAGTTCAACAATAATGAAACCTCAGCGCTCAGTACGACTCCGGGTGAGCAAACGCATATCTTTATGCTCAGGGCTGGGGGTCGGAGCATTTGTGTTATTCCTTGTGACAAAAAGTACCACCTTGGTATAATTGCAAACAGCGATCAGACAGTGTCGTTTTACGAAGTAAGCAATTATGTCGGTTTTACTGAAGGTGCGGTAAGCAAACAAATCTCTTTGGATATGAAGCAAGGGGATGAGCAGCTTGCGGACATACTTATAACCGCAGGTGAATATGCCGAGCATAGCGGTGAATCTCTGGAGTCCTTCTATACCGGGTACCGCCAAACCGAACTATCGTATTCTCCCGGTCTTTTGACGCGACTCGAGAATATCAATGTTTTTGGCCTTTCTTGGACACAGATGCTTCTGGTTCTTGGATTGATTATTATCCTGGTATTTACGCTCATTGTGACAATTTGTATGCTTTTGGGCCGCAGACATGACCGTAAGATTCAAGAGATGGATATCGAGAAGATCCCCACTTCTGTGCCGCTTCCGAGTGTACACTGGCTTTTTATTGTGTTTATGCTGATTGTACTTTGTTATGTTATGAGTGAAGTCTTGGCATACCGGTTTGGTACGTTAAATCCTGTGCGTATTTTCTTTAAAGTAACGGCTACGGCGCTCGTGGTGTTCATTGCTTTATCGGCGACAGTGAGAACGCGCTGGCTGAGAGATGTCGTGGTATGCTTTGGCCTGATTCTATGCTGTGTGGGAGATCTCCTGCTTAACATTATGCCCTTACCGGGCATGATTGCTTTTGGCCTTGCCCATGTGGTGTTCCTCACTGCATTTATAGCAGATGAGCACCCAAGCCGCACACAAGTAATTGTATGGGTTACTTTTGTTGTTGTAACCATAGTTGTCTGTATTCTTATACGCAGCAAAGTTGGTATGTACTTGATTCCCGCTATGATTTATGCTTCGCTTCTGTGGGCACTGCTCGTATTTGGCTGGCGTCAGCCTCCGATTTTGCGTTTGGCAATTGTATTCTTTATCTTGAGTGATGCGATGACCGCTTGGGCTACTCTATATGGACTTGGTCAGACCCCGTTTAGAACGCTTGAACTGGCGTTCTATTATGCTGCGATTTATCTGTTTGCATACGAGATTTGGCGCCGTTCGTTTGGTCCAAAGCCTGCTCACATTCTGAGTACAAAAGCTCCGGCGGTAGTTGCGGCAGAATCAGCTGCCGCCCAATAAGTAACAGAGGGGAGAAAACGAGGTAATCACTACCTCGTTTTCTCCCCAGATCTGATTATCCTTCTTCAATCCAAGCTTTCCAGGTATCAGGTGCGTTACCAACGGTTGCTTTTTTGGCATTGCGCACAATGGGAGTGCGCAAAAGCTGCTGGTTTTCGAGCAGCTTATCAAACTTCATTGCCTCGGGCGTGTATTTCAAGAGAGCAAGCGTATCCTGGTCATGAGCTTTCTCGTTAATAAGTGCGCTGATGCCGCCTACGCTCTGAATGACACTTTGAAGTTCACCTTTACTGAGGCCCTTCTCGGCCAGATCAATATATTGATATTTGATGCGGCGTTCTTTAAAGAACCGCTCGGCCTTACGGGTATCCTGGCACTTCTTGGTTCCAAAAATCTGGATGTTCATAGCGCTATCTTCTGGTTCCGAATATTCCGCGCAGGATGTCTTTACCTGCCTGCTTGCCAATTTGGTCAAAAATTGAACCGGCAGTCTTAAGAACCTGCTTTCTCATTTGTTCCGCCTCTTTTTGACGTTCGCGAGCGCGGCGTTCCTGCTCCTTTTGTGCTTCGCGCGCTCTGCGCTCCTGTTCTTTTTGGGCTTCACGTGCGCGGCGTTCAGCCTCACGCTCGAGTTCGCGGCGCGCCTGTTGAGCCTGTCTTTCGATCTCTTTCAGACGTTTCTCTTCTTCATTGGCTCGTTCTGCCTCGAGTTTTGCGCGTTCTTCTTCTATGCGTTTGCGTTCCTCCTCAAGAGCTGCTTCCTGAGCGGCTTTTAAGGCGGTTTCGGCAATGATTTCGTACGCGCTTACGCGGTCAATGGACTCGGCGTACTTGATGTTGAGATACATCTGCTGCTCAAGACAGGAGTTAATTACTTCCTGCGAAGCAGCTGCCATGAGGCACTGCGGAGGCAAAACCTTAGCGTTTTCTACAATACAGGGAGCGCCTTTCTCGTCTAAGAAACTCACGAGGGCTTCTCCGGTACCAAGCTCCAGGAGTACCTGTGCAGCATCAAAGTTGGGATTGACCCTAAAGGCTTGTGCGGCAGCCCGTACGGCTTTTTGCTCCTGAGGAGTGTAGGCACGCAAACCGTGCTGGACACGGTTCGAAAGCTGGGCCAGGACTTCATTGGGGATATCGCTCGGCGACTGGGTAATAAAGTAGACGCCCACGCCCTTGGAACGAATAAGCTTAATGATCTGAACAATTTTATCGATGAGCGCTTTGGGAAGGTTATCAAAGAGCAGGTGAGCCTCATCAAAGAAGAAGACAAACTTGGGTTTCTCGGGATCTCCTACCTCGGGTAAGGTCTCAAACAGGTAACTCAGAATATAGAGGAGGAACATCGAGTAGATTTGAGGAGTCTGCATGATCCTCATGGCGTTGAGCACGTTTACGTACCCGCGGCCGTCAGGAGCGCAGGCAAAGAGGTCGTGTACATCAAGTGCGGGTTCGCCAAAGAAGTGGTCGCCACCCTGCTGTTCAATGGAGAGCAGCGAACGCAGAATAGCGCCTACGCTTGCTTTGGCAACATGGCCATAAATGGTTTCGAAGTCATCGGAGTGCTCGTAAACGTAGTTGAGAAGAGCGCGCAGGTCTTTGAGGTCTATGAGCAAAAGACCCTGGTCATCGGCCACACGGAAAACAATGTTCAAAATGCCTTCCTGAACATCGGTCAAACCGAGGAGGCGTGCCAGCAATACCGGTCCCATATCCGAGACGGTAACGCGTACGGGCATACCCGAGCCTGTTAGCATATCCCAAAAACGAACCGGACAGCCTCTGTACTCCCAATACTCGCGGATGCCAAACCTGTCGATGCGCTTTTGCATACCCTCGTTGTCGACGCCAGGCTGGGCCATGCCGCTGATGTCACCCTTAACGTCTGCCATGAACACGGGAACGCCTGCCGCGCTAAAGCCCTCGGCCATAACCTTAAAAGTAACCGTCTTACCCGTTCCGCTTGCTCCCGCTATGAGACCGTGGCGGTTTGCCTGGTTCAGCAACAGGTTGCAGGGATTGCCGGTGTCTCCTAAGGCCATATAGATGCGGTCATTAATAAGCATAAAGCCCTCCTTTTACTCGTCGCGTTCCCAAACGGCGATGTTTGTCTCGGTTTCGGCAACTTCTACTTTATAACAGGTTTCACCAATTTGCTCGGCACACCAACGCGCGATATTCTCGGCAGTTGGGTTATAAGGAAGAGTTTCATTAAGATTGGTATGGTCAAGTGTGCCATGAATAAGCTTTTTAATGCGGGTGAAGTCTATAACCATGCCGTCTTCATTAAGCTCTTTGGATTTGCAATGTACGGTAATAATCCAGTTGTGGCCATGGAGAGCCTCGCAATATCCCTCTACACAGCTGTCTACCGCATGAGCTCCGCTGATTTCGAGCCGCTTACTTACGTAATACACAGACGCTCCTAACCAATCCTCAATCACAGTATACGTAACTCTTCATTTTACCTCACAAAAAGAAGAATAAGCGGCACAGTATGAAGGCATAGTCATTCTCACAAAAATCTCTGCTACAATAGGTCCTATTATGAGTCTGAGCGGTCTTGTGATTTTGTTAGACTTTTTGTTTGTGCGTGAGATTTGCGGCTTGAATTAGGGAGCTGAGTAGTCTATGAGTTCGAGTACCATGGTTACGCTGGGCTTTTGTATATTCCTCTGCCTGGTTGGTGTTGCGGCTTTTATAGCAGGCGCTGTGCAGTTTTTGAGAGCGAAACAACGAGAACACCGGTGTACCGAGACAGTCATGGGTTCGGTTTCGTGCATAGAAGACGAGAGTGCAAAGGGCGGTTTGTTAGCAAAGTTCAAACCCAAAGAAAAAGAAGAAACAGTTGTAGCGGCAAATGACGCCATAGCCCAGAAGAAGCAAGCATATCTTGCTAAAAAAAGAGCCCAGGCCAAAAGCGAAGCAATGGCTGCCTCAGCCACGTGGCGTCCCTATGTACAATATACCATAAATGGACAAAAGTACGAGAAACCCGCCGTACGTCTTGTCCCCCTTAAAAGACTTGATGTAGGAACAGCCTGCATGGTGCACTATGATCCCAAAGACCCTGATTACGCATGGTTTGGCATCGATGGCCTGACCAAAGGCATGGGCGTAACACTCATGCTTTCAGGGATTTCACTCATAGCCGTATCAATAATCAGCTGGCTTATGGTGCCATATCTGAGCGAAATGTAAGTATTGCGAACTTAAGACAGGGGCCGTACTCTGTCTTATTCTGCTGTCTTACGTTCCTGTTATACAAAGATGTCGAGAAGTATATGCGAGGTGCATGTCCTTCTCGGCATTTATATTTGTATATGAGTTTTTAGCGCTTATGCATCTTAAGAACTATTGTTGCTATAATGTATACGATGTATACATACTTGGAAGGAGTATATATGGCAACGGTAATAGTATCGGGCAGAATAGAAGAAACGGTTAAACAAAAAGCTGCTCAATATATCGAGGCCTTGGGACTTACCGCGGCTGATGTTATCAAGAATGTTTGGAATACTATAGCGCTTACCGGTGAGGTACCATTGTCTCCGGAACAGAATACTATGCAGGTAAAACAAGCTAAACTGTTGGATGAGTTTGAATCTTTTACTGACTCTTTACCTCAATGCTCTCAGGAATTTGTAAATATGAGTGAAGAGGATATGAGAAAGCTCTTGGTGGACCGTTATGTATAGGTTGCTGTTTGATACAAATGCAATGCTCGATGTTGTAATGCCCGGCAGACCGCTTCACCAAGAGACACTTGAGGTTCTTAAGCTCTGCAACGGTGCCGGTGATCTGGGTATGACAGCGTCGCTTTCACTTAAGGATGTTTATTACGTTCTTGAGCGCGCCTATGATAAAGAAACCGCACAAAAAGCCATTGATTACCTTATGGATCTCCTTGTTATATGTCCTGTAAGTGCGGAGGAATGCCATATGTCCCTGCAGTCTAATGAGCCTGATTTTGAGGATGGCCTTATTCGAGCCGTTGCAGAGCTTGAGGGAGCAGATTTCATTATTACCCGTGATAAAAAGGCTTTTGCCAAATCAAAAGTAAAAAGTGTAGATGCAAAGGGATATCTTGAGATAGTAGAGTGTAAATGGTGACAAAATAGGATTACCGCAGACCAGACGGAGTGACGAATACGGTTCAAATTTTTAAATTGAATAAAGACATTCAAATCACTTTTGATGGGATTCGACCGCGCTGCTTTTAGATCAAGCTGTGGAACAGCCTCTTTATTGTGATATCCTATATAACGCCTATTTGAGGAGGAGGCCAACATGATTAATATTTGCAAAAAGCGTGCGGCTTGTTATACGGTTTTTGTTTTGGCTGTGATATTGATTGTTTGTATGTTGTTCCAGACTTCAGCTTATGCATCAGGAATGAAGGATTTCATACATGCCGCCATTGTAAATGAACCGATGGAATCTGTGAGTTCGGCAAAATATGTTATAACGAGCGAGAAAATTTACAATTCACAAGGTGAACTCCATATGACATGGGATGCCGAGCTGGACGAAAATGGCAATATTGTTGTCTCAAAGCTAGACGTAGGTCCATTATATTCTGATGGAACAGGTCCAAGTATATCTACCTATACCTATGATGAGCTTGGTGGGATTGTTGACTGTGTAGTAAAATCAAGTACATCAGATACTGCTTATAATAGCATTGTTATTGTTGACGAGCGCGATGGGCGTGTTACCTCATATTATGCGGGTGAAACTGTTGTTTTATTTGAATACGGAGCTACAGGGAAGATACAAAAACAAACCTATCTTTATAATGGATACAGTGGTTTTAGTATAGTATATGATGTGCAGGGATTACCTGTAGTTGTGTCATATGCAAACGCTGATGAGGGGTCATTGGAGATTATTCCCTGGGCTGAGCTTGATTGGGAATATAATGCTGAGGGGCTGCCATCAGGAGTTATTGTGCGCAATGTGAATACTCGGGCAGAATGGCACTATCCCGTTGATTCTGATATTCACGGCAATGTTCGCGCAATTTATGATTTGTCAGGCAATATTGCCTATGAATTTGAATACGAGCTTGTCGAGAATCCCTCGCCGTTTGTTGCTGCGATGCCGCCTGAGTATGTTGCTGACATCTGTGTCTTTCCTGGCTATCTTCCCGACGAGAAATATTAAACCTGATTCAATGATCAACAAAGGAATAAACCTGAAATAAGTCCAGTCCTTTCGTTAGATTATGTCCATTCTGTGATATGAAAAATAGTTCTTGCATTGGGCGATGGAGGGGAGTAATGTACAACCTTGCGCCGCGGCACAGTCCAACGCGCAGATGTACCTTGAGAGCCGGATAGTTGAATATGTAAGTGAGACACTTATAATAGTGTGACAGTGCACAAATTACAAGAACAAAGTAAGACTTTTCTTGCTTTCGTTCAATTCCTTTATTTTTATTTAATTAGCTTTACACCAGCGTTTCTTGA
>JAFWFL010000103.1 GCA_017515595.1 Coriobacteriales bacterium
GCCAGCTTCGGCTTCTGCGCCACCACCGTGGCGTCAATGTTCACGATCTCATAGCCGCGGTCCGAGAGGATCTCAACGCACGCCGCCAGCAGCCGCCGGCTGTCCGCGTTTTTATAGGCGGGGTCGTAGGTTACTTCGCGTATGACGGTGATGTTGGGGGGTATTTGGACGGGAGTGGTCTCGCTGGGGAGCTCCACTTCCAGAATTGCCTGATTATCCCAAAAGGGGAAGATATCTATTTTGTAATACTGGTTACCGCTCGCGAGACAGTAGCGGGTTTTGCGAATCTGACGCTTTGAGATATCGCTGTTCATGAGCAAGCGCAGATACTCGTTTTGGGTCAGGCGGCGTTCCACCTCAATGCGTTTAATGCCGTTGACCATGGTTTTTGTGGTCTGGGTATACACATAGTTCCCATTGATCCCGCGCTGGCGAATACGAATCTCATCTCCGTTTTCTGAGGTCAGATACGTCTGAATAATCTCCACCCGCTGGCAGTTAGGAAGCATTTCGAGCAACGAGATATCCGGGTATTCTATGAGATATTTCCGCTCAATTTGATATGGCTGCGGCTCTCCCAAAAACGCCGAGATCTCAGCAATCAGATGTTTCATTTTGTCTTCAAAGCTGCCCTCATTATCAATAATGCGCAGGTGAGGGTGGCCGGTCCATGCGGCGATTAGCTTATTGTCAAGCTCGGCGGCTTCTGCGATTGTCTCGGTACGAGCATTGTTGTTGGCGGTGGTGTAGAATTCCTCGGCCCCTTTTGCGGCAGAAACCAGGTGGAACACCGCGTCATAACTGTCCCGGGCAACCACCTCATTGGTATGAAGCGCCTCAAGCACCGTCTCGAATTCCTCCTGCGTCATATAAGCCTTATTGTCGAGAAGCCCTCGATCGCACACAACGAGCACTTTCTGTGTCTGCGTCATTGACTGCGCGGCCTGCTCGAACACCTGCTCTTTGGCAAGCTGCAACCGTGCCTGGCAAAATTGGTAATCAAAATTGGTACCGCATGTCCAGGGAGCGACTCCGCTGCTAATGAGCTCGGTGGCTGTCTCGGGCACAAAAAGCACTACATAGCCCTTCTTGGTAAACGTCTCCTGTACCCAGCTCATCGCCGTAGACTTGCCCGCACAAGGTCCGCCCGTCATGACTATCTTGGTAATCTCCACCACAAGCTCCTTACCGCACCAATACCTTCTCAAAACCCCAGGCGCCCAGTATACCCCAAACAAAGGAGCCCAAGTTGACAAGGCAGACTTCCCAAAAACTACCCGCGCACATAAAGATCATCCGCTTCTCACACCAAAAGTCACTTTCGCACAAGAATCGCCCATCCCATACCACATTTATCCAATTAATGAGGCTATTCCATTGCATCATTGATTATAGCTGAGACGGCTCACGCTCCTGACCTGCGAGTTCTTCTCGACAAAGAAACTAGGGTTATCCAAACAACCTAATTAATTGGATAAATGAGGCACGAAATGAGGCTCCGCTGTGTTTGGTCCGTTCGCCCCTTTGGCGGCTTTTTCTATCCATTTTGATATTCAAGTTTCATCGTAGCGTATATTAGTGTATCATTTTGCAAGTTTGTGTTAATAAAAGGAGGGATTATGCAATCTGATCTAATGCAATCATTGATAGGAATTACCGACACCATTGACACGTATATGTATACGTATTGCTTGGTAATTCTCCTCATTGCCGCAGGTATTTACTTTAGCGTACGCACCAAGTTTGTGCAGCTGCGCTACATCAAAGACATGATCCAGTGCGTCACCGAGAAAAAGCATGTCAAAGGCGAGCACAGCGTGAGCGCATTCCAGGCTCTTATGATGTCTACGGCAAGCCGCGTTGGCACCGGCAACATCGCGGGTGTCTCGACAGCAATCGCGCTTGGCGGCCCCGGAGCCATTACGTTGGCACCGGCAACATCGCGGGTGTCTCGACAGCAATCGCGCTTGGCGGCCCCGGAGCCATTATCTGGATGTGGATCATGTGCATTGTGGGAGGCGCAACCGCTTTTGTAGAATCAACCCTCGCACAGATTTGGAAGGTACGCGGTAAGGACGGAGAGTTCTTTGGCGGACCTGCCTACTATATTGAGCAGGCACTTGGCAAGCGCTGGCTTGGCATTGTGTTCGCTGTCTCCATCATTTTGTGCTTCGCGCTTGGTTTTAACGGACTCCAGTCATATAACATGAGCTCAAGCGTTGCATATTACTTTGACTCGACCACCTACGCGCTTGGCAATGAATCTTACTTTGCAACCCAAGTTCCCATGGTCTTGGGTATTATCTTCGCACTCTTTATGGCGTTTGTCATCTTTGGCGGAGCGCAGCGCATCAGCTTCATGACCGCATTTATTGTCCCTGTTATGGCTATTACCTACATCATCTTTGCACTCGTTGTCTTTGTGCTTCACATTGGCGACCTTCCGCAAGCATTTGCCATGATGTTCTCCGAGCTCTTCCGCTTTGGCGCGGTTGACGACGGCGTAAGCGGCATCCAGGCATTCTTTGGCGGTCTCGCCGGCAGCGCTATTATGCTTGGTATTAAGCGCGGCCTTTATTCGAACGAAGCCGGTATGGGTTCTGCACCTAACGCCGCAGCTACCGCGAGCGTAAGCCATCCCGCAAAGCAGGGTTTGGTCCAGACGCTCTCCGTGTACATTGACACCATCCTCATTTGCACCTGCTCGGCCATTATCGTTCTTTCATTCTATGTCGAGGCTGGCGGCACCGCCGGCTTTAACGGCATGTTCCTTGTCCAAAAGGCAGTCGAGTCAACCGCAGGCGTATTTGGCGTTTATTTCTTAACATTTGCCATCTTCGCCTTTGGTCTCTCGAGCCTCATAGCCAACTACTTCTATGCCGAGAATAACCTGAAGTTCATTACCACCAATAAGAACGTTCTCCTGGTATTCCGTATTGTCTGCCTCATCCCCGCATTCATTGGCGCTCAAATGGACATCTCCCTCGCCTGGAACCTCGCCGACATCTTCATGGGCTTCCAGGCCATTGTGAACATCGTCGCAATCCTTCTTCTGGGCAAATGGGCCTTCAAGGTTCTCGATGATTACAGCGAGCAGCGTAAACGCGGTCTTGATCCGGTATTTGTAGCGAACACAATCCCCGGTCTTCCCGCCACGCAATGCTGGCATGTATCCGAGCAAGACCTCGTAGACGGTCTGATCAGCGAGGATCAACTCAAACGAACCGCTTCATAACCTCACTTATCTCATAATCACAAAGGGGCCATGTTGCACCTCCCTACCAGGATTGCAACATGGCCCCTTGTTTTTACGGTACAAAAAAAGGGGCACAGGGTCTTATCTCCTGTGCCCTTTTCTCATACCTACAGCCGAGAAACCCGCCTGCTTACCTCAGCAACTAGCTGATGATGCCGGTGAGAGCGCTGCCGGCGCCGTAGTCTTCTGTGTGGTCTTCCCACTTAACGGGATTCGTGGGCTCAACAACGCCATGAACTGCATGGAGTGCTGCAACACGGCCTGATGTCATGCATGAACCATTGCTCATACCGGTGACATAGGTGCTCCAGTCAATGCCGCCGCAAAGATCGCCTGCGCCAAAACCAACAGCATAGAGGCCGGGGATAGGCTCATTGTTACCATCAACTACCTGGTAGTTTCCGTCTACTGCGATACCACCGCAGATGGCCGTAATACGAATCCACTTATGAATGCCATAGAACGGAGGAGTATCAATGGGCTTGAGATACTTGGCTGACTTGCCAAAATCAGTATCGGCGCCTGCAGCAACAAGCTCGTTATAATGCTCGATGCTTGCAATCATCGCATCGGCAGGGATGCCAAGCTCTGCGGCCAGCTCTTCGAGCGTGTCGCAGCGATGGGTATCGCACAAGCCCGGGATAACGTTCTTTGGCTCTTCGAGCAAACCGGGGATATAGTTCTCCATATCTGCAACAGCGGTGGGCTTGCCTCCCCATTCGGTAACCTGCTCAGCATAATTGGAGTCGAAAATCTGTACAAACTTTCCGGGATGGTCATGCCAACGGAGCTCGGAGTTCCAGTTGTCCATACCAATCTCTTCGTTCATAAACCTGATACCGTTCTCATCGAGAGCAAGGAACGGCTCGTTGGTCATAGGACCTGAGTCAATGTCGTGCATCTGACGTGAGTGGTTGGGCGGAACAATATGACCGCCGGCCATGATTGACATAAGAATACCGTCGCCGGTCTTATTAAACTGCTTGCGGTCAAATCCGCAAAGGTCGGGAGCGTATTTTGCAACCATCGAGGCATTGTTTTGATAGTCGCCGGTCGCAAGAATAACTGCAAGATTTGCATTGAACAGGGTAAACGTACCGTCAGGATTCTGGCCAATAACACCGGTTACGCGGCCCGACTCGTCCTGTACCAGCTGTACACCGGGGGTCTCGTAGAACATCTCGACACCCTGGGCCTGGGCATAATCTGCAAGATACTTAATCATGTCAGAGTTGTTCATGGGCTTAGGACCAAAGCGGTTGGTAATGCGGGAACAAATGGAATTCTCGTCTTCATATTCAAAGACATTGATAACGTGCGCATACGGCGGGAATCCTGCGGCCGTGGTCTTCTCGAACATCCACAGAATCGCTTCGCCTGAATGGTTAACATAGGTATCCAAGAGTGTACGGTTGTAACGGTAATTGCAAGTGCGGCGATACTCGCGCTTAAACTGCTCAAGACCAACAGCCGAGCTGGCCTCAAGAATAATGCCGCTCGAAGAACCGCCCTGAGAAATGGCAACTGACTCTTTTTGCAGGCAAGCGACCGAAACTCCTTCTTCAAGAGCAGTCAAAGCAGCAGGCATACCACTTGTACCGGCGCCAACAACTACAACATCATAGGTCTTTTGATCTGCAAATTCAGTAATTGGCTCAGCAATAGCCGCCGAGTTCTCAAAGTCCTCAGCCGTCGTCGTATTAGGATAAATAGTAGGAGCCGCAAAAGCAGCAGACACCTCGCCCGCCAAAGCCACACCGGCAGCTCCGGCAGCCGCACCCTTAAGGAACGTTCTTCTCGTTGTGTTCATAGAGAGTCCTTTCTCGAGTTGAAGTTTATGAAACACGTGTTTCCCACAGCCTTATCTTTATCCATACAATAAGGCTGCGGGAATCATAGCTTTACGCTCTAAAGCTTATGCTTTTTGCTGGGAGAGAAGCCCTTGCTTCGCATAAACATACTCGGCAGCATTTTCGCCGGTCAGTTTGCCGGTAAGAACATGCCATCCTTGGTCTACGCCGCCATAGCCAATATAGTTCTTCTCGGGGTTATTAACAACGCCAAAGCTGTCCTGACCACCAATATAAAGGCCGTTAATGGGTGTTCCGTCTTCTTTGAGTGCGCGCATCTCTACGTCAACATCAAGACCGCCGCCACCGCCATACGGAACGTTCATGGCCTTAATTGCATAGTACGGACCTGCACCGATCTTCTGGAGATACTGGGCATCCTTGCCAAAGTCTTCGTCCACACCAGCATCGCAGAATGCATTGTAGCGCTCAACCGTTGCAACAAGAGCATCTGCGGGAACATTAATTTGCTGGGCGAGTTCCTCAAGCGTATCGCCCTTCCAAGCAAGGCCAACCTCTACACATGCGTCAAGCGCTTCCTGAGTCTCAGGACGCGGCTCGTCAAGTTTAAAGCCGCCCTGCTGAATGTATGCCGCTGTCCTCTTAACATTCTCGCTGCTAAAGCCATTTGCCATGAGGTCATCAACCTGGTCTTGCGACCAAATACTGTAGAAGTAAGGACCGGCTACCCAGGTATCCGGCGGAACACGGTCTTCCATGCCGTTTGCAATACCGTATTCATTGCATACGCGCTCGCCCGAGGGACCAATGGCCATCGAGTTGATTGAGACGCACATATACAACGGAATATCGTTAAAGGTCCACGTGCTTTGACGGCCGGTACGTGCTGTTATCTTGCCTTCGTAGAAGTTGATGGGGAAGTGCTGCAGGAAGAACGGCATACCAATCTCCATGCAGATGGGCGGATAATCTGCGTTAAACGGCGCAACACCAATATCGAGAGCCGCTTTGATCATAGTACCGGTGTTTTGCGTATTGCCGTTTTGTCTCCAGTGACCCCACAGATTCTTGGGATACAATCTTTCCTGTAGCTCGGGATCATTGAGGAAGCTGCCTGTACTCATAATCACTGCGCCGGCATTAATAACATACTCTTTGCCGGTATGCAGGTTGCGCGCCTTCACGCCGGTAACCGTGTTGCTCTCTTGATCATAGAGAAGCTCATAACCTTCTGTTTCGAGCAAGTATGATCCACCAACGCCCTTTGTCTCTTGGATAATCTTGTCGTAAGCGCTGAGCATAACAGCGCGGCGGTCTTCATTACCCTCGATAAAGCGGTCGGCTTTTGTGCTGGCATAGTAATACCACTCGGTTGTGCCCGCGAAGTCTGTGGTCGAGAAGTCAGTCTTGCCGCTTGGCGCACTCATCATCCAGCCCAGGTTATAAATAAGCCAGTCCATGGCCTCGCCTGACTTGTTGACAAAGAGGTCAACCATTTCTTCCTTAGCGCGCTGTGAGCCGTCTGCACCAATGCAGTGTGCGAGCCAGTCCTCACGATATGCCTCGGCATCGCAGGTGTGAGCTGCGGGATCATCAAACTCGAGCAAACGCTTAGGCGGGTTCACGGCATTAGGCGAGTGTGTCATGAACGAGTGGCCGCCAAGCTTGCCGCACTTCTCGATACCTACAATCTTAATGCGTGACTGACGCCCAGAAAGCTTGAGGAATCTGTCAAGAGCTGCTTTCATTGCAAGCAAACCGCAGGTCGAGAGACCCACAATAGCAAGATCAGCATTGATCTCTTCTACCTGTCCAAGCTCGGTTTTCTCATCAGGAACAACATGGAATGCTTCGATTGCCGCGGGATCGCTTCCGCCCGCTTCGAGTGCCTGAGCAAGAGCTTTGTCAATTGCCTGGAAAACCGCATTGCTCGTGGCAGTGCAACCGGTAATGGCATCAATAGCGGTTGACTGATGCTTTATGATACGCGGGAACAAGGTGTATTTAACCGGGAACAAGAAGCCCTCTGTCTCACCCTGAAGGGTACGTTTATCAGGTACTTCAATGGCAAGAATCGAAGTCTCGTTGACGGTGATGGTTACCGGAATCTCCCAAATACCCCAGTATCCAACTGCGCTGCCGGTATATTGACCGGGGGCCATGTGGACTTGAGCGGTAACGGCTTCTGCTCCGGAAGCCTGTGCAAAAGCTTTGGCGGCAGCTGATTTTACTGCATCCGAGGTAACCGATGCACCGGCAAACCCGCTAATGTCGAGAGACCCTCCCTCAATATAGGCTGCCTGCATGGCTTCAATGGCACGACCACCACGCTCGGGTGTCTCGTTTGCACCTTCGATGACTGCATCGGTAATAGCTCCGGCTTCATCAACCGTGAGAGTAACCGTCACGTCACCACCAAAACCACGCACGGTTGCGCTACCGGTACCAGCAGCTTTACCGGCCGGCGCTGCTTCAGAAGCCATAACTGCAGGCGCAGCATTTAAAGCTGCGAGACCGGCAACTCCAACAGCAGCGTTTCTTAAGAAGTTCCTTCTGGTGAGTTCCATATGCTCTCCTTTCTTGGGAGGTACAGATGAGACGCCAAGGGTTGCAAACAATATATGCTTTGGCTGTCTCGGATACACAGGACATTGATATAGTATCAACATAGGGGAACTCAAAACATTAAGGTTTTTTAATAGAGCGGAGGCAGAGGGGCGCCTTGCATACTTAAATACCGAGTTCTGTTTTTATTGCCGGGTCATAACAAATGCCAAGGATACTGCGCTGCAGTCAGATAAATTATCGAATGCATGCCCATAAACATAAACCGGTCCGGCTGCCAGAATATTAAGAATTATTAATAGTTATATAGCTATAATCTTAATATAATTTAAGATGAATATTCCGGGAAAGGTATGTGTGAGGACGTGCGCCATGATTAAAGTCCTTCTGGTAGAAGATGACCCTGTTATTGCACGTATTATCAGCTTTTATCTTAAACAGGAATCCCATTATGAGGTAGTGTGTGCAACAACGGGCGGAGAGGCTTTTAGCCACTCGCGCGAGCAGTTTGACGTTATATTGCTCGATGTGCTTTTGCCTGATGTCAATGGCATTGATCTCTGTGCCAAGCTGCGCGAATGGCATAATTGCCCCATCATTTTTATAAGCGCGTTAGATAACTCCGAAACCATTGTAACCGCTCTCGAAGCCGGTGGCGATGACTTTATCACCAAACCGTTTGACAACAAAGTCCTGGCCGCCCATATAGAAGCCAACATACGCCGGGCAAATCAGATTCAGCCTGATTACTATAACAGTACGCTCGTTTGCGAGGGCTTCTCGTTTGACAGAAGTAAATCAATGGTTATAAAAGATGACCAGCTTATAAAGCTTTCTCCGCAGGAAGCCCGCATATTGGCATTGTTTATGAATAACCCCAACCGCTTCTTTAGCGCCGATGAAATATATAAACGCATTTGGGAACGAGAAAGCTACGGAGACACCCGGAGCGTTGTTGTGCATATACATAACATCAGAAAGAAAATCGGCGACAATGACGACCCGCGGTTTATTAAGAACATCTGGGGCAAAGGCTATATCTTTGATCCTACCGGCAAAAAAGGTATCCAGGAATTATGACATCTGTGACATCTTTTGCCCGCCAACAACAAAGCCTGCCTTTCCATAAGAATTTATGGCGCACTCTTCTCATTTTTATTGCTCTTGTCGCGGTGTTCACCGGCTGCTTACTCTTGTGGCGCAATGCTCTTACCAACAATGACTTTGCCGAGGAACAAGGTGTGTATGCCATACCCCAGCAGCCGGCTCTTATAGATTATGTTCCCAATAGCGAGTTTGGCCAGGACCAAACATTCAGCATTAAAGGGTCTCCTCATGAGATTGAAGATCTCTCTTTACTGCTCATAAGAGCAAGCATCCCTCAGGTAAGCATCAACGGTGAACCCTTTGCCAGTTATGACCACTCTGATTATCAGAATGTCCGTGTGATACCTTTACGGGATCATGCTGTTCATGACTCTCAAACAGATGTAACGAGCATTACCGTCAATGCAAGCGGACTCTTTTTGTCATACTCGATTTATTTGGGTAACAGCGCACAGATAGACACGATTGTCGAGGTGTACCACAATTTCACTGTCATCATGTTTACCGTGTTTGCTGTCATGCTTATTTACGCGCTTTCACTTTTTGCTTTTAAAACTTCAGAGCGCTATCTCGCCGTCTTTGCGATGTACATTGTTGCTGTTACCATAACGTATCTTGTGAGAAATTCGTATCAGCCTACCACAACGTCGCTGTCTTACTCGGCAATTATTACTTCTATTACGGCCTTTAAATACTGTGCCGGCGCATACACCATGTATCTTTTTGCGGTTGAAAGCCCTCCAAGGCTCAGGCAGCATATCATAATAATCATGGCCACCCTTTTGATTGTCTTTGCCAGAGGCGCAATTTCTTCTATCAATCCGTCTCCCGTTATAAGCGAGACCTCAAAGCTCGTGCTTTTATTTATAGCCGCAGGTATTGTTATTAAAGCCCATGCCGAGAATAAGCAGGGGTTTCTCGTACTCTTTGTTGGCTACGACATCTATTTTGCGATAGAGCTTACAAGATCCATAGACTTGCTGTCGGAGACCGCGGAGTCAACACTACCCTTTGCGCTGTGGGGAAATACCGCTATTTTTGAACTGCCGTTTGCTTTGGCCTGCATGATCTTTATTAACTACCGCTTTGCAAACAGTTATAAGCAGTCCGAACTCCTGTCAAACAAGCTTGCCGAGCTTAACCATACGCTTGATGCCACAGTGGAACAACGCACACAAGAAGCGCTTGAACAGCGCGGACACCGGCACAGTCTTATGCTCAACGTATTCCACGACTTGCGGAGCCCCTTGTTTGTCTTGAGAGGCTGCATAGATATGCTCAAAGCAGAATCTCAAAACGACCCGCCACAAAAAACCGAGCTCATAGACACTATGTCCGAGCGGGTCTCTTTTATCTCGAATCTGACAGAAGACCTATTCACACTTGCCAAGCTTGAAGATGACGATATGCCCATAAGCTTTAGCCAAATCAACTTTAGTGAGATAGTTGAGGCCACCGTTACCGCCGAGAGCATTGAGGCGTCCGAGAAACACATTACTTTGGAAGCAAATATCGAGCCAAACTGCATAGTTTGGGGCAATGCCGAGAGACTCGGCCAGATTGTGCAGAACCTCATTACAAATGCAATTTTCTATACACCTGATGACGGCCTGGTAACTGTCTCGCTTCAAAGTATTAATGTGGACAATACTTCTTCCGCAGATACGCCCGGGCCTGCTTGCAGCATGTATGAACTGAGAATTTCTGATACCGGCCAAGGAATAGAGCCGGAGGACCTCGATAAGATTTTTACTAAGTATTACCGGACCGCAAACAACGGTAAAAAAGGCTCAACAGGCCTTGGTCTCTCAATTGCGCGCGGCCTGATAGAGCGGCACAAAGGTACCGTTGAAGTTCAAAGCGAGCGCGGCAAAGGAAGCACCTTCATGGTAAGGCTTCCAAAACTCGAAGAAACCAATAATTCGTAGTCCAAACAGTTTCACTTATCACAGAGATACCAACAATAAGTCCCGGTCTTTCTGCTACTGTTCACGGGGACTGTCCAAAACCAATCCCGTGCAGAGAATTTGCCAATTCATGGCTACTCAAACGCATTTGAGTAGCCTGTTTTTCTCTATTTGACCCAATATGCCGAGAAGCCCGTGTCTCTGACCTGCGGGTTCTTCTCGGCTAGGTCTTCTTGCGCTTCTTGATAGGCTACTCAAATGCGTTTGAGTAGCTATGAATTGGCAAATTCTCTGCACTGGATAGGTCTAGAATGTTTATCTACCTATACCCCCGTGAACAGTAACTTCCCCTAAATAGTCTACTGATTAGTAGACTATGAAAGTAGACTTTAAAGGGCCTTTGTAGTAGACTACGTCTAGACAAGGAGGACTAAATTATGAATCTCGGGAATGAAAACGAAAACCAAGAGTTTAAACTGGGACTTGGACAGCTGGATAAAGGTTTACAATGCCTGTGTGCATAATACTTGGATAGAAAAGGTCCCTCCGTCAGTCTATATCTATGACGATCGTATTGAAGTAGTCTCTTATGGCGGACTTCCTTATGGCCTCAGTGAAGAAGGATTCTATGCCGGAACCAGTAAGCCCGTTAACAATCGTCTGTTTAATATCTTTATTACCTGCGACTTCTCGGAACAAAGTGGTCATGGCATACCACAGATTGTGAAAATGTATGGTCGCGAGGTTTTTTCTTTCCGTGATGGCCTTTTGATAGTAACACTTCCTTTTGGCTATGAACCGGATTATGTTAAAGCAAGACTCACGCGAACAACAATTCAAAATTCGCTTACCAAAAATCAGCAAGCAGTAATACATTATCTTTCAGATCATCCATATGCTTCACTTAATGAAACTGCTGCTGCCTGTTCTCTGAGCTTAGGAGGAGTAAAGAAAATCGTCGGAAAACTTCAGGAAATGCAACTACTAGAGAGAAAAGGTTCCAAGAACAAATCTACATGGGTCATTCGGTAAATGAGATAGCTTAGTATCGTTTGAGTTTTATTTAGTGTTAATTATAGAGTTACGCAATTGTGGATAAATACATTAATATGATACAAAACATAAGCTATTTTTCAATATTAAGTACATCAAGTAGTAAATAAACGTAGCAATATGTTTAGAGATTCTCCTCAAATTCTCCTCAATCAAAATTCATAATGTTACTAAACTGAAACAGCCCAGAGACTCATTTGGTCTCTGAGCTGTGCTAATTTCTGGTGCACCCGGGCCGATTCGAACGGCCGACACCCGCTTTAGGAGAGCGGATAATTCATACTGTTATATTTGCTTCTGTTGGTATGTATTGTTAAGTAGCTGGTCAGGGTGCCGTCTTTATGCTAGATTATTCTTCTCATATTCTTATCAGCTCTCCTTTGAGCTATTTTCAGGCACAGTCTTCTCATATTCTTATTCAATAATCACCAATATAGTATTTACGATATTAAACATAAGACAGTACATTGGTTATAGAAACATAAGACTTTGTGATTCATGACTGAAACACCTCGAGCATTTTGATAACGGAATCCATATACGGAAAAACAAAAAGATTTGCGTGTTTTTGGCAATATAGTTTAACAGCAAATAATGTACAAGCTTAATGAATAAGTACCAGGCCTCCTACTTAAATCAACGTTTTATGTTTTATCGAGCATTGAAGAAGATAAAGATTAATTATATTTTGATATAGGATACATTATTAAACTCTTAAGAAAACTTGGTATTGATAACACCTTCTTAATATAGTATTATATTAGTAGATTAATACTATATTAAGAAGGTGTTATGATCAAAGCTCAGCTTATAAAAACTCTTTTGTCTATTGACGAAGAAGCACATTTGATTTTGGGCGATATGACTCCTAAGCCATCAATAGTTTTGGTTGGCGGAGCAGCTTTTATCCTAAGAGATTTAACAATGCGTCAGGTAACACATGATGTTGATGTACTCATGGTAGAAACGTGCATATAATAACTTTAAGGAACGGTACAAATGAATCTCACATTCAAAGGTTTCTTACGCAGCTATGTAAGAGAGCTTACCGGACGAGAAACGGATAGTTTAAAAATACTCTGTGCTTCTGTCGCAAAGAAAACACCAACCGCCAAAGAAGCACTCATGGTATTTGCCGCTATCCAGCATAAAGCTCACTATCTTGCAAAGCTTGCTCACAATACTTGGATGGAAACCGAATATGTGGAGATTGCAGATAAGATCGACGCTTTTAAAGACGTTGAGACATTTTTGCAATCTCATGATGCACCGGAGAGATATCGCAAGGTATGGAATTCCTTTATTGCAAAGCGCGATGCGATTCAAGCTGATAGGCGCATCATTGCGATTATGCGTGATAAAACATTAGAAGCGCTTGATACTCTTAATATAACCATTTACCAGATTTGCCAAGAGCTCGGCCTTAACAAAGGTAATGTTTATGCCTATATAAACTCCGGAGACACAAGTAAAGTAAGCCGTGATACCGCAAGAAGAATCCTACAGTATGTTCAGAGCTCATAGAAGATGAATTCAAAATTCTCTCAAAACCGGCCCCCACGTTCGGAACTTGGGGGCTGGTTTTAGGTAACAAATGGATCTTGTGTTTTGCCTTCCCCTTTAAGGGGAAGGTGGCCCGGAGGGCCGGATGAGGTGAGAGAGATGTTGCAGCCGGGTACAACGGCTTTTACACCTCATCAGCTGCCTTCGGCGACAGCTTCCCCTCAAGGGGAAGCCTTGGGACCTGACAAAAGGTGCGTCCTTTTGTCAGGTTTACGCTTCTTATTATGACTTGCGCCTCTTGAGGATTAGGACAGACAGAGTAAGACAGATTGCAGAGATAGCTACAAGAGCAAGAGCTGATGTGGCCGAGAAGGTCGTGTCTCCTGTTCTGGGGATGCTTGGTTGCTGGGGGGTAGGATTTGGTGTGGGGGTTGGGGTAGGAGCTGGCTGCTGGTTTTGCTGCCAGACGGCGGTGAAGGTGTGGCTGCCTTCTACGGTGTATTTATCTCCGGGGTAGTATTCTGAGCCTTGCCAGTATTTGAAGGTAAAGCCGGAAAGCGTGGGAGCGTCTGGGATGGTTATGGTGTCGCCTACGAGAGCTTCTATGACGAGAGGAGCAGTAGAGCCGTTCAGGGTACCGCCTCCGAGATCAAAGGTGAGGGTGCCTATCGCTTTAATGGTTGCGCTCACGGGGTCACTGGGGTAGTTCTCGTGGTTGGGGTCTCCTACGTATTGGACATATACGGTGTAGTCTCCTGCGTCTTTGCCTGTTGGAGGTTCATCTTGCCAGGTGGTTCCGTCAAGGCTGTATTGAACGGATGTATAACCTTGCGGAAGCTCAGTTGGAGGAGTTACAAGAGGCTGCTCGGTGCCGTCTGACTTAAGGTCACTTATTGCTTGTGGCTTTTGGGACTCGGTTATGTCTTTTGAAGGAGCCGGAGCTTTTTGAATGGTAAGGGTAGCTTCAGAGGTGGCAACGTTTTTATAGTTGGTATTGGTAGCTTTTACATAGATGGTGCAGGAGTCAGATACATCAGTGGCAATCAGTGTAGAGAGGTCGCTTGTCCAAGACGTTTGATCCTTTGAGTATTCGATTGTTGTTGAGTCAGTAGGTCCGTTTGTGGTAGCGGGAGTAAGAAGAGCATGAGTTGCGCTGTCATAGGTATATGACTTACTGTCTAAAGAGACAGTAAGTTCTTCTGAAGGACTTTGAATAGTAAGCGCTCCGTTAGTAACAGAGACCGAGTAGTTACGGGTGACATCTGTGTCACCATCTTTGATGATAACGTCTTCTTTTGCTGTGATGGTTCCTGTGTAATCGCCTACGTCTGTTCCTTTAGCTGAGAAGACTACGTTATGAGTGTGAGTATCTATAAGACCGTCAGGTGTAACCGTGGTGATCTCTATTTCTTGTCCGGTATAGTCTTTGGTTTCTGATTGAGCAGTAAAGCTTACGGGACGGGTTGTGATGGTAAGCTTGCCTGCTGTCGTTTGGGTGAGTTTGTAGTTATTGGTAACATCTATGCCTTGATCATCAACTACTTTGAAGTCATCAGAGAAGACACCTTCATAGGTACCCACGTCTGTTCCTTGAGCGGGCGTATAGGTAATTGAAGCCGTTTGTCCTGAGATGATGTTATCAAAGGTGTAGTCTGTGATACCTTCTTGTTCTTGTCCGCTATAGACGCTGTCAGAAGCATCAGAGGCTGAAACGCTTGTTTCTCTTTGAGCTATGGTAAGTGAAGCTTGCCCTTGGGCAGAAGCGTATCCATAGAGTGTGGCTTCAAACTTTATGATCTTGGGGCCTTCTGTTTGATTGGTAAATGTTGGAGAAGAAGTCAAGTCATAGGCGCCTGTTTCTTCGTTCCAATAGGTAATGGCTGCACCATCGAGCGTTGCTTGAGCGTTTATGCTATAAGAAGTACCGTCATAGGTTACATCAACATCTTGTGCTGAGACACTTAAGGCTCCTTGATTATTTACCTTTACGGTAAAGTCAGCAGGAGTTACGGTAAAGATATAGTTGGTATAAGAAGCATTAAGCTCAGAAGCGGTCTTTGAGATAGAAAGTACTCTATCGTGTGTGCCAAGGGTGTCATTACCTGTATCAGAGCGGCTCACACTCAGCGAAATATCAGTAAGCTCGCCTGTAAGCGCACCTTGCATGGTGGCATTACTAAATGTGGGGTCAAGTGTTCCATAGTACTTTTCTGAAGGAGCAGCGCTTATGGTTACCGGACGCTTCTCTACTGTTACTTTTGCGACATCGCTGTCAAGAGGAGTTGTTTCTCCGTTAGTTCTGGTGGATGTGACAGTGCAGTAATAGTAATAATCTCCTACTGCAAGGCCTGTCGGGATAGCGAGGCTTTTACTTGTTTCGCCGCTTATTTCCTGAGCATCTGTTTTCGCGGTATCTTTGCATGAATACCATTTATAAAAAAGCGTATGTCCTTCACCCACAGTTGCTACTACACTGAGAGTATCGCTTGTTTCATAGCCATAGGTAAGGGTGGTATTTTGTTGGGGCTGAGTCGAGATCGTGGGAGCTTCTGCGGGAGTATTCTGGAATGTTGCGGTGTATGTTACAGCTCCTGAAACAGCAGGCAACGTAGCGGTTGCCGAATAGGTGTTTGTACCATCAGTCCAGCCGGTCCAGTCCATATCTTCTTTGGTTGGGGCTTCTCCGAGATAAAGAGGAGAAGTATCACTTACAACTTGAGCGCTTTGAAGAACGGTGCCACCGTTTTTGAAGGTCACGGTTGAAGCTGATTTTGTAAGTGCGGCTTCGCTTCCGCTGAGGGCTACTATAAGGTTAACTTTATCATCGTAGTACTTAAAGTACTTGGCTAGGTCTGTGTCTCCCATATAGGTGCTGTAGGCGCTTGTGAGCGTCTGGGGGCTGTCTTGCCAGACCTTGATGCTTATAGGCTCTGTGTAGGCGAGGACACCCGTAAGGGTGATGGTGGTGTTGTAGAGGCGTATGTCCGCAGTTGAGTTACCTGAGAAGACGGGGGCGCCTTGGAGGTATAGAGTGCTGCCTGAGGTTTCGATTATGACGCCGTATTTGTTGTTCTTGAGATTACCGCCTTGAAGGTCCAGGGTGCCGCCTCCAAGCCAAATCCCAAGTCCGTTACCCTGGGTGGAACTTATCTCGCCGGCTTTCATAGTAAAGATGCCGTCGCTAAATACATCCACTCCGTGATTGGAATTGCCTGTAATTGTGCCGCCTGATGAGCCGTTGACGCTTTGCATGGTGAATGTAGCGCCGTCGTTGACTCCCACGCCGGCATCATTCCCCGTGATTTTCCCGCCCTGCATGCTGAGGGTACCATAAACGTCGATGCCATAGTGCCCACCGCAAATCTGCCCGTCGCCTTGGCTGTCCACAAGCGTGAGGGTTGCTCCGGAACTGACGGTAATGGTGTGGATAGGATTCCGGTCTGCATCATGCTTGTAATTGGCATTTATCTCATATCCCGCCAAGTCGAGCGTGACCGCATTGCCTGAAGGGACAGTCAGAGACGTTGCGGAACCATCTTCATCCTCACATGTGATGTGCTGCGTGAGTGTGACTGTGCTGCCTGTCTGGGCTGCAGCGGTGAGTGCTTCTTGCAGCTCAGCCCAGGAGGTGATGCCTGAAGGTTCTGAAGAAGCAGCTGGGAATTGGACCTTTTTGAAGTCAGATGAGATTTCCTGGCCATTCTCGTTGGCTTCAATATCTGCTTGGCCTTCGGTGCCCTCGGTGTTTGTCCAGCCGGTACCGGCGTCAGTGTTTTTCACGGTGCCAGAGATGGCATATTTACCGCCGGTCACGGTGCCTTTGTTGAGGATGAATGTTGCTTTGTTAGAGTCAAGGTTTTCCACACCGTAGCTGCTTGTGCCGCCCGTGATGCTGCCACCGTTCATGGTGAAATTACCAGAAGAATTATACACACCGACTCCGTATGCATAGTTGCTCACGATTTTTCCGTTGTTCATGGTGAACTCGTTATAGTTTTTCACAGTGTGAGAGTTTGTACTGCCATTGACGGTGCCGCCATACATGTTGAAGGTGCCATAGTTGTACACGCCAGAGTTGGTGTTACTACTGATACTGCCGCCATACATGGTAAGGGTGCTGCCACTTTTGACATCTACCCCACAACTAGAGCCAATAAGAGAACCACTGCCTTTGCTTTGTCCATAGATGGTAAGTTTTGCGTCTCCTATAAGGTAAATGCAATCGCCCAGTGTGAGCGTTTTATCGTCGCCAAGAATCAGGTGTACATCTGCTCCAGACTGTATTTTAATATAAGGTACCCCTACGCTGCTTGTGACAGCGTACCAGCCGCTCTCACTAATTGTCAAGCCACTGTCCGAGTCTGAGAGAATCGTACAGATCTCACTGGTGGCTGGGCCGTTTTCACCCACATAGTCAACTTTTGCTTCTTCACCTGCACCCACACGGGCATTTGCGCCTTCTTGGATTGATATATCTAAGCGCTCTTCTGGGCTGTCTTCTGTATCTGAAGCCTGAGGGAGTACTTCGC
>JAFWFL010000104.1 GCA_017515595.1 Coriobacteriales bacterium
GTTTTGGTTCAACCAAAAGCGAAGACCACGCTTGGGTAAACACTTCATAAATGTGACACATATGAACTGCCCAAACGCCCCAAATCTCGCGAATTTGGGGCTGGGCAGGCTTGTCACTTGACAGGGCGATGAACATATGAGAGGGACTGGGCCCTTCATGATATCGAATGAGGCAAGGAGGTCGCCTGCAAGCAATACATAGTCGCGTGCGCCGGGCTGGTACATAGCGGCATTTGCTACGAACTCAAGCGAGATGCTCTCGTTTACAAAGCGCTCGCCGTTCAAGTTAACGCGCGGGAAGGCGAGAAGGGTGCCGCCACGGTTGCCGTTGACATCGCCGCCGGGGTCAATCATCAATACATGGGGCAGGTCATCCTCGGCAGCGCCAATCGCCTTACCCATGAGGTGGCCGTCGCCGGCCTCGGTCTTGGTGGGGTTGACCCATGCATAGGCGGCAAGGTCGCGCGGACGTATGGACTGTGACAGGTAATCCCAGTTGTTGTCATAACCGCCGGTAGCAAGCACAACGCCCTTTGCGGCATTGTACTTTACATAGCCGGCCTCGGTCTTGGCGATAACGCCGCAAACCCTGCCTCCGTCTTCGCGGACAAGCTGGCAGGCCGGCGTCTCATAGAGAACCTCGGCGCCGTTGTTTATGGCATTGTTGAGCATCATTTCTACGAACGAGCGGGTTCCGCCCTGTACGCGCACGCCGCTGCACCAGGTGGTAACGCCGCTAAAGACGGTGTTCCGGCCGGAAACCGAGAAGGCGCCGCACTCACTCTGAGGAGTTGCCTCAGAGGTATCAATTGCCCAGTTCATAGCCTCGCCCGAGCGGGTAGCATACTTCTTCCAAATCTTGCGATCAGCGCGGTAATGGCTCGTAAACATTGCGTCGTTAACAAACTCTTCAGGATCAATATAGACACCGGCGGCCTCATGGGCGCGGTCATTGATAGCGCCAACTTCGCTGCCGCGCGAAGCGCATACTTCTCCTCTTTCGAGCACTACAACGCTCAGGCCGTTTTGTGCGCAGGATGCTGCGGCGCATGCACCGGCCATACCGGCTCCGCAGACTACAACGTCAACGTCGATATTCTCAACAATGCTAGCGTCAGGAATGGGCTCGGCAACAAAAGCCGGCTCGCAGGGGACTGATTTGTGGAATGCGAGATTCTCGGCATTGGGCAAAAGGGTATCGGACTCAGCAGCTTCAGGCGCAGGAGCCTCATCAGCAAGAGCGGGAGCAGCGGCAAGCGCTGCAAGTGCAGTGGTTGAAGCAGCGGTTTTAACGAAAGCACGACGCGAAACGTTCATAATAACCTTCCTTTACTTTCAGAAACCCAAGCATATACCAATGACAAACACCAAAACGCAATGCACTGCGGAATTATAGAACGCTTGGGCTCATGATGCATAAAATTATTGGAAATTTCACTCTTTAAAACATCGCGTGGATTGCGTCTACGGCACGTATGACATTCGACACAAGATCAAATTCTTCCGGGAGGTTCGTCATGGCTGCTACGATGTATGTGCCCTCGTCGGCGTATACAATTCCGGCATCATTTGTCGCGGTAAACTCAAGGTCGAACTCATAATCCCAGGGATACCAGCCTGCCTTACTCTGGGTTCTGGCATTGTCTATTGCATCATAAATGGGAGAAATACTTGGCGTCTCAAATAAACTGCCGCATTCATATGCGGCTTCAGAACCGGAGTTAAAATAGGAGTACATGTTTGTCCACATGAGTAAGAGATCACGTGCAGAATAAAAGGCATAGTCAAGAAATTCTTCCATCTGAGAAACACCTGCATTATGGGCCCACTGCTCAAATGCCTCAGCTCCAAACTGCTCTCTTAAGTATGCATACGACTCGTTGTCGGAGTACACAGCGGTATAGTACATGTCCTCGTACCAATACCAGGAATTTGCGGTGTCATCTTCAAATGCCGTTTGGTATAAAGATGCAATATAAGGCGCTTTGATGGTACTTGCCGAGTAAAGCACGGTATCAGGGTTATGCACAAGCCCTTTACCTGTTGCGACATCTATCATCGCCAGCGAAATATTGAATCCTTGCTCGGTTATAGCACAAATAGCTGAATTAAGTCCGTCTACCAGTGTGCTTGTAATGTTCGGATTGCCAAAGAAAGAAACTCCTGCGGTATTCTCGGCATTCATAACAGTCCAGCGCAACCAATCGCGCTCAGAAGCTGCGCCGTTTGATGCAAAGTAATAATCATATCCGTCTATGGTTACTGAACCAGTTGCCATTTTGCCGGACGGATAGAAGTAGTAAAGCGTATCATCAATGTATTGAAGGCCGGTGAGCATTCCTCCGTTGGAGCCCAGATAATACCAGTTATTCTTATACTTGAGCCAGCCTGTTTTCATCTTACCGCTGTCCAGCAAGTAGTACCAGGTGTTTCCCGGTTTGATCCAACCGGTAGCCATTTCGCCGTTTGGCTTGAGATAGTACCAGCTCCCGGCATATTTTTGCCAGCCTTTGAGCATGGCTCCCGTAGCGGGGTCTAAGTAATACCAGGAGCCGTCGAGCTTTTTCCAACCATAAGCCAAACTACCACCGCTGTTGAAGTAATACCATGTACCGTCTATCTTTTGCCAGCCTGTGAGCATTTGACCATATATATTGAGATAATAGGTGCAACCTCTATAGGGCAGCCAGCCCGTTTGCATGATGCCGTTTGTGTCAAAGTAATACCAAGTACCCTCAATCAATCTCCATCCGCGCGCAAGACTGCCGCTTGGAGTGCAATAATGCACTTCATCAATCCATCCGGTAAGCATTTTGCCATCTGGAGCAAGATAGTACGTAGCTCCACCTATCTCGTTCCAGCCTGTGAGCATATGGCCATCTGAAGAATCAAAGTAGTACCAGTAACCATCAAGCTTTTGCCAACCCTTCATGAGGCGTCCACCTGTTGGATGCAGATAATATGCAGACCCACTTATCTCTTGGAAGCCGGTGAGCATCCTTCCGGTTTCATCAAGATAGTAAATCTTACTGCTCCAGGTTACCCAGCCCGTCTGTTTTACGCCTTCATCACTGTAGTAATACCAGCTGCCGGATTCTTTTTGCCAACCGGTCTTTATGGGCTGTTCAGGCGTCTCGGACGCAGAAGGCTTTGCGGGGGTATCTTTTGCGCCAGAAGCGGCTGATTCTGTTTTTGAATCTGGTTTGGCTGGATCCGGCTCAGAAGTTGCTTTGACAGCTTTATTGGTATCGGAGACTTCCTCGAGGATTACTTCTTGTTCAGCGGCTTTTTGTTCAGAAGCTTCTTCCGGCAATTGAGTTACTTCAGAAACCTCAGCCTCAACCGTCTCTTCTTTGCTCGCATCAGAGAGCTCGTCTTTTGGCTGAGCATTATCTTTAGTCTCATCAGAAATAGATTCATCTACCGGGTCTGATACTTCTTCTGAAGCTAGTATCTGCTCAGGTTGCTCATCTTCTTCCTCAAGAGACAACACATCTTCTTGCAGAAACTCTGCTGTATCAGTAACAGATGTTTCCTCTTCAACGTCTGGATCAACGTCTTCTTCTAGAACCGGATTGTCTTCGAGAGATACATCAGGTTCATCCATAACAGCAGGGTCGTCTTCTGGTGTTGCCGCCTGCTCTTGTTCGAGGGAAATATTTTCCTCTAGAGCGACTTCTTCTGCTGGAGTAAGAGCTTCCTCTTCTGTAGTATCATTCTCGTCTGCAGATATGTCCTCTACAACAGGTTTGTCTTCAGAAGTAAGGCTGTCTTCTGAATCAGGATCGCCGTCCGGTTCATCCGGAAGCAAACTATCATCGGGATCAACAGGCTCATCAGGGTCAATAATCTCAACAAGCTCATCAGAATCAACAGGCTCATCAGGGTCAATCGTACCTTCATTCTCAACAGTATCTATTCCTTCAAAATCGTCCTGAGGTATGCCACTGTCATCATCAAAATCCGTCTCTGCTGGCTCTTCGAGCACGTCATCTAAGGTATTCTCGTCTAGAGGTTCTTGCGTAAGGTCTTCCTGCGCGGGTATCTCGACAGCTTCTTCCTGCATGGGTTTCTCAGCGGCTTCTTCTGCCTCATCTTCAAAAAGCGCCTCGTCCAGGATTTCAGCATCTGTACCGGGAGTTACTGCTTCTTCTTCACTATCAGAAGTCACAGTGAGCTCTTGGATGTCTTCCTCTTGTACAGTATATTCAGGAGTATCTGCCAGCCCGTACCCATGCATCAGAGAACATGCTATTACCACTGTAACCACAGCCGCAACAGATTTCTTTGCACGCATAGACCCTCCTTTGGAGTGGACTGTCAAGCATGTGCTCATTGTAGCAAACCCGTACAAACATTGCCCGAGCTTCTTCCCATTGCGCAAAATCAATTCGATTGAGACTACTGCTCGCCGGGGATAAAGGCAGATAAACAGATTATGCAGAACAAATCTGCTTTTAAAGAGACGATGGGGCCTAACCGCGGGCACACTATATAATAATACTGAAGCTACTTAACAGTGAGAAAGGTTTGGATATGCTATACACTCCACTGACTAAAAAGGCTTTGAGGATATGCTTCGACGCGCATAAAGATCAGCTTGATAAAAGCGGTCTGCCGTATGTATTCCATCCGTTCCATCTTGCAGAACAGATGGAGACCGAGGATGAGATTTGTGTTGCGCTTTTACATGATGTGGTTGAGGATACAGATATCACCATTGATGATCTGCGGGCACAGGGTTTTAACGCGAACATTCTCACTGCGATTGACCTAATGACTCATCAAGAGGGTGTGCCGTATCTTGAGTATGTTACCCGCATAGCACCAAATCCCCTTGCTCGCAAGGTAAAAATTGCAGACCTCCACCATAACTCAGACCCCACCCGTTTGGACACCATAATCCCAAGAGATATAGAGCGTGCCGAGAAATACGCGAAAGCACTCGCGATCCTCGAGGCTGAGTGAGAAAAATCTAATACCCGTCATACCCCTTTGACTCCAGGTAAATGGCTCACTAGTTTTTAATGGGGCTCATATCATACATAAATAACCATCCCCTATGCCCGTAATCATTAAGAAGCGGCGTTGCGGGATGGACTGTAAGAGCGCACAGTAAGGGCAGTCCATCAAACCAGGTGGATCATACATAGAGCTCTATGAAAGGAGTATGGTATGTCACAGAATATTTCCAGGCGTACGTTTGTTGAGGGTGCAGGCATTGCCGGCGCAGCAGCTGCAGTTTCTGGCCTCGTAACAACCGCCGTCGCAGACGAGGCAACTCCTGCCAAGTCATGGCGCGTTGCTCCGGCCGTTCCTGCTGAGGATCAGATTTCAGAGACCGTTGACGTTGATGTTTGTGTTATTGGCTGAGGCGGTGCAGGCCTTGTTGCCGGTCACAGTGCAATCAAGCATGGCGCAGGCTCAGTCCTTCTTCTTGAGAAAATGGAAGCCGGCCGTGTTGGCGGCGGCGTACATGGCGTCCTTGGCTCAAAGTGGTCAGATGAAGCCGGCTTTAGCTGGACTCCTGAAGAAATCGACGACATGATCAAGGAAGAGATCAAGGCTTCATCCATGCGTGCTGACGAGCGCTACTATCGTGTATGGGCAGCCCGTTCACGCGAGGCTTTTGCTTCTATCGCCGAGTGCTTCGACACCCAGTGGGTACACCTCGTAAACGACGGTGCTGCACCCTATGACCAGGTATATGATGAGTACTTTAGCGAGTCGGTATATCCGGGCCAGGCGCTTCAGGTTTCTTCGAGCGACGTAAACACCCCAATGATCAACGGCCTTCTTGCATGGATCAAAGATAACGGCGGCGAGTTCCGCTTTAACACCAAGGCCGAGCAGCTCATTCTTGAAGACGGCAAGATTGCCGGCGTTTATGCCATCAAAGAGGACGGCAACTATCTCAAGGTAAATGCCAAGGCAGTTATTGCTGCAGGCGGCAGCATTGAGGGTAATGACGAGATGTTCGCCGAGTTCTGCCCTCACGTATATCCCATCAAGTGCTCCAACTATGCTCCCGGTGACGGCAGCGTTATCTCCATGTGTGTATGGGCAGGCGCTCAGATTCAGTCAGCGCCTATCTCGACCATGGCCAACACCGCAATTTCGCCCGACGCTCCCAACGTTCCGAGCCCCATCCCATTCATTGTTGTTAACCGCAACGGCAAGCGTTTTGTAAACGAGGCCACCAGCTCGTTCTGCATCCCGTTCGCCATCATCAACCAGCCCGGCAAGGTTGCTTACCAGATCTTCGACAAGCATTACGCCGAGGCAGTAAACGAGCTCTCCATGCAGACCTGGATGGGCACCTTCCTCTATGACGAAGCTCGCATTAACCGCTTTGAGAACGAGGCCACCAAGGCTGACAGCCTTGAAGAGCTTGCCGAGAAGCTCGGCATTGACCCCGAGGGTCTTGTTGCAACCGTCGAGAATTATCGCGTAATGGCCGAGAATGGCCACGATGACGAGTTTGGCGTACGTCAGCGCTTCCTCAAGGTTGTTTGCCCAATGGATCCGCCGTTCTACGGCATGGAGATGCCTTACTTTGTAGACGTTGCATGCGGCGGCATTGTATGCGACCCGTATACCCAGCGCGTTCTTGACGGAGACGGCGTACCCATCCCCGGTCTCTTTGCTGCCGGTAACACCGTTGGCGAGCGCTTTGGTATGGCCTACACCAACAACATGTGCGGTCTTTCAAACGGCTTCGCCGACGTGGGCGGCTACATCTCCGGTGAGAGCGCCGCTGCATACGTGAATGCATAATTTTGCAGCTCAAGTGACTTAATTGTTTTTAAAGTCTCCTTAGCTGCCAAGCCACTGCAAAAGGGCTTCTCGGTCTTGATTTGAATGCCGAGAAGCCCTTGCTCTTTCATATTCTATTGAGAATACCTACGTTTTATGCGGCAGGTTTATCCTCTTCTTTCTTCTCCTCCAGTGCAGGCGGGTCAACATTCATGAGGATGGTTTCTACTTCTTCGTCATTGAGTTCATAGCGCATGTAGGTGCTATAGAAATCCTTAACCTCCTGAACAATGTCGAGATCAGGGAAGAGCTCCGGGTGCAGGATAGCAGCTGCCCATTTGATTTGGAGGAGTTCCTCAACGCCATAACGGTCCCAGCTAAAGACACCGCGCGGGTTCACATAAACCCGGCCTTCTTGTACAGCCTTGATTGATGCCCAGTTGGGATCATTGAGAATCTTCTCGTCCTGGCCGGCACGGGCGGTGATAATAACGTCGGGGTTCCAGGCGATGATCTGTTCCATTGAGAACTCAGCATCTGCGGTACCCTTGGTATCGGCCACAACGGCGTTCTTGCCGCCAGCGGCGTTAATCCAGGTATCAATAATAGTGCCGGTGCCGTCAAGGTTATACTCATAAACGCTCGGGCCATGGAGAACACTCGGGCGCTCGTCATCAGAGAGCTTGTCGGTAACAGCAGTAACTTCTTCCACGGCCTTGTGAAGATCTGCGATGTAGCGCTCTGCGATTGCGGGGGCTTCTCCGCCAAAAATCTTCGCAGTCATCTCAATGGACTGCTCCATCTCTTCATAGGTATGGAACGAGCAGTTTACCAGCGGAATGCCAACCTCGTTGCACTTCTCGCGCAGAGAATCTTTGGAGTCAAAAATAACCTGCGGCTCAAGGGCAATGAGCTCTTCAAAGTTAAAGTCATCGCCAAAGGTCGAAAGCGCGTTCTCCATATTGGGGCATACGCGGTACATCCACTTATAGCTCTTGGGATTGCAGTGAGTAGCAACAAGACCCTCTGCGTTGTCGAGCATAACGGTAACTTCATTGTGGGCATACCAGGCATCAGCATAGCGCTCAACATTGGTGGGAACGGTAACCTCGGTTCCGCCCATATCGGTAATGGTGATGGTCTCAGCCTCACCGGCTACCGCCTCGTTCTGTGAACCCTGAGCGATGCAAGCGCCCGCAAGCGCTAATCCGGCTGCTCCTGCCATTTTCAAAAAGACGCGGCGGGTAAGGCCCTGGAGCTTTGCGGTACGGGTTTCTTCTGTCATAACTTCTCCTCCCAAAGGAACGGTTATATATGTACACCGGCAATACCTGCCGGTAGATACCTAACGACGCCTGGTTTCCGAGACACGCGCTTCTACCGTGCTGCTCAGAATGGGTACACAGGTTTTAATGCGCTCGCCTTCGTCGCTTATGGCCTCGGTTACTTTGACCTCAATGCCGTAAGCCTGCCGCATGTTATTCTCGGTCACAATACTGTCTACATGGCCATCTAAAATCTTGCGGTCGCGGGTAATAAGCACCGCACGCTGGCAGCACAAAAAAGCGTGGTCTGGGTTGTGTGTGGTCATAATAACACCAAGACCCCTGGTCATTGCCAAACGCTGAACACAGCTCAATACGCGCACCTGGTTGCCAAAGTCAAGGCTTGCAGTTGGCTCGTCCATAACAAGAATCTGCGGATCCTGAACAAGAGCACGCGCTACCAAAGCCATCTGCTGCTCACCGCCTGAACACTCGGTAAAAATGCGGTCACGCAAGAAGCCTACCTGAAGTTCTTCCAGAACCTCGTCTGCCTTGTCATAGTCTTCCTTAGCCGGTGTTGCAAAAATACCCAGATGTGCGGCGCGGCCCGCCAACACAACGTCAAGCACCGAGTACGGGAACGGAGGCTCATGGAGCTGCGGCACATAGGCAACGTGCTTCGCAAACTCACGGCGGCTCATATGTGCGCAGTCCTGGCCGTCAAGCAAAACTTTTCCGCTTTTTGGCTGCAAAAAGCCTAGAAGCGTCTTAAACATGGTAGTTTTGCCTACGCCGTTGGGGCCAAGAATACAGGCCACTTCTCCGGTAGTAAAGGCAAGGTTAACGTCTTCGAGAATAACGGTCGATTCATAACCGCAGTTAACATGTTCCGCTACGAGGTTCATTTGCTGCCACCTCCTGAACGGCTTGTTCTGAGCAGGATATAGAAGAAGAACGGTGCACCAATGATTGACGTCAGGATACCAAGCGGTATTTCATATGCCATCATGCTACGGCAACATGTATCAACAATCATAAGGAATCCTGCGCCAAACACGAGCGACAGTGGTATTACCGTACGGTTGTCGGGCCCCGTGAGGAATCTTACTACATGCGGAATAATAAGGCCAACCCAGCCCACAACACCTGCAATAGCAACCACCGAGGCCGTGAGCAGCGTTGAGCACACAATGAGAATCGCGCGCAACAAACGCACGTTCACGCCGAGCGCCTCCGCCTCGGCATCGCCAAATGCAAGGGTGTTAAGCCTCCAGCGTAAAAGCAGCAAGGGTACGGTACCCAGGATAAACGGGATGATGAAAACAGAAAGGTCTCCCCAGGTCACCTTTGCAATTGAACCCATAAGCCAGTAGGTAATGGTTGGGAGCGTGTCGTTAGGGTCAGCAACGTATTTGATGATCGAAACAAATGACTGGAACAACGTTTGTACAATTAGACCGCAAAGTACAAGTAAAAGCGTCATATTTGCCGAGCCTTTGCTCACGCGTTTGCTCGCGAAATACGTGATGAGAACCGCTGCAAAGCCCATTCCAAAAGCCATGGCCGAGACAACCGAGTTGTTGCCACCTGTCAGCATGATCGCAAGCGCAGCGCCAAAGCTCGCACCGGCGCTTGCGCCAAGGATGTCAGGCGAAACCATGGGGTTCTTAAACAACCCCTGGTACGCCGCGCCGGCAAGCGCCAGTGCAGCACCACACAACATGGCTGCACAAATACGCGGGAGACGTACGTTCATGACAATAGTGATGTTGCCCTGGCTAAAATCTCCCGGTATTCCAAACCACTGGTTTAAGAGAATTCCCAAAATCTCTCCGGGCGGGATGAGCATTCTGCCCAAGCCAAGACTCACCACAAAGAGGGCAAAGAGCACAACCAGGCTAATAGTTGATGTTGCAATGTTTTTGGCACGCCGCGCTTCATAAGCAGACTGTACACGCGCAGCCGCAGCCTTCGACAAAACTACCGGATCATCTTTTGGCGGCGGAGACTGAGTCACACCGTCATCCTGCTTCAAATCATCATCGCTCATAAACCCTCCCAAGGTTATAATTGGTACACGATGGTATCTGTTGGTACATACCAGCAGGTAGAATATATAGTTGGGGCAATAATACACAAACAGGATACAAACTTCAAGAAGATGAACCGTGAAGATCAATCAACGATGGATTAAGAGTTTACTGTTCATAGGAGACTGTCCAAAACCATCTCGTGCAGAGAAATTGGCGATTTATGACTACTCAAACGCATTTGAGTAGTCTGTTTTTCTATATTCAACCCAATATGCCGAGAAGCCCGTGTCGCTGACCTACGGGTTCTTCTCGGCTAGTTTTTCTTGCTCTCCTTGGCTGACTACTCAAACGCATTTGAGTAGTCATGAATCGCCAATTTCTCTGCACGAGTGTTTACCTACCTGTGGAATTACCGCTGGAGACAGTTCTCTCTGGCAGCTTTCAAGACAATTCCTGTATGGCTAAAGCGTCCTCTTTTGGTGTATAATAAACAAAGGTTTTGTAATTGTGTGCCATTGTGTGCCATTGGGACGGTTCTCATGGTATATTTCCACCTTTGAAAACAGGAGGGCGGTTCTTTTGTAAAGGTAAAAGAACCGCCCTCATGGCTCGTTAGCAATGTCTTAGCGGCCTTTATGCCTGACCAAGAACGTTACCGGTGACAAAACCACTCGCAACGCACCAACCCTGCATTTCACCGGGGGTAACGGAGGAGTTGTAGTAGTAGCCAAAGCATCCGCCCGCATCAGAACCAATGGCAAACAAGCCGTCAACAACTGACCCGGTAGCACGGTTGATGACACGGCACTCGGTGTCAACTTTAAGGCCGCCAAGGGTGTTGTAGAAGGCAAGCTTGTTCCTAAAGGCATAAAACGGGGGCTGGCTCACAGGGAACAGGAACTCAGCAGCCTTGCCAAATGCCTTGTCAACACCCTCCTCACAATAGCCGTTATAGGTCTCGATTGACTCCGCAAACGCCTTGGGGTCAATACCTGCGGCTACAGCAAGTTCCTCGATGGTATCAGCACAATAGCACTCATAAGAGCCGTCAGCAACTACAGCTTTGGCAAGCTCTGTTGCCTCGGGAATAGGTTTACCTGCCTCGATATCGGTAAAGAGCTGTCCCTGCCAGGGGCCTTCCTGCTCAATCTTAGCAAGGAAGGCAGAGTCAAAGACGCTAAAGATCTTATCCTGTTGCGAGCAGGCTTCGCCATTTACCGTCCAGTCCTCAACCTTGCAAAGTTCCTCGGTCACAAAGCGCTTGCCACGGCTGTTAAGCCATACCAGAGCCTGCTGCTTGGCAAAAAGGATATTCTCGGCAGCGCCTTCGCCGGGAAAATCACCGAGCTTGAGGTTTGCGTAGCTCACGGCGCTTGGATGATGCAGGCTTCCGCCGGCTTCGAGACCAAACTTGACTCCGTCTCCGGTGGGCATGTTCATGGGACCGTAAAACTCAACAACACCATATGAAGTGCCGGTATACTGCTCAAACATCTCGGCATTGGCTGCAAATCCACCACAGGCGAGCACAACAGCAGGTGCGTCAATCTGAATGACCTCGCCTGATGCAGCCTGGGCAATTATACCTGCTACCACACCGTCAGCATAGAGGACCTTTTTGGCCTCGGTCTCAAACATAAACTCAACGCCATATTCGAGCGACTTAATATACAGCTTGTCAATAAGGCCGCCGCCTGTGAGGCCTGCGCCAATAGCGTCGGGGTTGACGGGCTGATGCACATTGGCAAATACGTTAAACTGAACACCCTGGTCAAGAAGCCAACCCACAGCGGGACCGGAGTTCTCGGCATATAAGCGCACGGTCTCGGTATTGCAGGCGTTGCGGTGATAGTCAACCTGGATGCCAATGTACTCTTCAATACTCATAGCACCGTCAAGGCCAATACCATCAGGCGCTTCAAAAGCAGCAAAACCTGCGGTAAAGCGCGAACAACCGCCAATTTGGCCCTCATCGAGCTTCTCAACAAGTACAACCTTCTTGCCAAGCTCAGCCGCACGTGTGGCAGCAATAAGGCCGGAGGTTCCTGACCCAATAACAACAGCGTCAGCCGAGACAGTCTGTGTTGGAACAAGTGCTTCTTCTGCTAAAGCAGTGCCGGCAGATGCAAACACCGCAGCACCCAAAGCCGCACCAACCAAGGTCCTGCGAGAAATATTGGTTTCGATCATAATGATCCTCCTTGATCAGTCAAATAACGAGAAATACTAGTCAACTCTACCGCAAACTCTCCAAGCCGCAACGCGGCCTGAGAGCATCGCACGGCCAATACTAATACCGGGCATATTGAGCGGGTATTGGGTTCCGCCAAACATGCAGCCGGAGTCATTGCCTGCAGCCCACAAGCCGGGAATAACCTTGCCTTCCGGAGTAAGAACCTCGTAATTCTCGGTAACTTCAAGGCCGCTCATGGTGCAAAGCACAGAGGCATGACGCTTAAAGGCATAGAAGGGAGGCTTTACAATGGGCTTAAGCCTACTGGCTTGTTTGCCAAAGTCCTTGTCATAGCCGGCAGCGCACATCTCATTGTAGCGCTCGACGGTAGCCACAAAGACATCTACAGGCACACCCATATCCTGAGCAAGCTCTTCAAGGGTCTCGCCGGTATACAGGTCGCCGGCCTCAAGAGCAGTGGGTACCATGGTTGCCCAGTCGCCAAAGAGGCTGCCTTGTCCCATATGGAGGGAGTCCTCTGCATAGTTGTTATCAAAAACCTGGAAGTGAACGCCTTCAGGCTGCAGAACATCCTGGAAGGGCATGTAAGCATAGCTCATGTCCTCGTTGGAGAAGCGTTCACCGTTAAGGTTAACGCGCAGCCAGGGTACAACAGCGCCAAAGTAATTGGGAACATCTACAGGCGGGTCATAGTGTACAGCTGCGCAATGTGGAGCGTCTTCAATGCGACCGCCTGCCCAGTAACCCATAAGAATGCCGTCGCCATCCTCGCCACCGCCAATTTGCGAGCTGGGCATTTTATTCCAAATGGGCATATATTCATCACGCATAGCCTGGTTGTGGCTGTAACCGCCGGTACAAAGGATAACGCCCTTTGAGGCAAGTGCAAGAATTATAGAGCCGTCAGGAGCCTTGCCATAAGCGCCCACAACCTTGCCGTCCTCTACCTTAAGCTGGACAGCCGGGGTATTATAACGAGCATCAATGTCTGCGCCGTCTTCTAAAGCTTTCTTCATCATTGCATTTACAATGAAATAGAAAGGCTGGCCCGGCATGGCGAGAGAACCCCAGCCAACGTGGGTAGCGCTGTAGGAGAAGTTAAAGAGGTTGTCGTCATCAGGCGGCGTGCTTGCCATACCAAATGAAGGCCCAAGCTCGGGATCGGCATCCATGAAGGCGCACCACCAGTTGCCTACTTCCTCACCGTAGTTAACCCAGTTGCGCCACATGCAAGTCTTACCGTGGTTTTGGTTAAGATCGCGCTGGATGGTATTCACAATCTCCCATGGCTCGTTGTGAACCCCGGAAGCTTCAAGGGCGGTTGTGTTAGGCCATGCAACACCGGTGCCAAACGTATAAGGAGTATCTGCTTTCTGGAACGCCAGGACTTTGGCTCCCATCTCGGCCGCAGTAACAGCTGCAACGGTTCCTGCATTACCCAAACCAACTACAACAACATCTACCTCTACGGTCTCCGCAACTTCAGAATCCTCAATGGGTGCAGGAGCTGCTTTATAATCACCTGCCGGTGCTGGGGCTTCTTCTGCAAAAGCAGCTGCACTCATAAGCGCAGCTGCTGACGCAACAGCAGCACCACCCGCCAAAAGCGTTCTGCGGGTGATTGAGACGGGATTGCTTGAATTACTCATCGTCCACCTCCGGTTGTCGAGGTCATGTAAAACATTGATATTATACACGCTTAATACTAACTGTCAACCATAATTACTTTTATTTGTGTGTTAGAATACAGTAACTATTCGCGGGATTGTCTTGAGTAAAAGGATCTGTACCGTGGATCACTATCTTTTACTTAAGACACCCCCGTAAACAGTTGCCCCTAAAGGTCTTAACAATACAACAAAAGTTGCGTCTCTTGTTACATAAGAGATTATGTAATATGATGAAGCTGGAACCAAAATGGCTTCTTAAACAAGGAGGTTTGCATGAACATCAAAATACTGAGAGGTACCATGCAGTGGGTTTGCACAGCGATCGCAGTTCTCCTTGCAACAGGAATCGCTCTCTTTATACAGGCCGGATACTCCAACGGGCAATGGGGTGTGTATTCTGTGCAGCCGGCAAATGCAGAACCGGCCAATGAGGTACCGCTCGCACTTGAAAACCTGCCTGTTATGGAAGAAGAGGGCTTTGGCACTATCATCGTTGATATATCAATCGATGATTTTAACAATAGTGGTTTCGCTTTTGGAGACGGCATAAACGTTGTGTTTTCAAATGGTTATCAGCTGCTTGATATCCCCTACTACAACGGCTATTATGCTAGTGTTGGAGACCTCTTGATTGTTGGGTACCCCAATTCCTCTCATATCAAAATAGCCAAAAATTATGACGACACTATTTGGAGCGAGGCAGGACTATCTCAAGGGGACACGGCAACCATCACACTCAATGAGGCCGGCGCTTATCTTGATGTGCAAGAAGCATTTGATATAGTTTATACAAACGAACGCGCAGACTATACCACTGACGAGGAGTTTGCGAACTTCCGGGCATGCTCGGGCGGCAATCTGAAGAAGAACATCGTATACCGGTCGGCATCCCCTATCGACAACAAGTATCAGCGGGCATCTTATGTTGAGACGCTCATACAGGCAGCGGGCGTAAAATTCATTCTCGACCTGTCCGACAACCCTGAAGAAGCTGCTTCGCTTATTGCCGAAGATATCAAGAACGGCATCGATGTTTCTTATTTTGAAGAGCTGGACAAAGCAGGTTGTGTAGCTTTGCTTGATCTCTCGGCCAGCTTCCCTTCTGACACATTTGTGCACAAGCTGTGCGAAGGTCTTATCTGCATGTCCCAACACGAGGGTCCCTACCTCATACACTGCGTTGAAGGTAAGGACCGTACCGGCTTTGTCTGTGTGCTGCTCGAAGCTCTTTGCGGAGCAACCTATGACGAGATGCTCACAGACTACATGGAAACCTATACCAACTACTACAAGTTTACCAAAGAATCCGAACCTGAGAAGTACGCAGCGATCTCCGGGCTCAATCTCGATGGTATGCTCCGCTACTTAGCAGATGTCGATGATGATGCAGATTTGAGTAAAATCGATTTCATTGAACCGGCACGTAATTATCTGCTCAAAGGCGGTATGACCAATGATCAGATCGACGCTCTGATCAAATGCCTTACACAATAAGGAACATCAACAACTTGGATCATATTTGTTAAATTGGGAGCCCGCATAGAACATATATGCGGGCTCCCAATTTGTACTTTATTCTGCGCTCGAGCCGGAGTTCTCAGCTCCGGGTCGAGCTTTGGGTCTTACTCGTGCTCTTTAATGAACTTGCCGAGTTTGTAGCCAAGAGCCACAAAGCTGCCCAGGGTGAATCCGGGGAGCTGGGCGGTGTAGCCAACATGGAACATATCGCCGGCCATACTGCCTACGTTATAAAGACCGGGGATGGGGTTATCGTCCTCGTCGCAAACTTCCATGTTGCCGCTTGTACGGAGACCGCCGAGAACGCAGAGGAAGAAGTTGCTGTCGCCAAAGACGCCATAGAAGGGGCCTTCCTCCACAGGAATCATAAGCGACGGATCCTTGTGGAATTCCTCGTCATAGCCATTGGCGCACATCTCGTTGTAGTGGGCAATGGTGTCGAGCGTTGACTCGGGAAGACCCATCATCTCAATAAGTTCTTCGAGCGTATCTGCCTTTTGGTACATACCAATCATTACGCGTACATCCCACTCGGCAAGCATTTCTTCGGGAGTCAAGGAAGGAGTTACACCGCCCTCGAGCCAGCGCGGGCCCTCGCCAAGCCAGGGCAGCGGGTACTTGCTTGCATAAGCGCTGTCCCAAATGCTGTAGCATGTGTGGCCGGGGCTCGAAACATACTGGGTAAAGGGGCCATTGCCAAGGTTTGCATACTCGTTGCAGAAACGCTTGCCGTCGCGCGAGACACAAAGCGCTGGGAACAGCATGCCGCCGTTAACAGGCGGGCAAGACTTGGCGCCGCCGCCGTTATAACCGCATGTCCAGCCCTTTTGCCAGGCAGCGCCGCACCAAAGGCCCATCTTCTGGCCGTCGCCGTAATAAATACCGCCATATACAAAGGCCTTGTCGTAGTCATGCTCCTCGTCAAAGTACTCAGGGGTGACAAAACGGTATACCTCGGGGGCATACTTGGCCATCATGTCACGATCGCATGAGAAGTCGCCGGTCGCAAGCACTATGGCCTTGGTACCTACATACTTAACAAAGGTGCCGTCTTCGCGCTCGGCAATAATAGCGTCAACGCGGCCCTCGGTGCCGTTTGCAACACCACCGCGGACAAGCTGGCGGCCAATGTTGTTGTAATACACGGGCCTGCCGGTGATCTCTTCAAGACGGCGTGCGAGTTCGTTAACTACAAGAGGCTGGTTCATAGGACCGGTGGGGTTCTCCTCGTTTACCCAACCATGAGCGCCAATGCAGTTCATAACAGCGCCATCATCAAGAATGGACATCTTAGCTTCTACAACAGTCTCGTACCCTGCGGCTTCCATGATGTCAATAAGCCAGTTCATGGCCTCTTCGCTGTTGTTAAAGTAGCTGTACCACTTGCGAGCGTCTACCATGCTGCCCTGGGTGCGCAGTTCGCGCTCGAGTTCAACGGCAGTGTCGCGCGGGCAGCCCAGGCGCTCTTTGGCCTTGGACCAAGCCGCATGGTTGGAACCGCCGCGGCCAATGGGAATAGAGCTCGCGGTGATGAGAATAACATCGAGACCTTCATCTGCGGCAGAGTTGGCGGTAACAAGACCTGCAGTACCGGCACCCACTACAACAACCTCAGCCTCGATGGTCTCGGCAATCTGATCATCAGTAATAGGATCAGGAGCAATCTCAAAAGACCACTTGCCAAAATAGTCAGCTGCAGTTGTGGGCTTAGCTGCTCCGGTCTCAGCCTCAGCGGCAACGGCGCTGCCAACCAACCCTGATGTTGTAGCAGCTGCTCCGGTAAGCGCCATACCCCGCACAAAAGACCTTCTCGTCACGTTATCCATAATCTCCCTCCTAAAGAGACATATGAGTGATGCTACATTGCATCAACTCTGTGAATAATAGCACAACCATAAACAGTATCCGAGGACAGTTCTTCTCAGGTAACAATCGAATACCTCAACAGGCATCACGCAAAAGGATTTGGCGCAGAAGTAACAAGTTATTGCCCAAAACAGAAGCAACGGGCTTCTCGGCCGATCGCGTTGCGAAATGTGGTGTACGAGAGGAAGGAGCA
>JAFWFL010000105.1 GCA_017515595.1 Coriobacteriales bacterium
CGCCGGTATTGATGCCGGTGAGGACCCGTTTGGCCGCACAACCGGTTTGGTAAAGCTCGAAACCGCTCCTTGGTATGCGATCCCTGTTGCCCCCGGTATCCATCACTGCATGGGCGGTATCTTTGTTGACGCTGATGCCCAGGCTCTTACCATCAAGCGCGAGAAGGTCCCCGGACTTTTCGCAGCAGGCGAAGTCACCGGTGGTATCCACGGCGCCAACCGCCTTGGCGGCAACGCTGTATGCGACATTGTTGTAAACGGTATCAAGGCCGGCCAGCGCGCAGTTGCTTCTCTTGCATAAAACAAGCTGCGAAGCGCATCAGATAATATCATAGAATGAAGCGATACCCCTGTCATAGGTATTTCCCCTTTCGGTACCTATGGCAGGGTTTTTCAGTTTAAACTAAATCAGGATTTAACCCGGCTGTGCACAGAAATCGCCCGTTTATGACAACTCAAACGGGCGATTTCTGTGTGGGAAGGGTCTATGGCATCAAAAAACATCACATTGTAAACAGGTAGATATGTGATTTTACCTTTGGTTGTAATCTCGCGTGCATTTGACAGGGCAAATGCCTTTTAGATATGGTAATCCTCGTTATTAACAAAGTTGTTCAGTGCGCTATGAAGGAAATAAATCAAATATGATTTTTACAGGAAATTGTGGCAATTGTTTGCGGGCTATAACATGATGCATCGCCATGCGTTTACGAGTTTGTCAAGGGTCATGGTTGCGTTGGCAGGGCTTGTTGAGGGGAGTTTGGTCGCCGGCAAACCGGTGAGCGGTTCAGAGAATCTGTGATACAACTCGTACGCCTTGGATCCTGAGCAAAAGATAGCTTGTATTGGAGCGTGGTCAAGAATGCGCGAGAGATCGTTTGGCACAGCATTGGTAATACTCGAATCAGAGGCGCCGGTGATCTCGCATGATACAAGAACATCCCAAAGAGCTATATGGTTCTTGAGGAGCTGCTCTTTGCGTGCTTCATTGGTTACGGCAAGCGGTTCCTGTAAGAGCTCAGAGAGTACACGCCAAAAGCGGTTATGAGGATGGCCGTAATAAAAGCCGGCATTGCGTGACGCGGGCGAAGGCATGGTGCCCAGAATGAGAACACGCGATTCCCGGTTAAAAACCGGCTCAAGCGGGTGCACAACCAGCTCTTTTTCTTGTGCCATTCCCAACTCCTTAGGGCATACCGCAGAGGAGACAAATGCCTCTGATTATGAACGCGATTATCCACGCGATTGCACATTGGCCAAACACAATCCCCAGAGCCCATTTGTGGCCAAGCTCCCGGCGTATAGCTGCAATTGCGGCAACGCAGGGGGTATATAAGAGGCAAAATACCAACAGAGCAACGCATGAGGACGGAGTCACAAACGCTGTCATAGCTTCTGCGCTTCCAAAGATGACAGTCAGCGTTGAAACAACGCTTTCTTTGGCGAGGAATCCCGTGATAAGCGCACTCGATATGCGCCAGTCTCCCAAACCGAGCGGTATAAGTATGGGTACCAAAACGCTCGCAATAACTGCGAGAATGCTGGTATCTGAGCCATTAACAATATTAAGGCCAAAATCGAATTTCTGGAGGAACCAAATAGCGACAGTCGCTAAGAAGATAATTGTGAATGCACGGCTCACAAAATCCCAAGTCTTATCCCATACCAAATGGCCAACGTTTTTAGCGCCGGGCATGCGGTAGCTTGGCAGCTCCATAACAAACGGCACTGCTTCGCCCTTGAACACCCATTTTTTGATAACGGCAGCAACGCCAACAGCCACCACAATACCCAAAAGATACAACAAAAATGTTATAAGCCCGGCCTGGGCAGGGAAAAACGCCAATGCAAGGAATGAATAGATGGTCAGTTTGGTTGAGCAGCTCATGAACGGAGTTAAAAGTATTGTCATGCGGCGGTCGCGTTCACTCGGCAGCGTCCTGCTCGCCATAACTGCCGGTACGGTACATCCAAAACCTACGAGCATAGGAACAATACTTCTGCCCGAGAGGCCAATATGTCTGAGCGGTTTATCCATCACAAATGCGACGCGAGCCATGTAACCGGAGTCTTCGAGCAGCGATAAGAAGAAGAACAGAATGACGATGATGGGGACAAAAGCGACTACCGCGCCAACTCCGTTAAAAATTCCGTCAATCACAAGTGACTGCAAGAACTCACTCACTTCCCAGGCCTCAAGTGCAGCGCTTGTTGCTGCTGTTGCAGCTTCAATACCCTGGGCGATCCAATCTTGGAAAATTGGGCCTAAGACATAAAACGTGAGCCAGAATATTCCCGCCATAATGGCAATAAATGCAGGTATGGCAGTGTAGCGTCCGGTAAGAATCTTATCTATGGTACGGCTGCGTTCGTATCCTTTTGAGAGGCTTGGTTTTACCACCGTTTGGGCACATACTTTGTTAATGAACAAAAAGCGCATGTCGGCAATGGCAGCTGCACGGTCAAGCCCTCGCTCGGCTTCCATTTGTTCCACAATGTGCTCTATAGCCTCAAGCTCGTTTTGGTCAAGTCCCAACGCTTTTTGTACCAGCTCGTCACCCTCAACGAGCTTGCTTGCCGCAAAGCGCAAAGGTATGCCTGCTTGCTCAGCATGATCCTCAACCAAGTGCATAATGCCATGAAGACAGCGGTGCAGCGCTCCGCCGTGGTCATCTTTGTCACAAAAGTCCCAGCGCTTTGGCTTTTCCTGGAATTTGGCGATATGAAGCACATGGTTTACCAGCTCTTCTATGCCTTGGTTCTTGGAAGCCGAGATGGGTACCACAGGGATGCCGAGCGCTTCTTCAAGCTCGTTAATGCGAATGCTGCCGCCATTCTCGGCCACCTCGTCCATCATATTGAGAGCAAGCGCCATTGGGGTGTCAAGCTCAAGGAGCTGCATTGTGAGGTAGAGATTACGTTCAATGTTGGTTGCATCAACAATGTTAATAATCGCCGCGGGCTTCTCGTCAAGAATAAACGAACGGGAAACTACTTCTTCACTACTGTATGGCGAGAGAGAATAGATACCCGGAAGGTCGGTAACCAAAGTCTGGGGATGGTCTTTGATGGGACCGCTTTTGCTTTCTACGGTAACGCCGGGGAAGTTGCCCACGTGCTGGTTTGACCCGGTCAACCGGTTAAATAGCGTGGTTTTGCCGCAGTTCTGGTTACCGGCAAGCGCAAAGGTGAGCACGGTTCCCTCGGGCAGAGGATGCTCTGTTGAGGAGTCGTGGTAGATTCCGCCTTCGCCCAAACCGGGGTGGTCTCCGTGAGGAGAAGTTTCATCTCGCTTTGACAAGATGTGCGCCGCACTTTGCTGCTTCTGGGCAGGCTGGGCACTTGTTTGGCTTGAACCTGGAGTCTGAGCATGGTTTTTGTGCGGCTCGGAAGGCTGAGATTCTACAGGCGCTACCTCAATTTGAGCAGCGTCAGAAAGCCGCAGCGTCAGTGCGTATCCGTGAATGCGCACTTCTATAGGATCGCCCATGGGCGCAAACTGGACAAGTGTCAAATTCACACCGGGAATTAAGCCCATATCAAGCAAATGCTGTCTTTGCGGTCCACTCCCGCCAACCGTCAGCACCGTTGCCGATGCTCCCACCCGGAGCTCGTTTAATGTTGTCAAAGCTGCCTCTCTCACTTAAAACCATACAGCTGTTTATGAGACACAGTATACAGCATTCTTAAGATGTAAAAATAAAAAGCATAAAGACAGGGAAAAGACAACAGGACTCTCGTCCTCGTGACTCAAGTACCAGTAGTACCAACAGGTGGGTCGTTCTAAAACTGACTTGCGCACAGAGATTGTCTGTTTTGTGCCCTATTAATCCAATTAATTGGGTGTCTGGGCAGAGTATGGTTTCTTTGCCGAGAAGAACACGCAGGTCAGAAGCGCATGGCTTCTCGATATTAATCAAATGTAGAACCAAAGTACCACATTTATTGGATTAATGAGGCTGCGGGGAGTGGGCTTTTGTGTTTGATCCTGCGTATGGCTGGAGAATCTTGCTGATTTCTGCTACGGATGTGGCAAATTCAATAAGACTTCTCTGCTCGGCTGGGTGGAATCCGTGGTCGCACATGCGTTTGCAGAGTTCTATGAGCGGGTCGTAATAGCCATTGATATTGAGCGCAATGCACGGTTTGTTGCTGAGCCCTATGCGCTTCATGACGGCGGCCTCGGAGATTTCATCGAGCGTGCCCATGCCTCCGGGCAGCGCTATGTACGCATCACCCAGGTCAAGCATGGTTTTGCGTCTGACTGACATATTGGGCGTCATAATGAGCTTGGTCAGACCGGTGTGAGCGAAGCCCTTCTCGGCAAGAATTTGAACTTCTACGCCAATGACCTTGCCGTTTGCGGCAAGCGCCGAGTTTGCAACAATCTCCATAAGGCCGCTGTTGCTGCCGCCATATACCAGGGTATGTCCCTGAGAAGCAATCCATTCTCCCAGCTCGTGCGCTGATGCTCCAAACGCGGGATCATCTCCGTAGCTCGAGCCGCAATATACCACAATGTTCATAACATACAACCTTTTCTGTATTACTCCACTCGTATGACGGGTCCGTGACCTCCGATGATTGTCCAGGGACCGGGGCCCAGGAGCTCAATGAGGGCGTTGCGTTCGCGCTTGGCCATGCTGGGGTTAGCGTCAACCGGGTTCATGAGGTATGCGGCATTGGCGTTAAAGCGCATTTGTTCTTTGGTTTCTCCTTCTATGTTGATATAAATATCTCCCGAGAAGGCAATGCGGTGCTTGCGCTCTATAAGAGCGATTTCACCGGGGGAGTGGCCGCCTGCTCCGGCATATACCTCAAAGCAGAGCTCGCCCAAAACGAGGTCATCAGCACGACGGAATGCCTGGCCTTCCTGTATGGGCGGTTCGCATCCGGTCAGCGCTACGAGACGGTCCTGTGGCGGGGTAACGTGATTGGCGAGAATTTTGTAAATGCTGATAAACGCCGAGCCCGAGGATGATTCTTCATGTATGCCGGTCACACCCTTGCGCTCGGCGTCAAAGCATTCAAGACATATGGGACTTGCAAAAATGGTTTGGAAGAGGTTACTCCCGCCGCAGTGGTCAAGGTGGGCATGAGTCAGAATGAGATCGCGGCGCCGCTCCATGAAGCCCGGATAGCATTGCTCCAGCAAAGTACCGAGGTTATCTGAAAAGCAGCTGAGGCCCGCGTCTACTGCCACAAGCCTGTCCGGAGTCTCGATCACGCAGGTATTACTCCCGCACGGTGGTTCAATAAGTGTCACATGCAGGCCTTCTTTTGTATCAAAACAGGTCATGCGCGGTTCATGGTGGCTGTTATCATACCGGGCAATAGCGGTGGCACATCCGCGGATTGCATCAAAGGTTTTATACGGAGCTTCTCCGCGACCCTCTAAAACCTGCATGACCTGGTTGGTGAGTACCGTAAGGTCGCGTGTTTTTTGAGGGCCAAGGTTGAGCAGCTTGTCTATATCATGGGCAAAGCTCAGGTAAAACACCGTGTTGTCAAGAATCTTTTCGCCACGGTCGTACTCGATAATACGTACGTGGGCAATTTGCGCGGCCTTCCCCATAAAATCAGAAAGCTCCTGCGGATGATCAATAGCAAGGCCGAGCAAAAGAACGGTTTGTTTTGACCCGTTTGACCGCGCGTTTACATAAGATGCCGAGAAGCCAAACTCTGCTACAAGCTCGAGCACTTTCACTGCCGAACCCGGTACATCAGGGATGGTGAACTCAAAGAGGACAATTCCTTCATCGCTGGGCCATGCGGTTAGGTAACCCAGATCACCGAGGATAGTCTCGGCCTGCTCGAGCTGGTCAGATGTGCCGTCTGCCTCAAGGAAGAGCGCATGAGCGTCAACAACGCGGTTGAAGCTTAAACGGGTGATGTTAACTCCGATGTCAGCGAGATGCCGGCAGCATTCCAAAAGAACACCCGCCCTATCAGGAAACTGGAGTATAAAAGTACGTCTCATTCATTCCTCCAATAAGTGAGCCAAATGACCTATCCCCTGACTCACTTTCGACCTACAAAAGCTTGTCTGTCCATTCGGGCTCTTTGAATCCGGTCAGAACAAAGCCGTCGCCTACTAAGAGCGGGCGCTTTACGAGCATGCCGTCGGTGGCGAGGAGTGCGAATTGCTCGTCTTCGCTCATGGTTGGGAGCTTCTTTGAGAGCTCGAGCTCGCGGTACTGCTTGCCGCTTGTGTTGAAGAATTGTTTTAAGTCCGGGCTGCTCATTGATGCATATTCGCGAAGAGCCGCTTCAGTTGGATGGTTCTCTTTGATGTCAACAGGTTCGTACTCAACATGGTTATCATCAAGCCACTTCAAAGCCTTTTTGCAGGTAGTGCACTTGCTATAGCAATACACCTTGATCATAGCCGCATCCTTTCTTATTATTCCAAGAATTCCTTGGGCAATTTAAATCACCATACCCAGAAACCTTTGTTTTGATACTTCTTCTATTGCCCGGGTATTATTATACTGTGCATGTGGTAAAAAAGTACCGTGTTTTATACAGCCAATAAAGGAGGCAGACAATGAGTACTGTTGAAGCTATTAACCAGTATATTGATGAGACAATTGAAACTTCAGGGGCATTTTATTTGGCAACCGTAAACGGCGATAAGCCGGCAACCCGCCCCCTTGGTTTTAAGATGGTGGTTGACGGTAAGTTCTATCTTGGCATTGGAACATTTAAAGCGGCGTACCAGCAGATACTTGCCAATCCCAATGTGCAGCTTGTTGCCTGCAAAAAAGACGGCACCTGGATTCGTGTTGACGCAAAAGCCATTCCGGTAGACGACCCCGCCCTGGTAGAAAAAGTCTGGGAGATTATGCCACCCCTTAAGGGTCTCTATGATTCAAACGGCTGGCAAATGGGTGTGCTGCTCCTGGAAGACGGCAAAGTAGATTTTATAGAAAACGCCATGCAGGTTGCACGCACCGAGACGTTCTAGAGTACATAGTATCTGTCACTGGGGACGGTTCTTAGTGACTCATCCCCCGTGACTCAATTGATGAAGTCAGCCGCATAAGCTCTAAGATAGGAGAGCTGCTCAGAGCAAAGCCATTTGCACCGCCGTTTAGCAGGTCCGGGGTGATATGGATGTCTGTGTGATTACCGGCATGAAACGGTTGTACAGAGCGTTCCATGAATGCATAAATTATTGGGAGGTTTTATGTTTTGGGAGAAGTCGCGAACAATCCAATCCCATATACAAAGCCTTGGATTTCTTCCTTTGATGTATTTTGGTTTTGCTTTTACACGGCGTTGGACGTTCATTCTCTCAAGTTTTACCCTAGGCGATGCGGCGTCTTTGGCGGTATTCGGCCTCCTTGGCGCATTATCTAGTACATTAATGCTTATAGCGGGCTCAATGATTGTCTTAAAGACCGGTTTCCTCTATAAAAAGGGCATCCTAATTCCTATCTCAGCTCTCATAACAATCATGGGCTCGATCCCAGTATTATTTTTTGATGCACCTGAAGTGTTATTAATGGGAGGAACAGCCCTTGCAAATATTGGGTTTTCGATGCTTTTTCTTTTGTGGTTGGAATTTTATGGGTTATTAAAGCCCGTTCAAATGATTCTTGCTTATTCGGGTTCGATGCTGCTAAATGTACTGATTACCAGTTTTGCAAATCTAATAATTCCCTCGGTTGCTCCTTATGTGATCTTAACATTTCCCCTGATTTCCGCTGTTTGTCTCATATTCTGTTATCTCCATCTAAATGATTCAGAATTCAATCGTGATGCAAGCCCTGCTACAACTGCATGGGACGCATCATTTAAGAAGCTTATTGCCTGGCTTTGCATATTTGGGTTTGCATTTGGTGCATCAAGTGCTGTTATTTCTGAAACCGCAGTGGGAATGTCCACATTAGGAAGATTTGTTTTCTCGGCAGTGTTGTTCTTTGGAACACTACAGTTTCCTAAAAAATTCACGCTTATCTTGGTTTACCGTATTACCTTGCCACTCATGATATTAGCACTTGCACTAGGGTTCTTTTCTGACCTGGCACCCTTGTTACCACAATTCTTTCTATCAGCGGGAATGGATGGTTATCAGGCATTGTCAATAATTGTTTGCTGTGGAATGGCTATGCATAAAAATGTCTCTGCTGCATTTTATTGCGGTATCGCATTTGCTATCGAAACTATATCTATACAAATAGGACGCATCGCAATAGTAACGTTACAAAACTATATCTCGCTCAATTTTATAATTGTAGGCATAGTACTAATTTTTGCTTTGGTCATTGCCACATTGTTCTTATTTAAAGAGAGCGATCTTACGGCATCATATAGCGAACGGGCATTAGAAGCAATCCGAGACAATGAGTTTTTTACTCGCGAGCTTACATCACATGCAAAAGTTTACGGACTCACTGACAAAGAACTAAGTGTTTTTATCCTTATGGTACGTGGTATGAGTACAAAAGAAATTGCGGCAGAGTTTTATCTTGCTCCCAGTACAGTTCGCGTTCATACGAGTAAAATTTATCAAAAGCTCGATGTACATAATCGAGAAGAGTTCGACAAATTGGTTAAAACGCTTTTATAAATCACCAAGAGCTTTAGACAATAGATCATTTTCTTCTATAAGCAGAAGGTGTTTTCATAATAAAGCGCGTTCTAAGAAAAAATAAACGCGATTGTTTATGCTAAGCGCTGCAGCTACAGTATATATTTTGCGCCATCGTTTGAGTAATGCGGGCATTGCGGAAACCCTACGGCGCACATACCAATACTTACTCATGCGTTAAAAAAGAAAGATACCAATTCTAACAGAGGAAAGGAATCACCATGAGTAAAAGTGTAACACGTCGTAGCTTCGTAACCGGCACAAGTGTTGCTGCCGCAGCAATGGCGGCAAACGCGATCGTATCTACTGCCAGTGCAGCAGAGGTTCCCGCTAACATCGAATGGACAGGTGAGGCCGACGTAGTTGTCCTGGGTACCGGTGGAGGCGGTCTTGCAGCGGGTATTACCATGGCAGCTGAGGAGCTTGGTTCTTGCATCGTGCTCGAAGCTGCTCCGGAATGGCTTCGTGGTGGCAACTCCCGTGTGTGCGGATCAATACTTTTAATTCCAATTGAGGGTGATGGTCTGGCTGAGTATCAGACTGATCTTAATGGCAAGTACTCTGTTGAACCTGAACTTATTAACGCTTGGGCACAACAACTTCAGGAGAATTATGACTGGCTCACAGATGTATGCGACTTTAACTTGGTAGTAACACCAAACTGCAACCCTGAGTACCCTGAGCGTCCCGGTTGCGATGACGTTGAGGTTTATGTAAACGGCGAGATTGGAGGATCGCGTGTGTGGCTTGGCCTGGCCGAAGCCGCTGATGACTACGGCGTTAATATCATTTATGATTCACGAGGAACTGAGCTTATTACTGCTGAGGGTATAGGCGTTATTGGCGTTCGCACCGAGGATGGCCGTGCTTATAAGGCCAAGAAAGGCGTTATTCTCGCATGCGGCGGTTTTGAGGCTAACAAAGAGCTTATTCGGAAGTACTACCAAATTGGAATTACAGACCTGTATCCCCGTGGCTCGTTCTATAACCGCGGTGACGGCATAATTATGGCCGAGAAGGTTGGCGCTCAGCTGTGGCACATGAATAATTTTGTAGGTAATGCATGGGGTATTCAGCTTGATCCTGAAGACGAATATGCCAACTTCTCAATGTCGCTTAAAGCAAATGACTATATCTTTATTGGACCGGACGGATGTAGGTTCCAGTCAGAGGATGATTCTAAGCGCATGCGCCACGGAAAGATCAATACCGGTGGTGTTTGGCTGAACCTCGAGATGCCAACCCCCAGTTACCTTGTCTTTGGCCAAAAAACATATGATGGTGGCCTACCTACACCTCCCGGTATTGGTTTCCAGTCTGTGGTAACTGAGGGTAACATACCTTCTATGGAGGACCTTGTTGAACGCGGGATTATTGCCAAATGCGAAAACGCAGCTGATCTTGCTGCAATTACTGGTTTTGATGCAGACGTCCTTCAAGGTACTCTTGACCGTTGGAACGGTTTCGCGGCTGCGGGTGAAGATAGGGACTTTGGTCGCGGAGTAGAACGCGATGAACTTGGTTATCCGGTTGACCATCCACTGTTTAACGGAATCACAAAGATTAAGCCTTATGAGCTTGAAATGCTTGAGTTCCCGCTGTATGTGACCCAGCTTCGTCCCACATTCCTGAACACACAAGGTGGACCCAAGCGTAACATTAACTGCCAGATTGTTGATGTAAATGACGAGCCGATTCCTCGTCTCTATGGCGCCGGTGAGCTTGGCGCTATTTATGCCAACGAGTATAACGGTGGTGGTAACTTGAGCGAGACCATTGCCAATGGCCGTACCGCAGCACGCCACTGCGCTTCTCTCGAACCATGGGAATAGAGAACATAAATTTAAGATAGTAATATGTCATGATAGTACTACATGGCTGCTTAGGTATATATAAAAGTCAGGCTTACTGGTTATAATCTGGCTATCAAACAAGGGCTTCTCGGCTGTATACCAATGCTTCAGCCGAGAAGCCCTTGAGTGAGTCACGGGGACGGTTCTTAATGACTCATGCACGCTGAACAATATTGCGATTGACCCCGGTCAATCTGGAGATCTGACGAACGCTCAGTCCTTGCTCTTTTAGCTTGATTAGGATTTGATTTCTTTGATTCTTTTCTAAACTCTGAATCACTTGCGGATTTGTTTCCTTGGTTATGTTTTTAATTAACTCCAACGCCTTTGTATCAGAGAGTTCGTCTGTTGATTCATACTCAAGACATATGTCACAGTTTTCTGTTTCCAGAAATGCGATCAAGTCCTCTGCTGTGGTAAAGTATCCTGATAGTATTCCGTCTTTTTGAACAAAGGTATAAGGATAATCCTTCGCAAGACATATTCCGGCTTTTTGCGGGTTGAGATAGATATATCGCGCAACGGTTAACAGATATTGTTCGTCATCTATCGGTTCGCTTTTGAATCGATCCTGGAACACCGGTCCCACCCGACCATACTTTTTATTATAGTAGGCGGCATAACTGACCAGAAGCTTTTTGAGCAATGCAGCGTAAGAACCATCCTCAACATACATCAGGAGATGAACATGATTGCTCATCATACAATATGCTGCAATCTCAAATGAAATCTCTTTTTGATAACGCTCAATGGTAGTTTTAAATCGCTTGTAATCATCTTCGTCATAAAACAAGTTTTCGCGGTTTATCCCACGAACGATCACATGTGCCCAACCAGTCGTACTCATATTTCGCGCAATTCTCGGCATATGATCACCCCCCTGGTCAGGGTATCATGGATTCAAAAATGAGTCAAAAAGAACCGTCCCCATGACTCACAAAAGCAGAAAACCGTTGCAAAACTGACTCACCCGGCTCATATAAAAAGAGCTGGGTTGTTCGGCAAAGGTTTGGCGGCAAAAACACCTCCGGAGAATGTTAGCTCTCCGGAGGTGTTTTTTACGAAAGGGGGATCAGTCAGGAATATCTTTTATTATGCCATAGCTGAGGCGCCGGCTGCTTCTCCGGCTATGAGACCGCTGCCCAGGGCAAAGCCGTTTGCGCTGCCATTTTGCAGGTACGGAGCGGTATGGATGTCTGCGTCACCGCCGGCAACATAAAGGCCGTTAATAACTACGTTGCGCTCATCAAGTGCCTGGCAGTTGCCGTTGCATTTAATGCCGCCCAGGCTCATGTAGGCAGAAGGCTGAAGCTCAATTGCATAGAACGGAGCTTGGAGTACAGGAATCAGATACTCAGGCTTGGTAAAGAACTCATCATCAAAACCGGCTTCTGCTGCTGCATTATATTTTTCAACAGCAGCAGGAAGCATGGGCAGAGAAAGCGCCTGAGCCAGCTCTTCAAGGGTATCTGCCTTATAGCCCCACTCCTGCTCAACGGCCTCGGCAAACTGCTCGCGGGCATTCTCAAGAACCTTGTCGCCGGCACCGCGCACCATTTTTGCGGTATGGAAGAAATTGGCAAAAGGCTCTGTCTCAAGACGGGTCATGTATGCCTCGTCAAAAATAGCATAGTATGTGCTCTGGCGTGTAAGAGGCTCTCCGCTGTAGAAGGGGTTCTCGGCCAAATAACCTTCGTTTGTAAAGCGGGCACCGTTGGCATCAACAAACATGCAGGCAAGATGTGCCAAACGCAGGAAATCATTACCGGGGTTGGCAGAAGCGAAGCTGTTAGAACCGGTTATGGGGAAGGCTTTGGTGTTTGCTCCGCCATACTCGTTCATAACAATCGAGAAGGTCTTGCCAATCTGGGCGCCTGCAGAAAGAGCCATGTCGATACCGGCACCATCACCAACCGCTACTGCCTTGGAAACAACATTTGCGCCGGCAAAATACTTCTTTTGATACTCGGCATTGCCCAAAAAGCCGCCGGTGCAAAGCACTACTGCCTTAGTATAAATGTCAATAATGCCCTCATCTTCGCTCTCGCAACGGATACCCGCGATAGCGCCTTCTGCATCAAAAATAAGGGACTGTGCTTTGGTACCAAACATGGTTTCTACGCTGTTTGCATCAAGCATCTTTTGGAACATGTCTGCACGCTCGGCGCCGCGACCGTCATAGGTGTGTGCTGCACGGTTGATCATCTCGGACTCAGGAGTTGAGGTTGGGAAGGGAGAATTGTCAAACACAAAACCGCCATCGTCAATGAGGATATTTGCAGCACGGCCGGTAGCTTCAAGAATTGTGCGCAGGGATTGGCCGTTGTATGCATAGTTCGAACGTTCCTGCAGATAAGTCATAGCTTCTTCAACGGTGAGCGGATTTTCATACTGAAGCTGGAGCTTTGAACCAACAATAAAGGGACCGTGGGTAAAGATGTCAGTAGTAGCAGCAAGCATAGAGGCGCGGTCAACCGCAATAACGCGTGCACCCTGCTTTGCGGCGCCAACAGATGCCATCAAGCCTGACGTGCCAAGACCTGCGACCACAACATCCGCCTCAAGTACCTTGTCTGCCTGAGGAGCCGCGGCTTCTTCAGCGATAGCTACAGAGGCCGCCAGGCTGCCTGCAGCGATGGCGCCAGCGGTTGAAGCAATAAAAGAACGGCGTGTCATTTCCATGATTTATACTCCTTTTATTATGATGTACATGTTTGTATTTTGGAAGGGCTTCCGTGCAGAGAAGCCCTTCCGCCGGGGAGAATATGAATTAGATTTCCTCACCTAAGGCTACACGGGCAGCAAGCCAGCCAAAGGTTGCGCTCTTGCCACCGGCTGCACCTGCGTGCAGGTTGGTGCGGTATATGTACCGGGAATAAGAGCTGCGTCTTCTGCTAAAGCAACGCTTGCGAGAGCGGTACCTGCAACTGATGCGGCAGCAAGAGCGCCGGCACCTTGGATAAAGCTACGACGTGAGAACTGCATAGTGAGACTTCCTTTCTTAAAAGAACTTACGCTTTGCATGTACGCCTTGAGGATGTTTGAAGCTCCGAGGCGCCGTGCTCGTTGACAACACGTATCCTAAAGTCTAAAACGGTCTGTAAAAAAGGCTGATTTGGGTGTGACTTTGACTTTAAAGAGGGGTGAAAAAAGACACACCCTGCCGTGACCAGGGAATACATCACTAATAGAAAAAATGTTGGGTCGCAAGGATTTTTGGCAGAGAGTTCTGTTATGATGCGTATATAGATTGGCCGGTGAGATAAAGCTTCAAATTACTCAGCCGTGACTATTTGTAGGGGTATCTTATGGACGCAAAGTTGGATCCTGCCAAACCGAGTCTCGTGAGACATTCAAGGCCTGAGCATTTAGTGCCTGCATGCTTTGGCATGTGCTTTACGCTTATCTTTAACCTTGCGCTATTTGCGAGTGCACGCAAAGTAGAGCTCCCCTTTTTTGATCTTCAAACAGTATCGCGCTTTGTCAGTATTCTCGCTTTTGTTGGGTTTACCGTGCTTTCACGGAGAGGGTTTTCTCTGATGAATCGTCCAAAACTTTTGTGGTTTGCTGCGGGAGCAACCGCATTGGGCTCACTGATATTGTATCTCACTGTTGGTTTCTCGTCCGTTTTAGGTTCGGTATTCTCGGGCGTCATCGCTCTGTGCGGTATCATTCTTGCAGTATGTGGATACAGTACTACATTTCTTGCATGGTTTGAAATGCTTGCGGGCATGAGCATGGATTATGCCGTGTTGTACTATATAGTCGCACGCACCGTTTCTGCCGGAATGCGCAGTTTGTTCTCTTTTGTACCGCAAGAAGCAATTCAGGCAGCAATGATCATTATGCCAATATTATCGACTTTGTGTCTGCTTTCCGGTCATAACGCTTCAAAAGATATGCCCTACGCCCAAGGCGAAGAGATATATCCCCGATGGAATTTCCCCTGGCGTCCCGTTGCGCTGCTCACAACGTTCGAGTTTGTTTTAACTCTCGTAACCGGATTCTCAGGCTCCGGACTCGGTATTTCTATCATTGGCTCACTGGCAGGATGTCTGCTTGTCCTGGCAATTGTTCTTGTTTACTTCAAGCGATTCGACCTCAAAGTTACTCATTTTCTGGCGCTTCCCCTTGTGCTGGCAAGCATGATGTGCGTGCTTTTAGGAGGCAGTTTCTCTACTCCCGGGTCTATACTTGCTTTTGCGGCTCATGACATATTTTTGACATTTGTATACGCACTCTTATTTGATATTTCATTTAGGCGGGGCGTTAATTCACTGTGGGTATTCAGCCTGATGCAGGCGTCTGTAACTGTGGGAATTTTGGTTTCATATCCTGTTAGGGATGCTGCTTTAAGCGGAGGATTTACAGATATCCTCATTGCAGCGTGCGTTGTTTTGATTACCGTTGTTTTTCAGACATTTCTTACAAATGAAGACTATTCGAATGCCTGGGGTTTAAGAATGGCCCACGATACTCATGAAGCAGGCCAGTTACAAGATAACCCGGAATATGAAATCCCGGCAGCTACGCTTGAAGAACGCTGCTCTCGGGTAGCACGCCAATATAACCTTACCCGCCGAGAAGAACAAATCCTCTTTATGCGGCTTCAAGGTGCGACTCATCATGACCTTGAAGACCAGCTGGTCATAAGTAACAACACCGTCAAAAGTCATATCCGTCATATCTACCGCAAAATGGATGTGGCAGACCTCGACGCTGCTCGCGCAGTGGTAGAAGCTGCTTGATGGATTATGATATATTACTCCTTGCAGCTAAAATTAAGTATTTATGATATAAATAGTAATGTTGATTTATTTACAGGTCTGAAGAGTGAGCCGAGATGTTCCGAGAAAGAAGCGCTTTTAAACTTTTGCAATTTGAATATCTGGGGTTTGCGGCCTTTTATGTATGGCATTTAGTGATCAATCAATCTTCAGACCAGGCATTTGCAATGACTGCCCTGCTGGGGGGAGGTCAGGCTGTTTTCTTTGCCGGCGCACTCGCGATATCATTACTTTTTATTTACTGGTCTCCAAAAGACAAAGAGAAGCGGTCTCTTGCGTATGCCCGGTTAACACATATAACATACCTGTTGGGCGTTCTGGGAGCAATCGTAACACTGATCGTACTTATTCCCAATCTGCCTGGACCAATGGTGTTTATTACAACACTTATAACAGGTATAACGTGTGGCGCTTTTGAGATTACGTGGTTTGTTAAAATTGCGATGCTTCCACCTTTGAGTATGCAGGCGAATATATTCGCTATGACTGCTTTGGGTACGCTAGTCGCATTTTTGCTTGGTTTTATACCCATACCACAAGTTCGGGCAATTATTATTGCTGCTTTGTTACTCGTATCAATAGTATTCCTCAGACTTATATCACATGAACAAACAGAAACCCAAGGAGATCTAATTGTAAAGCAAAGCACTGATGATCAGCTCAAATTAGGCCGGCAAGCACTTATACGTATGCTGCTCGCAGGCTTGGTTTTCTCGTTTGTGTTCTACTTGACCAAGCCCCTGGTAACATCAGGTCTTTTGACTGAAACCAGCAGTACTTGGCGCTTATGGTCTAAGCTTTTGGTTGCTGCTGTATTGTTTGCATTTATGCTCTTTAACCACCCGCTTCAAACATCATCACTCTTTAGAATTGCCATGCCTGTCTCGGTTATTGGGTTTGGTTTGGCTTTGATTGACTCTCAATCTTTTGCCGGATTGAGCTATTTTGTTATCTCTGCCGGAAACAAACTCTTTGATCTTCTTATTACGGTATTTATTTTGAGAGCGATATATCAGCTTGGCCTTGAACCATACAAATATGCCGCTATTTGGGCAGGGATCAGATTTTTCGCGGGATTTGCGGGACTTTTGGGTTCCGAGCTTATCCTAGATGCACTTGATGCCGGACTTATTCAGATAACAGTTCTCATCCCTGCTGTTATCTGTCTTTTGGTTGTGTTTTTTGCTTGGCTCATGCCTGAAAGCCTGATCGAACGAATATTTGAACCATTTGCCCCCGAGAGTAAACCTGCAGAAGAACAGATTAACGTATCAACCCAGGAATCTGATGACCAACGTGTTACGTTAAACCTTCAACGTATCGCTGAAGAAAAGCATCTTACTCCACGCGAGACTGAAGTATTGGCACTGTTGGCTCAAGGCAGGAGTCTTGCAGTTATCATGGAGCGCTTGTCTATTTCCCAGGGTACCGCTCAATCGCATAAAACAAATATCTATCGTAAACTTGATGTTCATAGTCAGCAGGAACTTATTGGTCTCATACGTGATAATGATAATTTGTAAGTTAAACACCCTGTATATTCCGGTGTTCTCAATTAGGTAGTCTTCAAAGGCAATTATCTTCCGTAATTATTATAATTCCAGGTAATACATCTTATAACTATGCCATCGTATGAATCATACGGTTTGAGGGGGTGGTTTTTATCCCACCCTTTTTGCATCTAAATCAAAGGATCTATACGATGTATAACTACATATCGTTTTCTATTGTATGCATTGTTCTTGGCGGCGCACGCATAAAGACTGCGCTGCAATGTACACCAGCATATATAAAAGGAGACAGATATGCAAAGCACAGTAACAAATTGTTCACGCAGAAGCTTCCTGACCAGAGCTGCCTGTGCCCTTGGTTCGCTTGCCTTGGCGTCCGGAACCACGCTTGCTTTAGCAGATGCCGCATCTTCTGAAGGCACTGCATCAGGCACCGCGACCGCTCTTGGTTTTGGTGGTGATGTAACTGTTACCATTGAGATTAACAGCGCAACCGGTGCAGTGGTCGCAGTTACCATTGAAGGTCCTGCCGAGACACCCGAGAAGGGCGGACGTGCTATTGAGCAAATGCAGCAGGCAATGGTTGATACCGCAAGTATTGATGTTGATGGCTTTGGCGGCGCAACCATAACCTCCAATGCAATCGCAACCGCTGCAAGCAAGGCGTATGCTATTGCAAACGGCACTGCAATTGAAGAGTCTCCCGCTATTATGAAGCCGGGCAAGTACACCGGTGCAGCTAAGGGTTATTGGCAAATGTGGGACCTCCCCGTTACCATTACCGTTAATGAAAACGCTATTCTTAAAATCGAAGTTCCCGAGGACCGTATGGAACACGGCGAGACAGAGGTTATTCTCAATAGCGTAATTACTGATTTGTTCCCGCGTATTATCGAGAACCAGTCTATTGCTGTTGATGCCACAACAGGTGCAACCGCATCTTCAGGCGCCGTAAAGTCTGCCATCCGCCAGGCTCTTATTGAGGCGCTGGAAGCCGCCGGTTCTGATGCGGGAGCTGTGAGCAAGTTTGAAGCCACCCCAGCCGCTGAAGCGCCTGCAGAACCTATTGTAAAAGATGTTGATGTCTTGGTAGTTGGCCTTGGTACCGGTGGTATTCTTGCCATGAAGAGCGCATGTGAGACTATCCAGACCATTGTTCCGCGCGAGAATTCCCATGGCCGCGTAAGCATTCTAGGTATTGACCGTGCCGGCAAGATTGGCGGTAAGTCGAATCTTGCGCACGAGGCCGTAGCTTCTAACGCACAACACTATGCAGATTTTGCCAATGGCGGTGAGCCGTTCTGCGATAATGAAGCATTCCGTGAGGGATTCTTGCTCTTTGATACAACTGATGGCGAAATGCTTGCTAAGCGCGACGTTGTTGACGTATTTATTGACGAGAGCGGTAAGACCATCGACTGGATGTATGATCTGGGCTGGAACTTTGGTACCATGAAGCGCCCCAACCCGTCATTGGGCGGAATTGTAACCTATAACGGCGTTTACACCAACAACGCAGATATGGGTACAAACGAGGACCGTCGTGTCATCAACATGACCTACTATCAGTCTGTTATCGCGGCCGTTGTTTCACAAGGCGGAGAAGTCATGCTCAATACTGAAGGCTATGACTATATCACTGAAGATGGCCGTGTTGTTGGCGTCAAGGCCCGCAATGTCCATACCGGCCAGGAGTATATTATCAACGCCAAGGCTGTTATTACCAATACCGGCGGTTTCTGCAACAACCCCGCAATGCGCGAGAAGTATCTTGCCGAGAAGTTCCGTGGCGAGCGCAAGGTTTTGGGTACCGGCCAAGATACCGGTCTTATGATTGAGGCAGCAATCAATATGGGCGCCGGTACGTACAACATTGAGATGTCACCCATTGCTATGCACTGCGGTGTTGACCACACTATTACCAAATGGCCTTACAACTTTGATGAGAATAATCTTGAGAACCGCACCGGTCGCCATAAGGCCTGGTCGCTCAACAATATTCCAAACGGTGTCAGCAACTTAAGCGATTCTATTTTGATTACCAATGCAGGTGAGCGCGTTCTTAACGAGGCCAACTATGCGGGCTTCTCGAATGACCTCACCGTTGACTCATTCCTCTTCTATAAGGCAGGCGCAAACCACTGGCGCGTTGTTTCTGATGATGTCCTTGCGCCAATTGTAACAGAAGGCTTTAACACGGTAGCCCGATGGGACGGCTATGCCGCACGTGGCGAAATCCCTGCCGGAATGCCAGTTCCTGAAGTTTATGAAGGCCTTGAGATTGCTATCGAAGAGGGTATGGCTTATAAGGCAGATACGCTTGAAGAGCTCGCAGGTTATATGGATATGGATCCTTTGGCGCTTATTGCAACTGTCGAGCATTATAACGAGCTTTGTGCCGCAGGAGAGGATACTGATTTTGGCAAAGACCCGAAGTACCTTGTTCCTTTGGTAACACCTCCGTTCTATGCAATTAAGAATTATTGTTACTCATTTGGTACACAGGGCGGCCTTGATATCGATACCCAAATGCGCGTACTTGCTCAGGATGGCGCAACTCCTATTGACGGTCTGTACGCAACAGGTCTTGACTGCATGGGTGTTATCTGCAACCCCAACCGTGGTTATCCCGGATTTGGCGGTGTAGCACAAGGCTGGCTCTGGACAAGCGGCCGTCTGGCTGGTATCAATGCAGCAAACTATGTCAGCGAAACCTATGGCTTTAAAGAGGTTACCGCCGCTAAGTATAACTTCAAATCAAGCTCTGAAGGCGGCACCGGTTTAGGTAACAGAGTATAAGCTGTACATCCTCATTTGAGGTTGTCTTTTGCCGAGAAGGTCTCGCGCTGTCTTCCAAGACCTTCTCGGCATCATGAAGTCAGAAGTTGCTCATCAGAGCAAAAGCATTTTAATCATAAAGAGACAGCAATTCTTTCAAGTTAGGTATTCTATTCTGATACGTATGGAGGTTACTCATGGAAATCACACGCAAACAGCTTCTTCACGGTGTAGCAGCTGCATCAGCATGCGCAATGGCGGCAGGTACGGTTTCTGCTTTTGCAGACGACGCAACCCAAATTGCCTGGGATGCTGAGTATGATGTAGTTGTAGCCGGTTATGGTGCATCCGGCGCAGTAGCTGTAATTGAAGCTGCCGACAACGGCGCGAGCGTCCTTTTGGTTGACAAGGCTCCCGAGGGACGCGAAGGCGGTTGCAGCAAGGCTAACCAATCGCTCATTACCTGCACTGATAACCCTGATGATTTCTACACTTATATGGACGCGCTTCGCGGCGGCTTTAGCTATCCCACTGATTCGATGCTGCGCATGTATTGCGAAGAGGCCGCAAAGAACTGGGATTATCTTGATTATCTTGGGGCTCCCGAGGCTGATCTGAATTTCCACGCCCGCGGAGCTGACCTCGAAGATCTTCCTTGTGCAGACAGCGTTTATGTAACCACGCTTTCTCCGTCATATTACCTCTTTTTGCAGGAATGTGTTGAAGAAAGATCAAACATTGAGGTCTGGAGCGAATCTCCTATCATTGACTGCATCCAGGACCCAATTAGCAAGGTTATCCTTGGCGCTGTCATTGAGCATGAAGGTAAGCGCCTGAACATTAAGGCCAAGGGTGGCGTTATTCTGGGAACCGGCGGCTTTGAGGCAAACCTGCAGATGGTTGAGTCATTCTTTGGCGAGACCAGGGTTGGTTACACGGTTTCAGGCTACAACACCGGCGACGGTGTCCTTATCTCTATGAAGTATGGTGCCAACCTTGTTAATATGACCCATGGCAATGCATTTGGCTGGTGCATTTTTAACGAGGAGACCGGCGCTGCTACTTCACTTGGCAGGTCTGTCCGTAATGGCGGTATCTTTGTCGCCGGCGATGGTGTGCGTTTTTACAACGTGTCAGCCCGTGCACGCCGCGGAAACCAGAATTTCTTTGGAAACCATCGTCCCGCGATTTTGCCCAAGGTAACCTATCTCGTGTTTGATGATGCCACCCGTGCTATGGGTCCGGTAGTTGCCGGCTACAGCGAAGACGGCGCTGCAGAGATCGAAGCCGGTCTTATCATCAAAGGCGAAACAATAGAAGAACTTGCCGAGAAACTCGGCATGGTTCCAGAGACATTAGCTGAGACTGTTGCTGCATTTAACCAGGGCATTATTGACGGCAATGATCCTATGGGCCGCAGCACTTCAAAGTGCAATCCCATTGAAGTTCCGCCGTTTTATGCAATCTCGCTTGACCGCTCCATTACCAATACCGAGGGCGGCGCGCTGCGCAATGAGGCCTCATTGGCAGTCAACACATTTGGCGAGGTAATTGAGAATCTCTACGTGGTAGGCTGCATGGGCTGCCCCACCGTTGGCAAGGACTGGAACTGCGGTGGCAACATGAGCGAAAGCATTGTTTTTGGACGCATTGCCGGCGCAAAAGCAGCAGCTGCCGCCCGCGGTGAAGACCCTGCCAATGTGAAGCCCATTGAGGTTCCCGCAAACACTTACACCATCCCCACCCGTGAAGAAGTAGCCGCAGCTAAGGCATAGAGTTAATTATTGTTCTTACAAGATCATCATGACCGGGCAGCTCGTTTGAAATACGCCACTGCCCGGTCTTATAAAGGAGGAACCATGAGCATTACTCGTAAGCAGCTTTTACAGGGAGCAGCAGTCGCAACAACTGCAGCAGTAGCGGCAAACGCTGGAGCTGCACTGGCAGATGACCAAAAACAATCCTGGGAGCCGGAGTGGACTGATGAAGCTGACCTTATTGTTGTTGGCTTTGGTGGCAGTGGCGTAATGGCAACCATTGCCGGTATTGAGGCTGGTTGCTCGGTTATTGCTCTTGAGAAAACCGCCACGCGCGAAGGCGGAAACATGGCGCGCTCGGGTGGTCAGCTCCACGAGGTTGACTATGATATAGACGAATGGTACAGCATTTATAAGCATGGCTGCTACGGTGCAGATTGCGACGAGAGAACCATTCGCGCCTACATGGCATTCACCAATGAAACTCCTGAATGGTTTGAGAAATATGACATTCCGGTTGATTGGACCGAGACTAAAGGTGACGGGCGCAAAACCCCGCCGTTATACTTGATGGGAAGCATCGCAAATCAAGAGGGGACCATGGGTAGGCACCTCTATAAGGCGTTGAACGAAGCCGCAACGGAGCGTGACGCAGATGTCAGGTGCTCAACCAGGGCAAAGCGCCTTGTACAAAACCCCTTTACCAAAGAAATCTGCGGCGTTATTGCCGAGGGTCCCAATGGCGAAACTCTCAACTTCAAAGCACACAAAGCAGTTATCATGGCATGCGGCGGCTACGAGAATAACCAATGGATGCTCTACAACTACTTTAGCCCCGGTATCAAGTTCTATGCAACAAATGTCAATAACACCGGTGACGGTTTCCCCATGGTCACAGAGGTGGGCGCGGCGCTGTGGCACATGGGCCTGGTAGAAGCTACTACCGAGGTTTATAATGTGCCTTCTGACGAGCTTGGAGTGCGGTGTGCTGCAAGCCTACGCTCTTCTACTTTAGGATCGAGTTCTAACTATAAATTTATTTTTGTAGGAAAGAATGCTAAGAGATACTGCAACGAGAAGAGTGCGGTAGGACACAAGCATGGCTGCTTCCCTGAGTTTATTTATGATGATGACAATTTTGATTTCGCGCTGCGTCCCATGTTTATGATCTTTGATCAAAGCATGTTTGATGATACCAACCCCTTAAGCAAGAGTGGTGGCGACGGTTGGCCGAGCAATGAATATGCTGTAGAAAAAGGCTGGATTTTTAAGGGCGAGACCATTGAAGAGCTTGCGGCAAACATCAAGTCCAACACTGCATGCACGCTCGAAGAGGATTGGATCAACGGTATTGATGCCGATACTCTCAGGGCTACGGTTGCAGATTACAACCAGTATTGCGAAGACGGAGAAGATCCCGAGTTTGGCCGCAAGCCTGAAGAAATGTTACCGCTTGATAATCCGCCGTTCTACGCAATTGAGCTTGGAAATGGCCTTATGAACACCAACGGTGGTCCTCAGCGCAATGAATACGCACAAACACTCAATGGTTATGGTGAAACAATCCCGCGCTTGTACAACACCGGAGAGTTTGGTTCATTCAATGGTTTGCTCTATAACTTTGGTAACCTTATGGAAGCTGTAACTACCGGTCGTGTAGCAGCGCAGCACGCCGCAACTCTCGAAGCTTGGGATGCATAGGAAATAACACATAGTCTATTATCATAACTCAAGGGTTTCTCGGCAAGTTTAATTACCATGTCGAGAAACTCTTGAGTGAGTCAGAGTCATGGGGAGTCACGAGGGACGGTTCTTAATGACTCATGCACGCTGAACAATATTGCGATTGACCCCGGTCAATCTGGAGATCTGACGAACGCTCAATCCCTGTTCCTTGAGCTTAACGAGGATTTGATCTCTCTGATTCTTTTCTAAACTCTGAATCGCTTGCGGATTTGTCTCCTTAGTTATGGTTTTGATTAACTCTAATGCTTTTGTATCGGCGTGTTCGTCTGTTGATTCAAACTCAAGACAGATGTCACAGTTTTCTGTTTCCAGAAATGCTGTTAATTCTTCGTTTGTATCAAAGTATCCTGACAGTATTCCGTCTCTTTGAATAAAAGTATAAGGATAATTCTTCGCAAGGCATATGCCGGCCTTTTGCGGGTTGCGGTAGATATATCGCGCAACTGTCAGCAGATATCGCTCGTCATCTATTGGTTCGCTTCTGAATCGATCTTGGAATACCGGTCCAACTCTACTGTATTTTTTGTTATAGTAAGCGGCATAACTAACCAGGAGCTTTTTGAGCAATGCGGCGTAAGAACCATCCTCGACATACAACAAGAGATGGACATGATTGCTCATCATACAATATGCTGCAATCTCAAATACAATTTCTTTTTGATAACGCTCGATGGTGGTTTTGAATCGCTTGTAATCATCTTCGTCATAAAACAAGCTTTCGCGGTTTATCCCCCGGACAATCACATGTGCCCAACCAGTCTTCCCAATATCTCGCGCAATTCTTGGCATATGATCACCCCCCGAACAAGATATCATGAATTCAAAAATGAGTCAATAAGAACCGTCCCCCTTGACTCTCTATTATCATGACTCAAGGGTTTCTCGGCAAGTTTAATTACCATGTCGAGAAACTCTTGAGTGAGTCAGAGTCATGAGGGACGGTTCTTGGTGACTCAACGTAGCGTGCCTGTCGTCTTTTAGGGCGACAGGCACGCTGCATTTTAAGCTATATTACCTGCATTGGGCGGGGTTCTCGACCGCGCCTTTTAGTGTTTTACGACTGCAGGTACTTGACGGCGCTGATGCCGGCGAGACGGCCACTAGTAAGGGCCCAGCTCAGGGCAACACCGCCGTACTGGGCGTACGGAGCCATGTTGGAGTACAGGACGCCACCGGAGTCGTTGCCGCAGGAGAACAGGCCGCCAACCTTGGTTCCGTCGGGGAGCAGGACGTTGACGTCTGTGTCGACGTCCATGGCTGCGGTTGTTGCGTAGGGTAACGGCCTCATGGTCACTGCGTAGTACGGCGGGTTCTGCAGGTTGTCAACCAGCTTGCTGGCAGCCTTGCCAAACTCATCGTCTACGCCGGCGGCGCAGTAGCCACGGTAGCGCTCGACCTGAGCAATGAAGTCGTCTACCGGGAAGCCGAGGATACCGGCAAGCTCTTCAAGCGAGTCAGCCTTGTGGACAAAGCCGAGGTTCTCGGCCTCTTCCAGGACCTCGTAGATCTGCGGGATTGGGCGGGCGTTTGGATAGCCACCAAAGCCGTAAACCCAGCTGGAGGACTTGAAGGTGCCAGGATCGCCCGGGAAGCCGTTCTTGGCCAGGTTGTCGACGACCTCGCTGCCCACGATGGTGTACCAGACGCCGCCGCCAGCCCAGAAGGCGAACATGCCGGCTTCATTGTAGTGGCGCTTGCCGTCAAAGCCAACCTGGAGGTTGCCGGTGTCGTTGCCAATGAGCAGCGGCAGGTCATTCAGCGACCAGGTATTCTGGATCTGGAGGTGCGAGATAACACCTTCACGGTAGTATATTGGGTACTTCCTGACCAAGCCGTCAGTCTTCTTGACGTGGATGCACGGAGGCATGTCGATGTTGTAAGTGGCGAGACCTTGGTCAACCATGGACTTGATCATCTGGCCTTTGCTCTGATACATACCCCAGACGGCCCACGGACCCTGGAGCGGGTACACGGGGTTCTGGATGAATTCGGCCTGGCGATCAGTGCTGCCCAGGAAGCCGCCGGTGGCGGTGATGACAACCTTGGCGTTGACAGTGTAGACCTTGCCGGAGATGTTGTTCACGGCCTTGACGCCCGTGACCTTGTTGGCGGCTGCGTCATACAGCAGTTCGGTGCAGGTGGTCTCCAGGAGGATTTTGCCGCCGAGGGCCTGGTAATCAGCGAGCATGTGGCCAAAGTACTGGCCAACAGCCTGCGAACGGGGGCCAAAGGTGTAGTCAGGATACTCGGCTTCGAGGTCCATTGGGGCGTTCCTGGTGTTGGCGCAATAGACAAACTGCTGGTAGCAAGCCCAAGCGACTGATGGCAGGCTCTGCATGGCCTTGGTGAACACAAAGCCGTGTTCAAACTGGAGCCAGTCGATAGTGTTGCCAGACTCGTCCATGAGGAGCTTGACCATCTCGGGCTTGCAGCCGGTGCCCTTGCCGTAGACGTTCATCCAGTCCTCATACAGACTGTCGTATTCGCAGTAGGGATTACCCTCGTTGTAGACCTCGGAGTACTTGGGGGCGTTGACGGTGAAGGGGCCACCACCCAAGGACGCAGCGCCGCCGCACTTGCCGGCGGTCTCAATAGCCAGGACGCTCACGGGAAGGCCGGCAGCCTGCATCTGCTCGGCGACGCTCATGGCAGCGGAGCTACCGGCACCGCCGACACCGCAAACAACAACGTCAACGTCAATGACTTCCTCGCCGCCTTCAGGGATGGGCTCGACCTGGAAAGCCTTAATGGCAGCTGGGTCAGAACCACCGGCAATGAGGGCCTTCTTAAGGGCGTCCTCGGTGGCCATCTTGACACCGTTGCTGACGAACGTGGCGCCACAGATGGAGTCGACGGCGGTGGATTGCTGCTCAATCATGCGCGGGATCATGAGCCTCTCGACAGACTCCATGATGACAGGCTCTTCGCGGTTAAGTTCCTTCTCGATGATCTCGACGCTCAGAAGCTCGGTCTCGCTTACCTCAATCTTCACCTGGACGGGCTCAATCCAGTCAAAGCCCCAGGCCTGGCCGCAGTAGATTCCGGGTTTCATTGCGACGGTCTCGGAGGCAGCAGGCTCGGAGGCGGCGGGCTCGGCAACGGCAGCCACGGGGGCGGCTGAAGCGAGGCCGGCGACTCCCAGGGTCATGGCACCAAGAGCAGCGCCTTTGATGAGGTCACGACGATTGATGTTGTTTGACATGGCAGTTCCTTTCTGTCTGACGACATTATTTTGGGAAATCCCAAATCACTACCATTTTATAAAATGAGTCACAGGGAACAGTTTTCTTGACCAATTCATCACCATTTCACCATATTTTAAATACAATAACGTTGAGTGAATGAGTCAAGAAGAACCATCTTTGTGACCTGTCGAGAAGAACGCGCTTCTGACCAGCGCGTACTTCTCGGTAATGAGTAATGAGTTAAGAAGAACTGTTTCCATAACGCTTGCTTAGTGTGAAAGGGAGACGTAGTTTAACGGAACAAAGCGGAAGGGAGCGGAGTTCCTGTCCCATGACGAGTACGTGATGCTTATGCGTTGCGACGGCGCCCATGACATCGAACGGGACTGCCTTGGGGAAGACGAGCAGCAGTTGCTCGACTCATTGCTGGAGGAGGGAATAATCCGCAGGGCTCGGTTTGGTGAGTATCTCGCGCCAGATCAGGAGTACAAAACCTACCCGGCGCAGTACAAGAGGGAGGCCCACTGGTCAATCACCGGGGCGTGCAACCTCAGGTGCCGGCATTGCTTCATGTCGGCCCCGAGCGCCAAGCATGGGGTGCCGAGCAAGGAGCAGATTGTCTCGATTGCAGACCAGCTGGCCGAGTGTGGCGTCTTCCAAGTGGGGATCACCGGCGGCGAGCCCCTGACGAGGAAAGATTTTTTGGACATCGTCGACATGCTGAACGAGCGCGAGATTGGCATCGACTGCATCTACACCAACGGCTGGCTGGTGGATGAGGAGCTCCTGGACGGCCTGGAGAAGCGCGGGGCACACCCCCCGTTCCAGCTCAGCTTTGATGGAGTGGGATGCCACGACTTCCTGCGCGGCGTACCCGGCGCTGAGGAACATGCCCTAAGCGCCATCCGGCTGTTGTGCAGGCGCGAGCACCAGGTCTCGGTTTCTATGTGTCTGCACCGTGGGAACCGGCATACGCTGAGGGAAACCGTGAAGTGCATGGCATCGCTCGGCGTGAGCAGCATGAAGGTCTCCGCCGCCTTCGAGCTGGGGGAATGGGCCCATCCGGAGCTCGCTGATTTGCGGCTTTCCCCAGAAGAGGAGCTTCAGCTGTATCTTGATTACATACCGCAGTACTTTGATGATGACGCTCCGCTCGCCATTACGTTGTCGGGAGCCTTTCGCTACAGTCCCGGCAGAGATGCGTGGGATAGCTTTAGTATCAAGGGGTGCCCGGCAGAGGCCGAGAAATGCACGCCATCCTGCGGCGTACTGGTTGATTGCTTCTATATTGGCGCCGAGGGCATGGTATGCCCTTGCATGGGGATGGCCGACACGGCATACGCGCCTAGCTTCCCCAACCTCTTTGAGACACCGCTCAAAGACATCTTGGGCGATTCAGAGTTCGACCACCTATGCCGCGCGAGCGTGTCGGACGTGCGCGACGGGAGCGGCAAGTGCAGGGATTGCGAATTTATTGACCGCTGCAATGGCGGCTGCAGGAACTCCGCCCTCATGGCTGGGGAAGGCTACTACGGCGCTGACCCTGAGGCCTGCTGGTTCTTTGAGCACGACGGCGACAAGAGAATCGCGCAGGTGGCCAAAGAGTCGTTTGAGGCGTATTTGCGGCGCAATCAGCCCCAAGGGGGGCAGGCTGCGACCGAGGACGATTTGAAGGATTGTATATAGGAACAAGACAAGGAAAGGAGGAACGGTGAGCACTGAAAATGCAAAAGCATTCCTGAAGGAGGGATTCGAGGACCCCAAGGTGGTCGAACTCCTGAAGGAGTATAGCGAGCCGGCTACGCAGGAGGAGACGCTTGCCGCCTATGTGAACATCGCAAAAAAGACAGGCTTTGATTTTACCGAGGAGGAGCTGACAGCCGCCATCGCAGAAATGGACCAGGAGACAGCCTCCAGGACCGAAATGAACGTCAAGGGACTTGAGCTGCTTCCGGATGAGGGACTCGCGCAGGTGGCCGGCGGAGTAGGGCACCCCTACTGCCCGGAGGATTACTTCAGCAAGGATCGCTCCTGCAAGGACACCTACGAGAACTACGAGAACTGCTGGCACAACGACGGATGCGACTGGGTATACCACGACTACTATGATTACATGTGCAAGCGGACAAACTGGAAGGGTCATCCGTAAGGTAGGCCTCTCCTTAAAACCCCTCTTGCACGGTACAAAAGGAACAAGTTGTATATTGCCGAGAAACCCGCGTCCTTAACCGGCGCGGGTTTCTCGGCACAAGTACAGTGAACAGTGGAAAAACATGAAATAATGTCAAAAAATATAATCATAGATGTTGAAATAACGGTAGAGATAGAGTAGTATTATTACGAAATATCGCAACAAATGGAGGTATAGCCATGTTTAAAAGAAAAGTCTATGATGAACTGAAGACATGGAAAGATACGTATGATGGGACATACTCCGTATTGATACAAGGTGCACGACGTGTTGGTAAAAGTACAGTCGCAGAAAGTTTTGCGAAACATGAGTATAGAAGCTACATCAAAATCGATTTCGCGAATATGTCAGAAGGTGTAAAGGATATCTTCAATGATATCAATAACCTTGACTTATTCTTTTTGCGTCTTCAAGCAGAGACTAATATTACCTTATATGAAAGGGAATCAGTTATCATCTTTGATGAGATTCAACTGTTTCCAAAAGTAAGGCAGGCAATAAAGTATCTTGTGGCAGACCATCGATATGATTATATCGAGACCGGTTCACTTATATCAATCAAAAAGAATGTTAAGGGTATCGTGCTGCCTTCAGAAGAGCACAAGATTACTATGTACCCTATGGATTATGAGGAATTTCTCTGGGCAACGGGGAACTCAAACTATGAGCTGATCAAGAAAATTGTAAAAATAGGCAAACCCATTGGCAATTCAACAAACAGAAAACTCATGAGGGATTTTAGGGTTTATATGGCTGTAGGTGGTATGCCGCAAGCTGTCGAGGCGTATGTTCAAAAGAAAAACTTTGCAGAAATTGATGCAATTAAAAGGGAGATAATCGACCTCTATAAAGATGACTTTAAAAAGATAGACTCTTCCGGGAGGATATCAAGAATATTCAAAGCCATTCCGTCTCAGCTGGCTTTGCGAAAGAAACGGTTTGTTATTAGCAATGCGACAGGCAAGAAAAAGAGTACAAAAGATGAAGAACTCCTATCAGATTTATTAGATTCAAAATGCGCTCTCATTTGTAACAATGTATCCAGCCCCGGTATAAGCCTTTCTCAAACAAAAAGTGATGAAGAGTTTAAACTCTATATCACTGATACAGGCCTATTTGTAACGCTTCTCTTTAATGATGAAAGCAAGGCACACGAGGATATTTATAAAAAGATGCTCAGCGATAAGCTTTCTGAGAATCTTGGATATCTTTATGAAAACGCAGTAGCACAAATATTGGCCTCAGCAGGGAAGCAGCTCTACTATCATACGTGGAGAAAATCAGAAAGTACGCATTCTTATGAAGTAGACTTCTTACTAATTCATAATACAAAGCTTGTACCAATAGAAGTAAAATCTTCACGCATAACACCGCATCTGTCAATTGATAACTTTTCGAAGAAATACGCTCCGTATGTTGGTGATAAAATCATTGCTTCTCAACAGGATATTGGTGAACTTGAAGGTATACATCTATGGCCAATATATTGCCTGCCAGCTCTTATAGAGGATTAATACCCTCGCAGAACTCCCTGAGCTGTTTGGCGTTTTTGTGCCAAATTGCTAAGAAACCCGCGTCCCTAACCGGTGCGGGTTTCTCGGCACAAAATAGATGGTTTAAATGCCAGAGGGTTTTACTCTTCCCAAAAGCCTATGAAAGAACGTTGGCTACATGATAGCCCCAGGATTCAAGCATAGGCACCACCGCGCGCGGGCGGTTGTTGTATTTCCTGTTTCGCTTTATATATTTACCTCAACCCTGAGAGCTATGGGGTTCTCGGGGTGGTCACTGTATTGATAGAACTCGAGGCTGTAGGTGCCGGGGCCTTCGTAGGGGAAGATCGCATTAAGCGTAGTCTCGGTACCGGGGTAGAGGGACTGGCCAGAAGCGCTTCCCCAGCAAAAATCATCTTCCCAAATGACAGACAATGGGGATTCCTGGCCGCTTGGGCATGCAAAGTGTGCCGCATAACTTGAGGGAAGCCCGTAATACGGCCCGCGTTGTATAATGGAATGGCTTTTTACAACCAGAGGGATCGTAATGGTTTCCTGGTTTCTGAGGGTTCTGATGAGGTAGTCTGCAGGGTCGGTGCCAAAAGCGTATTCAAAGTGGCCAAAGCTGAGAAACTCTGTTGTTGAGCTTGGGGCAACCGGGATACCAGGCGTTGCTTTGGCATCATCGACAGTTATGGATACTGACGTAAAGTCGTCGGCATCACCTAAAGACAGAATATAAGTACCGGGACCTTCGCTTGTAAAGCGGACATAGGATTCAACCGAATCGCCCGGATTAATTATGCCAAGTTTGGAAAGGCTGCCCTTCTCGGCACGCAAGTTCATATTATGGCCTGCAGGACCAAATACTCGTACGTAGGTGTTGGATGGAGCTATGAATTGGTCGCTGAGGTTGGTGACGGTAACCGGGATCTTGATAACGGTAGTTTCAGCGTCTCCCTCAAACAGAGTTTTAGTCTCATAGACGCTTTGATCTTGGGAAACCTTGTACAGAAGACCATGGATGAGAATGGTTGAATCATCAAGGTTTAGGCGCGCGAAACCGCCAACAACATGGCTAGCCTGCGGAAGAATATTTACCCGGTCTTTGTCAATGCTGTCTGTGAATTCAAAGTCATCTCGTGCCTTCTGAGAATCAAATTCAACTTTGAATTTTGCATCTGGGATATCGCGGTTCTTAATGAGGAACGTATAGGTACCGTTGCCCTGATATGGCAGATAGAACATACAGGTAGTTTGTGTAAACGGAAGCATTTCTGAGTTTTGACCGAGAGACCACTTAAAGAAATCCTGGTAAAAAGGAGCTTCTTCGCCCTTGAGATCATAAGCATGCACGACCTGCCAGACACCGTCTGTACCATTGGGTAAAAACTCGTTACTTGAGTTCCTGATAATCATGGGGATACCAATAACCTCATAAGGGCCTTTGTTATATGAGTACTTGAGTGATGTATGGACATAAGAACTTGGATCAGTGCTGATGGCACACTCAAAACCTACTGAACCGCTTTGTGAATATGTTTGAAAATCGCTGATCTGTGTTGGCATGGCAAGGACGGTCTGTTGTGCTTCAACATGATCTACCAAGGCATATGTTGCAACAAAGTCATCGTCATCACCAATAACGATGGTATAAGCGCCTGGTCCTTCGACCCTGAAGCAGGCGACAAGCTCAATAGATTCGCCTATTGTTATGCCAGCGGAATCCAGGAGTTCACCGGTAGACAGATCATCATAACTGACCAGGCCAACAAATTCATTAAGGTCTCTGGAGTCTCCGCCAATAACACCGCTGTAGTATGTGCCGGTTGGTCCAAACAGGCGGATGTCAGGTGAATAAGGCCGGTCGAGAGGGCTGCCCACATTGGTGAGGGTGATAGGTATTTTAATGATGGTATACTCGCCGGCGCTTGTGGAGATCCATCCCTCGTTATAGTGCGAAGTATCGGGGTCAAGCATGTACTCAAAGCCCTCGTATGCGATGATATGGCCCGCCGGAACCGCGGCGATGGTAAGCGGATAGCTGCCCTCTTCCAGGGCCAGGCGCGCATGGGTACCGGCCGTATCATAGGGGTGGATGTCTGCATATGGAGAAGCCGGGCTATTTTCGGTATCTAAAAAAGAGGAGATAATACCGGTTAGGGAAGTTGCGCGGGCAACGTGTGGGTTCGTTGCGGCAGAGACCATCGCAAGTCCCGCCAGAGCTGCTTTACAGACATTTCTTCTTGATATTGCACACTGTTCCATCGTAACCTCCAAAACCTCGAATACCAGATGAGCCTTTCTAAAAAGCACAGAGTGTTTGGTACGCATAATAGCATTAACAAGCAAATCCGTGAAGTGAAAGGTCTTGAAGCAGCGATTGCTTGGAGATTGGATGACATTACACAGTTAAATAGTAACCAGGAGAGCAGGTACTGTTATTATCAGGTTACGTATTGTGCCGTGATGCCGGAGGGATGAGCATGGAGTACATGAGAGTTACAAAAGAGAACTTGGAGACGGAGCATATTTGCTGCGCTATTTCTAACAATAAGGATGTACAGGTATCATCTAAGAAGGCGTGGCTGGCAGATCGCTTTGATGATGGGCTGGTATTCCTCAAAAGCACTGAGCGCGGCAAGTGTTGTATTGAATACATTCCGGCCGAGAATGCCTGGAATCCCCTTTGTGCTGATGGGTATATGTACATTGATTGCTTGTGGGTCTCTGGCTCATTTAAAGGCCATGGGTATTCGAATGACCTGCTTAATGCTTGCATAGAAGACAGTAAGGCAAAAGGTAAGAAGGGGCTTTGCATTTTATCCTCGGCAAAGAAAAAGCCGTTTTTGGCTGACCCTAAGTATCTCAAGCATAAAGGCTTTGAAGTCTGTGATGAGGCAGACAACGGCATACAACTCTGGTACCTGCTGTTCTCTCCCAAAGCAGAGCAGCCAAAGTTTAAGGAATGTGCCAAGCACCCCCACTGTGACGAGGCCGGTTATATTCTGTATTACACAAGCCAGTGTCCGTTCAATGGTAAGTACGTTCCTATTGTTGAGCAGACAGCCAAAGATCACGGCATTCCGTTCAGGGCGATTCACCTGGAAAACAAGGCTGATGCCCAAAATGCTCCAACGCCCATAACAACCTACGCGCTGTTTAAAGATGGCGAATATCTCACAAACGAGCAGATGAACGATACCAAGTTCTTAAAGCTGGCGTCTAAATAAAACTATGCAAGGATTGTTCTGAATCACGACAATACGAGAGTATTCATGTTGCTCATTCTTCTGTTTAACTGCCAACGAGAGATGATTCACTTTTTGTCTCGCGTAGAGAAATTATCGATTCATGACTACTCAAATGCGTTTGAGTAGTCATTCCGGAAGAACAAAATAAAGTGGCCGAGAAGAACTTGCAGGTCAGAAGGCCAGGGCTTCTCGGCCTAAGAGGTTGGAGGCCCAAAATTGACTACTCAAATGCGTTTGAGTAGTCATGAAATGGCGATTTCTCTACGCGAGATAAAGTGTGAATTGTCTAACGGGTATGCAAAGCCGTCGCTTTTGGCACAATCTTGACCGTTTGTACAGGGACGGCTGTTTCAAACAAGTTACCCTGACTCAATCTTGACCGTTTGTACAACCCGTTGGCACATTCTTGACCGTTTGCACGTGCTGATGGTGCGATCTTGAGGAATGCGCATTGTAATCAGCAAGGGTTTCTCCATGGCTTATTAAAAGGCCAGGTAATGAGGCTGCTGATTGGAGAAGCTCTTGCTGCTCATTTCTTTGAGATGTGCAAACGGTCAAGAATGTGCCAACGGGTTGTACAAACGGTCAAGAACGAGTCAACAGGTTGCGCAAACGGTCAAGAACGAGTCAACAGGTTGCACAAACGGTCAAGAATGTGTCAGCGGGTTGTACAAACGGGCCGAGTATGGACCAGAGTACTCACATACATGAGAATCTGCACCATCGAAAAAGCGGGTTGCTGCGTTTATAGGAGGCATTGTACATATGGGCTTGCGGTTACGTGTGCTTTGACGATGTCTATGAAGTGTTTGATGTGGGGTTTGTCGATGTTGTTGGCGGCTATGAGGCAGCAGATTATTTCTTCGGGCGGGTTGCCGTCGAGTTCGAGCATAACCATGTTTTCTGATGCTGAGGACAGGCGGACGCCCTCGGTGCGCGGTACAAAAGCAAAGAGATCATCCCGAATTACATCTTTAATGACCGAAGCGTTATCCAGACTCGCAACAAAAAGAGAACCTGAGCTAAAATGCTGGTCATGCCATATATTAAAGGATGAACTCCAGGGAAGTCTGATCTCCCGGCAAGGATCAAGATCTGCGACCGAGACCTTCTGAGTGCCTTTCCAAGACTCACCTCCCACCACCACAAACGGTACTGAGTACACCGGGAGAGCCAGCGCAGAAGCGGTTGCATACTTTTGAGTACCGTATACGTAATCAATAAACGCAATGTCCGCAAGGTTTTCTTCTACCAGTGAGTAGCCCTCGGCTGTGTGGCACAGGTGGAAGTCAAGCCGGTACGGAGCATCGTCCGCAGTTACTTCGCGGAGAATCCCGGGCAGCAAAAATGCACTCACCGAGCCTATGGCTGCGAGTTTGAGCACCGGCCTGCTGTCAAGCGTATGGAGCGCCTGGGCTTCTCGGAAAACGGTTTCCCATTTTTGGGCAATCGAGAGAAACACCTTGCCCTGCGTGGTCAGAGATACGCCCCTCACACCTTTGCCCCGCTCAAAGAGCTTACAGGACAACTCTTGTTCGAGGTTACCAATACGCCTGCTCAAGGCTGGTTGTGTTACGTAGAGCTGCTCTGCTGCGGTAGATATACTTCCACACTGGGCGACAGCAAGAAACGCGTCGATGTCCTGTTTGGTTGGCATAGCGGCACACCTCCTTACGTTTATATATACCAAAAATGTTATATATTAATCTAAATATATGCATTTTACAAATACATCGAAGAGTTCTATTGTATGCATCCGCAAAAGTGACAGTGAAGCAGCGGTGCTTTAACTTGGATTACAGGGAGTATGCATGGCACGGGCAGGTAACATACATTATAGCTGGTTGGTTTGCTCGGGTTGCGCTATTGCGCTTTTCTGCACAAGCGGACTCTCGATTAATGCGTTTACCGTTTATCAGCCGTTTCTTATTGATGCTTACGGTCTTACCGGCGCTGAGTCCTCGGCGATTATTACCGTGCGCAGTCTGTTTGCCTTTATCGCGATGTTCCTGACGGCGCCTTACTACAAAAGAATTTCTCTGCGTGCGGGGCTCACTCTTGCGACGCTCCTTATAGCTGCAGGTATTCTCCTGTTTGGCCTGGCTCGGGACTTCATCTCATGCTGTTTTGCGGCTGCCGTTGTGGGAATTGCTTATGGTCTGGGAACCATGGTGCCTATCGCCATGCTGTTGGGCAGGTGGTTTGAAGGAGGCCGCAACACCGCTTTGGGTATTTGTACGGCAGTAACGGGCCTTTCTACCTTGGGGATTCCCACGCTTTTAACCGCGCTCGTCGAGACATGGGGCCTGACCTTTGCGTTTACGGCCGAGGCAGTCTTTATTGTGCTTTGCGCGTTGGCATGTTTTGTGCTCGTAAGGAGCTGTCCCGCTGATATGGGACTCGAGCCTTATGGCCAGGGTCTTCTCGGCGATACTACGCAAACTATGTCCCAAGCGGACAAAAAGCCTCTCGCCAAGCGCGCCTGGTATGTTCTTGCGCCAATGCTTTTGCTTTTGGGTGGCCTTACCAGTGTGGGTTACAGCCACCTCTCGGTTTTTACCTCGTCAAACGGCTTTGCCTCACACGTGACCGCGCTCTTTATTACCGTCTCGGGTGTGGCGCTCATTCTCAGCAAAATTGCGTTTGGTTTTTTGTCCGAGAAGATCTCGGTCTACCGTTGTAACTGGTTGTTTGGCTGCTGTCTCATAGCTGGGTTTGTGCTGCTTTGTGTAGCTCAGAGCAGCATCGTGCTCATGTTCTGCGGTGTTTGTCTCTACGGAATTGGCCTAGCCACAACAACCGTAGGCCTTACTGCCTGGGCGGGCGATTTGAGCGACACTGCCCATTATGATCAAACCGTGCGCCGTTTCCAAATTGGTTATGCGGCAGGAGGCCTGGTGTTTTCTCCGCTGCCGGGAATTCTTGCAGATGCCTTTGGCGGTTCATATATCCCGGCGTATATTTTCTTTGCTGTATGCGCTGTGTTTGTGGTGCTGACTATTCAGGCGGTATACCGTTTTCACACAAAGGGTTACGTTTTTACGGGTGCCTTTCTGCGTTCAAAAAAGGACTCTTGTGTAGCGTTTGACAAATCATAATATTAGTAAATTGACAATTCATGATTGAACATTAAACTGTTCTCTACATTGGTTTGGAACGGAGAGAAACACTGGACTGCCGTTGGCGTATCCATCCAAAGGTAGTCTATGTTATTTACCAAGCCTTTTGTACGAGAGTTTTGCCGTTGGCAAAAGAGAGGGAGATAAAAGAAGGGAGACTTATGTTGGACAAAGCTCTTACCAGACGCAGTTTTGCGAAATGGGGTGCTGCGGCAGCAACAGCAGGACTTTTGGGCCTCACGTCTGTTTCGCCGGAGAACTGCTTGTTTGCATCTGAAGATGCACCCGCAGAAGAAAAGGGCGAATGGAAAACCGGCGCATGCTATAACAACTGCAGCTGCGGCAGCTCGCGTTGTTTGCTCCGCGTTTATGTTGAGGATGGCATCCCGCTTAAAATCCGCACCGACGAGGCAGAGGAAGACTCATATGCCGTGCCGCAGCGCCGTGCTTGCGCGCGCGGACGTGCGCGTATGAGCGAGCAGACCGGTCCTGCCCGTGTAAAGTACCCCATGAAGCGCAAGAACTGGAGTCCTGAGGATCCCCACGGCGAGCTTCGTGGTATTGACGAGTGGGAGCGCATTAGCTGGGATGAGGCTCTTGATTATGTAGCCGCAGCCTGGAAGAAGAATCTTGATGCATACGGCCCCATGGGTGCCCTGTGCGCAGCCAGCTCTAACATTGGCGACGGTTATTATGACAACGTTGTAAACCTCTTTGACGCACTTGGCGGCTCGGTTCACAACGAGGCCGGTACCGTTTCCTTCGCATCTTACGCGGTGGCCGATACCCACATGATTGGCGGCTTCGCCTTTACCGGTGGCCCTCATCACCTGCAGCTTAAGCAGTCTGACCTCCATGTATTGTTTGGCTGCAACTGGGCTGCCAACAAAGCCGGTAACCATACATGGTACTTGCGTCAGTGCAAAGAGGCAGGCGCAAAGATCATTCTCATTGAGCCCTGGCTTAACCAAACCGCAGCAGCCATTGTGGACGAGTGGATTCCCATTCTGCCCGGTACCGACACCGCACTCGTCATCGCCATTTGCCACGAGTGGATTGCAAACGGCACGTATGACCAAGATTATCTCGATAAATACTGCGTTGGTTTTGACGACACCACAATGCCTGAGCATGCAAAAGGCCAGAACCTTTCCTGGAAAGACTACGTCATGGGCACCGGCTATGACATGCTCGAGAAGACCCCGGAGTGGGCCGAGGCAATCTGCGGCGTCCCCGCACAGCGCATCCGCGACCTTGCTGCCGAGATTGCCGAGGTAGATAAGGTCGACTTCTTTGCGAGCCAGTCAACCGCCAAGATTCCGGCAGGCGAGCAGTTTGTTCAGAGCTTCTATACCATGGCGCTTATGCATGGCGGCATTGGCACGCCCGGCCATTATATGAGCTGGAGCGGCATTAAGGACTACGTGGGCGGTTCAATGACCCCCGGTAGTTTCTGCCCCACCACCGCTGACCCCGTGAACCCCCTGCAGCCGGCAGGTGCTCCTGTTTACATGTATTACCCCATTCCTCAGTGGGATGTTCTTGAGGATCCTCAGTCCTGGCTCAACATGGAGCCGTCCGAGTGCTGGCGCTCGATTCTTGCAGGTGAATATGGCCGTGACATTTGGCCGGGTGGTAAGCGCAAGATCGACATCCATATGATCTACTTTGGCGGATACATGAACACCCTCAACCAGATTCCTGATGCAAACAACGGTATCAAAGCCGTACGCAGCATGGACTTTGTATGGGGTGCCGGTCCTTACTTTGACGCAAGCCGTCAGTACTGCGACATTGTGCTTCCGGTCCAGGTATGGTGGGAGAAGTCGAATAAGGCCTTTGGCGGAGACGCTTCTTCTGTTCTCTGGTTTGACCAGATCATGGAGCCGCTTTATGAGGCCAAGCATGAGCAGTGGATTATGGAGCAGCTCGCTCCCCGCATGGGCGTTGACCCCAAAGCCGTAAGCCCGCTTTCTGATGATGACCGCCGCTACGCCACCGTGCGCGACGCCACCATTATGAACAACGAGACCTTCATGTCTTCTCCGCTTCTTACCATTACGCAGGAAGAAATTGATGAGCTCTTCCCCGAGGCAGAAGGCGCAGCACCTCAGGAAGGCGCATATACCTTTGCCGAGTTCCGCGAGAAGGGTATTCTTAAGTACCCGTTCACCGAGGATTCAATTGCCTATGCTGAGCCGTTTGGCGCCTTTGTTGCTGATCCGGAAAACGCTCCTCTGGCAACTGCTTCTGGCAAATTTGAGATCTATTGCGAGACCCTCGCTTACATGATTAACTCCGTGGGTTACTCCAACATTGCACCTATTGGTATGTACCAGATTGGCGACCCCGAGCAGGGCGCCGAGTCCCGTACCGAGGAATGGCCGCTTGTTCTTTGGTCACCCCATTCACTGCGCCGCTCCCACAGCCCCAACGACAACGCCGTATCGCTGCGTGAGGCCTTCCCGCAGGAGTGCTTCATGTCAACGGTAGACGCCGAGGCCCGCGGCATCAAGAACGGCGACACCGTTCTTATGACAAGCCCGCACGGCAAAGTATTGCGCCACGCAAAAGTTCTGCCTTACATTGTTCCCGGCGCTGTAGCCATTCAGGACGGTGCTTGGATTCAGATTGATGAGGAATCCGGCATTGACCTTGGCGGATGCCCCAACATTCTCCAGGCCCCCAAGTCATCCGGCGGCGGATGCCAAGCCTGGACCGGCACACTTTTGCAAGTCGAGAAATATGAGGGGCCGCTTACGCTTGACGCCGACAAGAACCGTCCCATTGTGACGCCCGTTGGCATTGAAGCGTAGAGGGAGGAGAGATACTTATGACGCAATATGCATTCTACTTTGACTCGGCACGCTGCACCGGCTGCAAGTCGTGCCAGGTTGCCTGTAAAGAGAATTATCACCTGCCTACCGACAACCTGTACAGGCGCGTATATGACTATGCCGGCGGTTCCTGGGAACCAACCGAAGCAGGCCACTATGCTCCTAACGGTGTTTTCCATTACTTCATAAGCATGGCTTGCAACCATTGCGAAAACCCCGCATGCGTTGCAAACTGCCCCACAGGCGCTATGCAAAAAGACCCTGAGACCGGTATTGTTTGGACTGACCATGAGACCTGCATTGGCTGCGCAACCTGTGTTGGCGTATGCCCGTACAACGCCCCGCAGCTCCATGCAGACCTGGGCTACTCCATTAAGTGCGATATGTGCAAAGACGAGGTTGCAAACAATCAGAAGCCCTACTGCGTCATGGCTTGCCCCATGCGCGCACTCGATTGGGGCGACGTGGATAAGCTCCGCGCCAAGTATGGAGAGGGCAACATAGAGATCGAACCGCTCCCCATGAACACCACCAATCCTACCACTATTATTAACCCCCACAAAGATGCCCAGCCCACCGGCCAAGGAACCGGCGCTGTGGTAAGCTTTGAGTACGAGTTGTAACAAGAATTTCTCCGCATAGGACGTAGGTTCTATGCGGAGAAACCCGGGCTGTGCCGGCTTGCTTAACGCATGTCCGGTTCTCTGCGGAGCAAAACGGTTGATGCAAGTTATGACGGGCGCTAGCATGAGCGCAGACAAAATTCGGAGAGTTTCTCGGCAAAAGGCCAGGTAACAGAAAACTTTTGAAAATTGATCATGCTAGTACCCGTCAAAACTTGCAGAGAGCCAAACTATGCGATCCAACAGTATGACATTTACATGGTCTTTCCGGTACAGAATACCTTATTGAGGGAGTCCTCATGGAACAAGAAGTTCTTTGCGCTGCGCAGGTTATGTTTGCGCTTGTATCAAAACTCATCTATCTTGAGCCCACTGCTGATGATATGCGGTTTTATATGGAAGCTGACCTGTTTTCGCAGGTGCCTTTTGGTGAGGATGACCCCGAGGTTGTAACCGGCCTTGTCCAAATGCAGTCATGGTGTTTAGAAACATCTGAGGATCCAGACTCTTTTGATAGCAGGTTAGCAGACCTCAGACGTGACCAGTTTCAGCTGTTTGTTGGCGCAGGTATTCCAGATGCGCCAAGCTGGGCCGGTTATTACCTGAGTACCGACAGCCAGATTCTCAGCGAAGAAACACTCCCTGTGCGCAGACTGTACCGCGAGTTTGGTCTTCAAATGGAGCACCTGAACCGCGAGCCGGATGATAACCTGGGAATTATGCTGAGCTTCCTGGCGCATCTCATTGATATTGAGACTGATCCCATAGAACCTGAGGACAAAAAGCAGCGCGCAGCTTCTGCTCAGCAAGAACTTCTCGTCGAACGCATTCTTCCATGGCTTGCAAGCTGGCATTATCTTGTCAACAAACACGCACGTACAGAATTCTACCGCGGCATTGGCAACGTAACCTTTGGCCTGGTACGCACCTATGCGCAACGTTTTGACATACGATATGACAGTAAAGACCAGCGCTTTGTTATATCTGCCCATACGACTGTTTAAGCAGGTAAAAGGCTGTATATTTGGATTTAAGTATCTGCCAAATCATAAAGAAAAATCCATAAGAAGTGCTGGCGGTTATCATACGTATCTGTTTACAGAGGCGTCATGGATAAAAAGCTTAAAACCCCCAATTTGAAGTGCTGGTGCTGGCACAGATATCGAAAATGCAATATGAATGTTTCAAGATTATCAGGTGGTACAAATTCAAGTGTCCTTGACATGGGGAGCACTTCAGTCCTCCATTAAAGGGCAATTTGTGCCAGAATCCTCCACAAATGCGGGAAGGCTTTACAATTTAGCTGGCAGCTGAGGACTTTGTTTTGGGAACCTTCTACAATCATCAGTATGGTTGGTCTATGATTGAAGGAGGTTTCTGATGATTGGTTTGAAGAGCAAAGTGGCATTGATATTGATGCTGTGTGCAGGGGCTTTGTTTGCCGGCATGGCCGGGCAGGCATTTGGTGCGGTGGTGCCGGATGTGAGCGGGAGTACGTATGTTACGGCAGCCGACGCGCTTGAAGATGCGGATCTTCAGGTTAAAACCGTACGCGAGGACGGGAACTCTGTAGCGATACTCGTAGCTACCAACTGGATGGTAGTAGACCAGAATCCCAAAGCCGGAACAGAGGTTGAGGATGAATCTGTTGTTACACTGACGGTAAGAAAAGCAACAGACGAGGAAAACAAACAGGCTATTAACGAGAAGAACACCCTCATGTACGGCGAGTTTCATATGTCGATGCTGGATACTATGACACTTGATGAGCTCATTAAACTCCGTGATGAAGTCAATGCGCGCATCAGCCAGATGCAGGCTTCTGCAGAAGCATCGGGCGGACCCGCGGTTATTGATGCATCAAATTATATTGGGCAGACTGTAAGGTTCGACGGGTTTGTTATAGGACTATATGATGTTTATACAACTGTCCAGGATTATAGCGGTACCCTCTACATTCGTGTTCCTTTGGCTCTTGGAAATGAGAATGATAAAACAGATTCAATCAACATGTTTTATGTTTCATACTTTGGCTCCCATGGTACAGAAATCGATATTCCGTATTTCTCGTTTGATGATGAGATTTCGACATTTGGCGATTTGAGGCCCGGTGCTGCCACAGAAGTAGCGGCATATCTTAAGTACGACGGTGACGGAATGTACTACATTACCTTTGATAACTGGTCGGAGACAGCAGAGATTGCGGTGCCCGTCTCGATCAACGGATAATCAGCCGAGAAGCAAACAGAGGCTTTCAGCAATAAGGCGGAACAACAGAACCTCCTGTTGTTCCGCCTTATTGGCGCAAGAATTAAATCCCGTTATATCGGGAGCTGTAACGTTTAGCCGGCGATATATGCAGCTGTGTTCTTAGCGGCCGGAGTCTACGGCCTGGCCCATGGCGCCGCCTGAGATGGCGAAGCTGTAAGCGAACTTGCGGTAGTTCATGTTCGACTCCATGCCTACGGCATAAAGACCGGGGATGGGGGAACCGTCGGGACGGATGACTTCATACTTAAGGTCAACAACAATGCCGCCAACGGTGCCGTGAGCCGAGAGGATCTGCCTGAAAGCAAAGAACGGAGGCTCGGAAATAGGAGCAAGCCCGGTGAGGTCTTTACCAAAATCAGTATCTACGCCTGCTTCGATAAGAGCATTGTAGTTTGCAATGCTTGCGGCCAGAGCCTCTGCGTCGATGTTGATCTGAGCAGCGAGATCATCAATGCTGTCAGCATAGAATACGCCGGTGGGGCTGTCGACGGCTTCAACCTTAGCATCCTCAAGAGCGTCGCCCATCATTGCGGCATCAAAGATGGAGTAAATCTCGTTGTGCTGGAAGAGCAGGTTCATGGCCGGAAGTGACGGCAGACCCTTGCAGGCGCTCTCGTCAACAATGCGCTCTCCGTCCTGGTTAACCCACATGGTCTTGGGATCAACGGCGTAGAGCCCAAATGCGCGGTTGGGGGTGTCGCCCATAACAAGGCCGTTAAAGCTGTTGTGTGCAGAGTCGTCAACGCCGCCTGCGGCGATGACCATGTTAATGCCGTCGCCTACATTGGTAAGAGCGCCGTCGCAGGAATACCTGCCAACAGGCATTCTCCAGAAGCGCTTCGCAACTTCCTCAAGGCTGCCGCCATAGCCGCCGCCGGCGAGAATAACTGCCGGTGCGTCAATCTCGAGAACGCCGCCGTCGCTTGTGGTAGCATAAATACCGGCAACACGTCCGTCTTCCATCTTGAGTGCACGGCCGCGGGTGCTCAGGAGAAGCTCGCATCCCTCATGGCTCTTGAACTCGGCCTCCATGGGGTCACCGTAGTAGTCTGTGCTTCATGGTCACCCGGGAACCAGTGGAATACGGGGAATGCGCCCATGCCGCGATAATCATCAACAACACCGGTAAACTGCACGCCATTGTCAATGAGCCACTGAATGTTGTCGCCCGAGCGCTCAAGCTGCTCTTTCCAGAAGCGGCCGTCGAGGCAGTAACGGCAAGCTTCATTCTCGACCTTAATGACCTCGGGGATAGAAATCTCAATGCCCTGTTCGCGCTGAATGGGGCTGTCAACAGCGGCAATGCCCTCAGTACTGCGAATAACTGCGCCGCGGATTGCAGAAGCTTCAATAATGATGGTCTTAAGACCTTCCTGTGCGGCCGCAACGCCTGCTGCTATGCCCGAGACACCCGAGCCCATAACAACAACGTCTGCCTCGAGGGTTTGGGTAACCTGGGAGGCGTAATCAACGGGAGCGTCGGCAGCTGCGGGTTCCTCGGCCATAGCGCTTGCAACAGCGCCACACGCGATGGTTCCGGCAGTGGCTGCAACAAACATTCTCCTGCTAAGGTTCTCACTCATGATATTCTCCAATCTTGTAGACCGGTTTTTAGCCTGCAGTTGATCAACAGGCATCTTGACAAGCCTCACAATACCATGGCACGAGGTACAAATACATCACGCGGCAATAACGAAATCCCTCATAAGTGCATCGCCAGTAGCACCTGGTGACTCCTCTGGTGATGCCATTACCTGGGGCGTGGCACGCTGACACAAGGACAGATATTTGTCATCCGGAGCCAAAAAATTTTATTTTTGTAATGTCGAGAAGACCGAGAAGGTGTTTGCGCAAAGCAAGACCCTGTTTTTAACTTGATTTATCCAATTTGTTTGGCTATTTGTCCACTTCAATCAGGAGGCCTTTTAACTCTTCCTTTGTTGGCAATATAGTTTGATATTTGCTTGCAAATATCTGCTCATTGTCTTCAGGCAGGGTCATCTCTACTATTGCATCGTTTTTATCCCTGCAAAGCAGGATACCAATGGTAGGGTTTTCTTCTTCGAGTTTTACCTTGCGATCATAGTAATGCACATACATCTGCATTTGACCAATATCCTGATGAGTCAGCTTATCAAGCTTGAGGTCAAATAATACAAAGCAACGCAAGAGACGATTATAAAATACGAGATCAACTTTAAAGTGATCCTCATCAAAGGTAAATCGTTGCTGTCTGCCTACGAATGCAAAGCCACGCCCCAATTCAAGAAGGAATTCCTGCAAGTGATCGATAATTCGTGTCTCAAGTTCGGTTTCTGAGTATTTTGTTTCTTCTTTCAGGCCGAGAAACTCGAGCACATAAGGGTCTTTTACTACATCAATTGGTTCTTGAATGACCTGGCCTTCTTCTGCAAGTTTGCGCACGCCTTCCTTGTCGCGGCTAAGGGCAAGACGCTCATAAAGGGCACTATCAAACTGTCTCTGCATCTCAGCCAGGCTCCAATTGTTTCTGGCTGCCTCGATTTCGTAAAAATGTCGTTCGGCCTCGTTATCAACACGCATAAGCTTGAGATAGTGCGACCAGCTCAAAAAGAATTTTCGTCCGGTTGAGGTGGTGGGGAGGTTCCTTCCAAATTCCTCAGACACCGTCTGAGGAATTTGGTCTACAGAGTAAACACGAAAGAACTTGCGCATTTGTTCGACATTTGTCATCGAAAATCCACGACCAAATTCCTCGGTCAGACGGCTCGACACATTGGCAAGTATTTGTTTACCATAATCAGCGCGATCGCTCCCGGCTTGCTCTTCCTCAAAAATAATCCGTCCGACTTCAAAATAAGCATAGGTTATAGCAAGGTTGACTGAGCGCGCTGCAGCGGTTTTGGCACTGCGTATGACATCAGCAGCTGCATCAAGATAACCGGTTCCCTGGATTTGTGTGTTAGTAGTTTCTATTCCCTTATCCATAGCAACATTATCCTTCCTTGCTGGTAATTTGGGCATAGAGCTTGAATAGGTGGGCAACAATCTTCTCCTCATCGCCGCCAAAGTTAACACCATAAGCAGTCTCGACCGCAGCATCAAGTGCCTTGTGTGCATTGAGAAGATCGGCAGGCATCTTGTTGGGATCATAAAGAGTTGCAAGAGTCTCACCGGGATGGTTCTCCCGCGCGTTAAGCACAGCTTGCGCACAAGATTCTATATGCTCTCGTTGTTCAGAAGAAATGCACTGTTCAACCGGTGTTGTAGCATGAATCTCTCCTGTTGCAAGATCAATAACTCCCGGCCAAACAAAATTGTTGTAGACAATGGTATTTGAATAGCTATAGTCACTTTTCAAACGACCGGCAACAATGCGAATCCAGGCATTATGAAATTGACTTTCGAGTATACCAAATTCATATAAACCCGCATCCGAAATAAAGAACAATTTATCCCCCGGAATCATACCATTCGTGACAAATCCCATAGGAACATACACACGTCTGCCTGACGATACTTTTGGTACAGCAATATAACTCTGTCCCTGCGGTGGGCGAACCTCATCAAACAACCACGGAGTTTCTGCTTTTCTCCGTGTAGCTTCCTTTTTGCTTGCAAGTCTCATTTCCCGCACTTGTTCAACACGTTCGCAAACAGGTGGCATAGATTCGAGCTCTTCTTTGGTAATTCCCACAAGCCAAAGACAATAGCGGTCATTGCCGTTAATAAATTCTGCTCCCATTGAGAACGGTTTGATCCATTCTTCTGATTTTGGACACTTAGAAATTAATTCTAATCTACCCTCTGGCTCTAAAATCAGATTTTGACCATCACTTGGTTTTCCACCTGCTGTCATTGGTAATACGTTGCAGATTGGCACCGTTCTACGCTCAAGCGAAATGTTTGATTTGTCTTCCAGATATCCGTTAATGTTGGTTGGCGCCAGCGTGGTACTATCTTCCAAGAATATCGTTTTAGGAATACCAACTTCGCGTGAAAAGCCTACAATAATGCAGTGTACATGTGCCTGGTCAGACGCTTCGTTATTCCACACAAAAGTACGCCATGCAAAATCAATATGATTGCCTTCTGCAAACATGCGATCCCATATAGGTTTAACTTGCTGGCCTTGACAAATGGAATTGGTCGAAACAAATGCGGTCCGAATATGATAACCTCTCGAATACTCAGATGCTTTCGCATACCAGCATGCAACATAATCTACCGTACTTACATTTCCGAATATTGTTGCCCGGTCACACTTTTGATCCTCATTAAGATTCGCATATCCCAAAAATGGCGGATTTCCAATCACATAACTGCACTTCTCGGCTGGGAGAACGTCATTCCAATCTATCCTCAGCGCATTGCCTTCATGGATATTACTGTTGGTTTTAAGCGGGAGCGGGTCTATCCACATGCTGAGAATTTCGCGGGTTTGGTCAAGCATTTGGAGTTCTGCTATCCATAGAGCAGTTTTAGCAACTTCAACGGCAAAATCGTTAATCTCAATGCCATAGAACTGGTCAATACTCACCTGAATAGGATCAAGCAAACCCATAACCAACTGGTCTCCATAGAGATCTTCCAATACGCGGTTCTCAAGCTTGCGCAGCGATATGTATGTCTCGGTTAAGAAGTTCCCGCTGCCGCAAGCCGGGTCAAGCACTTTGATAGAAGCGAGCTTTTTGCGAAAAGCTTCGAGCTTGAATTTGCGTTCTTTCTCAATCGCTGCGCCTTCGATGGCGGTCAGTTCGTCTTTAAGCGCGTCGTAAAAGAGAGGCCCCGTAACCTTATGAATATTCTCAATGCTTGTATAATGCATACCTCCTGCCCGGCGGGTTTCAGGGTTCAAGGTACTCTCAAATACTGCACCAAAAATGGTGGGGCTAATATCTTTCCAGTCAAACTCAGCAGATGCTTCTTGAAGCAGGATAAAGCGTGTGTCAGCACTAAACTGCGGAATGATAATATTTGCTTCAAAAAGCCCGCCATTTACATAGGGGAACGCTGCAAGATCAGGGTCTATATAAGGGTCACGTTCAGCAACAGGAGTCTTAAGAACTGAAAATAAATCGATAAGGGCTTGCCTCATGTGGTTAACCTGGAAGTTCTTAAGGTATGTATAAAATGCGTTTCGCTTGTGCAGAAGGCCGGCGTCTTCAGCAAAAAGCAGAAAAACTATGCGCGTGATGAGGATGTTAAGGCTGCGCTGCTCGTGTACATTGTGTTCTATGTCGTGGTATGCCTGTGAAAATGTATCATAGAGCTTGCCAACAACCTCGCCTGCGCTCACAGAAAGCTGCTTCTCGCGTTCAAGGCGGCTGTTTTCTTTTTGCGTAAAAAATGACAAACGATGATATTGCTCGGGCAGCTCATCCAGAAGGATGGTTTCGTAGTATTTCTCGGCATCTTCACGGTCGAGATCATAGATACGAATCTCATCAAAATTACAGGTAATGATCCATTTGGGCATAACCGAGCGCGGGGTGATGTTATCTGCATACCACTTGGCCTGTTCAAAAGGCGTTACCCATCGTATATTGCCACGGCTGTCTTTACCACGCTGTTCAGGCTCATTCAAATCAATACCACGGCTTTTATTCTCAATGAGGATTGAAAGATCTTCATAGAAGATATCTATACGGCGGCCTTTGACTTTGCGCTCAAAGTCAAGATGCTGAGTGGGGTTTACAATACCAAGAACCTGTGAACACAATTCGATCCAAAAGCTATTTGACTCACGCTGTTCATTGCCCTCGGCTTTCTTCCAGCGCGCAACAAATTCTTTTACAGCCTTTGTTTGTTCAATAGACGCCATGTTCACTCATCTCATCCGGGCTAACGTTAGCCTGCTAAGTATATCCAAGAGCAAACACTCAATTGTTGGCGTTGTCAATTGTCGCATGATAGATACAGATCGCATACGCGATGAGTCACGAGGACGCGGGTTCTGTCTCATTGTCCAGGTAAATAGATAAGAAGTGGCCGAGAATACCTCGGTATGAAGAACTCATTAGTACGAATTGCGACAGAATGAGTTGAACATGGCGTACCTCTTCATTTTGGCTTGCGCTGGTTTTTGGATGGTTTACTATACGTTTTGTCAAACAGGCAAGGCAAAAAACAAAAGACCTTGCGATCAATCAAAACCTATGGGAATCCAAATATCCCTTTATACCAAAAAAAACGAAAGGAAGTACTTTTATGAAAATCAGTGCTCGTAATCAGCTTGCCGGAACCGTTACCTCTGTTAATGAGGGTGCCGTAAATAGTATTGTCGCAATCAAGATCTCCTGTGGCTGCACCGTAAAGGCCAACATCACCAATGAGGCCATCTCTGAGCTTGGCCTTGCAGAGGGTAAGGCTGCTGTTGCCATCATTAAGGCAAGCAATGTTATGTTTGCCGCAGGTGCAGACAAGCTTCCTCTTTCTGCCCGCAACCAGTTTGTTGGCAAGATTGTTATGGTAAAGGAAGGTGCAGTAAACTGCCATGTAACTCTTGAGACCAAGAGCGGCATCCGCATCAGCGGCTCTGTTACCAATGAGGCAGTATCTGAGCTCGGTCTTGCAGAGGGTGTTGAGGCTGTAGCCTTCTTTAAGTCAACCGACGTTATGGTTGGCATCGAGGAGTAAGTTCCTGCGAGGGCTTCTCGGCAATAAAAGCTTAAACAAGTACCATTTTAAAGCCACCTGTACTTTCCAATTGTGATAAGTACGGGTGGCTTTATGCCGAAAGACTGACTCATGACACATTGCACTTAATAACTTGGATAAATCAGGCTAAAAACTCTGGACTTTACTGTGCGCTTAAGAGGTTGGAAAGCTCTTGTTACAATCTGGCCACCCATCTGTGAATCGCATAGGCGCATCAGCGAGGCATAAGCGAGCAAAAAATCGATTACACAGAACCTGCAATTGAATTATTCCAGTTTGGGTATAATACAAGTTGACGGAAGCCCGTTTCTCGTTAATGGATCACGGGTGACGCCGGTTTTGGCTGGCCGCTAGTTCTCTCGCGAAGGACTAGCGGTTTTTCTTTTTCAGAAACCACCTCCTCCGGGTCCTCCGACGGCACTTTGTACTTGTACCAGTATCTTTTAAACGTTGACCGGAATAGCTCCCGGTGATGTTCAGCGAACTCTATGATTGTACATAAAGCCGCTGTAACTTCTAAGACAACTAGGATACCCATAGGTCATGGGATGCATGCCCTGCTCCCCGCACGTGCGGGGATGATCCCCCAAGGAATGAGTATCTCAGCTTTGGAACATGAACTGGATCATTTTATGTTTGATAAAGAACATGAGTTTCCTGGTATGGTTTATCTACTTGAGCCAGATGTGCATATCAGTATGGAACAGCGCGCTTATGGGATCGAGATTGAGAAAGCTCTTAATGCAGGGTATAATGAGTTAGCAGAAAAGCTGAAGGAAAATCTCTTAAAAGAGGAGGCAAGTATTAATGACGATTTTGGAAGTGATTGAAACTATGCAAGATAAGGATATTGCGCGCTATCTCGAAAGCGATTCTAGAAGGGACAAAGTCGTTGCGCTCGCTGCATTATGGGATAATATGTTTGATGCTCATTTATTTGTTGATGAGCTTAATGATATGACATCAGATCAATCACCGGCTTGGTTTGGAGCAACAATAGGAAATATTGCAACTGATTTGCTCGACAGGATTAAAGTTGAAAATTGATGATGAACTGCTCCCTGCACGTGCGGGGATGATCCCCGTTTGGGATGATATGGAACGAAGGGCTTATGGGATTGAGATTGAACTTGCAAAACAATATGGTTATAATGATTTAGTTGATAGATTGGAAGTAAACTTGAGAGAGGAGTTGAATCAGCGTCATGGCAGAACGTAGTATACACGGTTTTTCTACTGATGAGATTAAGAATCTGCTAGTAAGTGATATACCTGTGGATCGCATGTCAGCAATGGGTTATCTGCTTGAAGATGATCAACCTCTCGATGACTTTGTTGACTTAATTGTTCCGCTTAAACAGAGTGAAACTCTGGGAGTATTTGGCATGACAGAAGGAGATATTGCTGCGTTACTGTTGGCAGCAAAAGAAGTCGAGCCATATAATGGAACTAATCAGATTGTATTGCATCAACTCGAACTTATTTCATAGCTATGAGGTGCAGTTTGAAGCGTGATATTGATTTGGTGCGCTTTATTCTGATTGAAACAGAGAAAGCGGACATTCCTCTTGAGTTAGATCGTTTTGTAACTGATGAATGGCCGTTACCTCTAGTTGGTTATCATGTCGAACTTATGATTGTCCATAATCTTATCGATGCGACAGTAACAAAAGATTGGAATGATGTGGTTATTCGAGGTAAACTGCTCCCCGCACGTGCGGGGATGATCCCGCTTCATCAATACAGGTAAAGAACAGTTAATACGGTTCATTGACGAATTAGAGGAATGCGGTAGTATCACAGTCGAAATGTTTGGTGACAACGACTACACCATTCATTTCAAAAGTGCCGCATTATCAGCTGTAAGAGATTGGCGGCTGAAAATCTTTACGTCGATTGCAGATCATGTATTCCAGCTGCTTATTGGTACATCCGGTGGAATTGTAGTTTTGCTCATAAGCAAGCTTATCCAATAAGCAGCCACAGAACACAATACGTGATAACAAAACCAGCAGCCACATAAGCAATATCGACAAGACAATCGCAAAGGCTCTTATATTTCGATGATTTCATCAATTAAATCTTTTTCGAATCTAGAACAAATGTAAGAGTACAACTCTGGACGAATATCATGTATAAGTTTTACTAGAGATGGATTTGATTGAAAATATTCCAATACATCCTCATCACTATACTCATCAAAATGTATAATCGGCTGATCGTATTGATCAGCGTCCAATGGTCTTTGTAATACTTCAATCAATCGAATCACCTCACCTCATAAGCTAACCCATATTCTGCATATACCTCAGTACAAACATGATCAATATCACGACCAAGATTTACACTTTCAAAGAAAATCAAATTATTAATATTATCACATTCTTTTTCGGTGAAAACCTTGCCATTATTCTTGTAAATATACACTTGTCCATTATACCCCGCAATCACGCTAACACTATAATCATTTTCAGCTGCTTTCGAAAAATCATCAAGACTCGGTGGCGTACCATTAGGATGATTTTGAATAGCTACTATTCTTGACTGCCCCTTTCTTTCAGCAATAAAAGCCCTTATTTCATCATTATAATTTATGCCATAAGGAATACTACAATCAACACTTATAGATTCTCCAGTAACAATATCTCTGCTCCCCGCACGTGCGGGGATGATCCATCACGCCCATCTGTGATCTCATTCCAATTAGCGTTCTTAACAGGATCGCAACACACCCGTGCAGGCTTTTCAGCTGGCATGATTAGCTTCTAAAACAAAAAACCGCCCGTAGGCGGTTGTGTAAGCGTCCGGATCTGAACCGGAGTCTCCTCTAACAAGGGCACTCCACTCTATGCTACTGCTTACGCTTGTTATTTTCCCACTATTTTAACATCCGGTCAATTAGTCTGTCTTGTATGCATGATAAACCTCGTGAATTAGATTTCTCCTTTGGATAAGATATCACCGACATCCTCTGCACTTGCATCTAGATGAAAAAAGATGGCAGGAGAATAATTTAAAGCTACCATATCTGCTTTCCTGATAACTATGGGGCTTTTGGTTCCACCCGTGTGCTCGATACCATCATCATAACCAAACACATAGTAATCTTTATACTCTTCATAGTAATTTATTTTATGGGGATATTTCTCTGTTGCTACTTTTAATGCCTCGTTAAAAGACGATTCCATAAATTACACCTTCTGTCTTGTAAATGCATTCCTTGCATAATCAGTAAACTGTTGGTTATCAATACGTACCGGAACAGCTCTGCTTACACTTGTAAGGTTCAATTTATTATAGCGCTTATTGGATTGCGGGTCTATGTATACAATTTAGCCTCGTATGTTTTCTGCTATAAACGCATGCCCATTATACCCTCTACTGACAGAAACAATAACCCTTGATTCACTGCTATACTGTTTCATTTGAGACGCAAGCTTATTAACGGATTTCCCAATATGCGTCACTTGGGAATTTGAAAGTGCTTTGAGATAATTTTGAGAATACGGAAGCATATCTCCACCGTAAGTCGTAAGAGCAGTAACTCTGCTCTTCGCACGTGCGTGGTAAACCGAGTAAGAAGCCCGCTCTATGACAGCGGGCTTCTTGCGTATACCCGTCTTTAGGATTTAACACCAGATTATTTTGAATACACAATGCATAAATTGAGACTAAAGCCAGCCGTTGAGCTGGCTTTTTATGTATATATCGTGAGTGTTGACAAAATTCTTTGAAAGTATTGTTATACATGGTGCTATGGTGTTATAATAGAGAGGATCGGTTGTCGGAGATAAGGACTTGGTATGGCATATTTTTTAAAGAAGTCAACGAATAAAAAAGGTCTTTACTTAC
>JAFWFL010000106.1 GCA_017515595.1 Coriobacteriales bacterium
CCTTGAAAGTTCCGCCGATTTTGTTTCAATCCACGCGCCCCGCGCGGGGCGCGACTTGCAGCCGAAACAAATATCCCGTTGGCGCAACTTGGTTTCAATCCACGCGCCCCGCGCGGGGCGCGACCGTCAAATTATACACCATTATGAATTAAATCCTCTGAAATATTCTTTTTTCAAAGTTCAGAGGGACATTTTCGTCTCTTTTACTACTACGAATGCATTGTATTGCTAATATTTTTGCGCGAAACCGGCATACCTAACTCATCACTTCGGGTTCGCGCGTCTTCAGACACAATTCAAATGCATAGGAAGCCGGACGGATCATATGTCTGGTGTGCCCCAATATGCTCAACTTTGCTCTGCCACTGCTTGCCAAGATTATATAATCTTAAACTATCCGTTTCATTATTTATCACTTTTTTCAATTCGTGCTTCATTTTCTCGTACTGTGCCGGATCCAGTAAGCACTCAAAAACCGAATACTGCACCCTTTGTCCGTACTGTGTGCAAACTTTTGCCACACGCCGTAACCTACTGGCTGCAGACGTATCGTTCCCGCTAACATCATATGTAACTAGAACATACATGTCAGTTACCTCCAAAGACATGCTGGGTAATCTTCTAAATCACCTCTTAGATGAGCTGCTAGTAGTTGAGCTTGTAGCACCGGAAGAAGCCCAATAGGAACCCTTTCTTTTAAAAATGGATGAAGAATCTGCTCTTGTTTTCGTTCTTGCCACAAACCAAGCACCTTCTTCAATGTCCTATCTACAAACTGGAATCCTTCCCCTTCTTTCTCAAAGTCTTTCTCATCAAGTTGGCCTCTGTTAAAGAGTGTTAGTACAAACCGATCAACGTATGGCGCTCTCAGCTCTTCAATCAAATCAAGTGAAAGGCTTGCTCTACCTGGACGACACCTATGCAAAAACCCCATCTGAGGGTCTAGACCAACCGTTTCACACCCCGTTGAAATCTCACGTGTAAGTATGGAATAAAAGAAGGAAAGCGTCGCGTTGACGGGATCTTTTGGCGGGCGTTTTGAGCGACCTTCAAATCTAATATCATGTTTTTTCAGCAGTAATCTAAAAACTCCAAAATACATATGTGCTGCATCGCCTTCAATGCCGCGCAATTTTTCGCTATCATCTGCCTCAGGAACTTGCGCTGCGCTCGATTTTAAACTATCTATAGCCCTGTCAAGTCCTTTCTCGCCAAGCTCTGGGTAGTCTCTCCTAAAATGTTGAAGAACAACTCTTGCGTTATGGACTTTTGCAAGCACAAACCGTTTGGCAAGTTTAAGACTTTCCTTCTCGTCATCCGCACGCCGATATTGCTCTCTCCTTAGGAGCACATTTCCTGAAACAGGTCCTTCTACTCGCGCTTTAAATTTCCCACCCTCATCCAAAAGCACTACGGAGATCCCTTTTTCTGCACAAGTAGCCATAATAGACGTACTACATCCCGCATGTCCAAAGAGAACAACACTTTCGAGCAGATGAAAAGGAATGCTCATCACAACCTGCTCGTCGAGAAATACACATATAGCATCATCTTTCTTACGCAGATATGCATCTGGGTTTGTAACATAAAGCGTGTTGAGCAGTTTTCTCATTTTTTCTCCACCAAATGCTCGTCAAATGATCTCCAATACTCAATTGGATTCGTCGCAAAGGCTTCAGGCAAACAAATATTCGCCAATGAGCAACGTGAACATTTTGCTGACTTGCGAGCAGGACAAGACATTTGTGTTATATATAACTCATGCATACGCGAGCAAAGATCATGCACTCTTTTTCTCAGCTTGTCATCAATTTCAATATACTCGCGGTGTCTCGTTTCTCCATAGAAGATTGCGCCTTTGGGCACTTTACAACTGTACATCTCTTCAAGACACATCGCTTGAGCCGTCAGCTGTACGCGATCCCAATCCGCTACTTTTGGGGAACCAACTTTGTATTCTATAGGCTGGATTTCTAGAGGGTTACTTTCACTGAATTCAACTATATCAGCAACCCCATAGATACCAAGCTCCTTGCTTACCAACATAATGCGACGTTCGCTGCGAATGCCTTTTACACAACTGTACCCCTGTGTGTCCACGCGTTCATGAAAGAATTCCCCATGCAGGGTATCAGCATTCTCTTCCCATACTTGTTCTATATGAATCAAATACCATTGACGCTCGCAAAAAGCCAGATGCTGTAACCCTGAAAGTGCGAGAAATTCGTCTTCGTTATACTTGTTTAACATGAAGGTTTAATATAGTCAAACATTTGAACTGCAACCCCCTCCGGGATCTTCGTCTTATCAACATCGATTACGTAGTCTTCAAAATGACGCGCCTCTTGATCCTCAGGAATCAAACGCTTAACAGTAACCGTATCAAACAACATATAGGATGGAGCATTTCCCAACTTGCTCTCATGTTTGAAAAGTATCAAACGGCGCGATGACATAAGACCACGAGATGCACTTCGATCGATTTCAAACATATTCATAAGTGCTTCGAATAGCAAATCAAGGTCTTCCTGACAAAAACCGGTACGCTCAGCAAGAGAGGCAGAAATAAAGCCTTCGATCCGATAAAGTCCATAAGGGACATACTGTTTTCGTCCCATGGTCTTATTGTCCTTGTCCTCGCTCTTGTTTGTTGCTGCCATACGAGTTATACTCATCTCCAGAGGTACAACAGGATCTATGGATTCACCAAAACAAATCTGTACAGGGCCGCGTACCTGCCCGCAATTTGTCCCAGTAGTCATAACAGCGCCAAATGCACGGATGTCATAAAAGTTATCACACATAAATTGCGTTACTTTGCGCTGGTTTTCGACTTCCTTTGGAAGCTTTTTATCAACAGCTGTTAAACCATAGTGGACGTAAGCTTTGCTATTACGATCGTTAAGAACAGCACCCTCTTGAACGTAAATCTTATATCCAAGCTCTCCCTCGTCCGCATCAGGATCATCGATGGCCTGATCTTTTACGTAATCAATATAATTACGAATCTTACGCTTAATACAGACATCAGAAATAATGCCTCTCGATGTTTCGGGATCAATGCGTGGAAGGTTTCCTGCGTCGGGATCGCCATTTGGATTGCCATTCTTGATATCACAGAACAACACAAAATCATAACGGTTTTCTATGGGATTACTCATAACAGCCTCCTAATTCTCGTCTTCTAACTCATCTAGAGTTTCTTCATCACTATTGGAACTTTTTTTCCACAACTCACGGTCTTCCTGATAAAATCCTATAAAAAAACTGAGTTGATCATCATCTGAGAGCGTCGCAGGTATTTGCTCGTCACCGCTCAACATATCGATAATTTCTCCGGCTTCTTTTTCATACCTCACAGCGATACCAGGTCTTTTCTTTCTTAGTGTACCAATGTGGGTTGAAAAACCCTTCATAAGCGGTTGAAAAACGCGCCTGGGTGTACTCGAAGCAGAACCCATATACCGATCTTGGATCGTTGCGTTTGTGTTACCTATTGCCGCACTCTGCGCATGCTTCATTACAGCAAATAGCCTGCCAAGCAGATAGCCTTCGTTTGTACACTCCCTGCTTAATGCCATATCAATCTCACTCTCCTTTGTTAATACAGTCCCTAATTGTCGTGCGCGCCTCACTAAAAGGCCTTTCATCAATGCTGCACGTTGACCCATATCCCACGCTTTATTAAGACCATGATCTGAACGCATGCGTGACAAAAGCAATGTACCTACTGACCGGGGAAAATCAGTTCCCTTGTATACAGCAGCCATGAAAGGATTAATGATTGTTGAGGGAATTTTATCGTCCTCATTCATGAGTGCTGTTTGTCGAAGTAAAACAAACGGTGAGACCGTTGTCACGTCTATCATCTCAATATCACTAAGATACCTACCATAATTACCTGCAAGATCACCGAGTGTACCCTGCTCAAAAAACCTCACAGCAAGACGGGCAGCGTTTGGGGCAAGGCACATAGAGTAATAATTGGTAGTTGTATCAAAGCCTGTTAACGCCTGACCTGCTCTCATTAATTCATACGCTTCTTTTATTTTATTAACTAACTCTTGATCCATGGCGTCAAAATCTAAATCAGCCTCAAAGAGCTTTGCAATGAGAGCATTTTCTTCTGACATAGGTTTTTCTGTCCAGAATACAATGGTGTTCCCTCCAATATGGGATCTGTTGTTCTTCTCCCCTGCCAAATATTTTAGCGCTTCCCCTGCTTTATTAGCCACACTTTCTGAGATAGATGCGTTATAAGCCTGTTCCTTACCATACGACTCAGCAGATTTAAAGTTATATGAAACCAAAGATGCGCCTGATGTCTGAGCGCCAGGTAAGCCTGTGATCAAAGGGAAAAGCCTTGCCATGCTCGTGCGCTCACCGGTAATACCGCACTGCCCAATCACGGCATCATTATTGCTAGCATGGTTGTAATCCTCCCACGCTTGCCTTATAGGTTCTCTCTGGTGAAGAAAAACTGAGTCACCTAGAAGCATAAAAACTAAGAAACCTGCTCCTATGGGATTCTTATCATTCAGCTCTAACAATCCTAATGGATGGTCATTAGCAAAAAAACGCAAAATCGCATGAGCAGCAGCATCATCACAGTTCTGCAGAACGGTTTCATGAAGCTGCTTGGATGCCATTCTTTTTTCTTCAGCGCGTTTGTCGCCAATTCCCAATAAATATACTGACGAATCACATAAAAAGTATGGATTTGGCGCAGAACCCGATCTACCCGTATGTTTGGGGACACTCATTATTCTTACTTTTGGTGCCTTTGATCCCTGCTCAATAGCAGCTGAACTAACATACTGGAGTTGTCCATCCTTATCAATTGTTAATATCCAAGAAACTTTTTCTTTGCTCCAATTAGGTGTAGGCATGTCTGCACGAGGATCTTTAATCAGCCTATCATAGAGGCACGAAAGTTCTTTAAGGATCACTTTAATACCTCCGGTCTAGCAGTAGCGACATCTATAATTCCATAACGCATAACAGCATGGTAGAATTGCGGCTCCGGCGAATTTGGATCAGAAAAATCCATATCATAGAGCATAAAACCGAGATCATGTTCAGCCTCATGGGCATAATACGACGGGCCAAAACCTTCCTGACCCTCCTCAATTATTGTTACATATGCAGGAAACTCCCTGCATCCCAGACAAGGCTGGCTAAAATGCTGGCCTTTACGTAGCCGTCTCAGCGCAATGTTATAGTGCTTCTCGGGTGTATCATCCTCACCAGCTTGCTCGGTTAATTCAAAAGTTGCATTTATCACATATGCCACGTCTTTTAGCAGCATCGTTGCACGTTGTTGTCTATGTTTATCGGCAGTGGCACCATAGGCTAGTGAGATATCAAACTCCATAGCTTTTTTGGCGTTTTGATAGCTAAGCTTGTCTGCAACCTCATTGCGCCGAAACGTTTCATATTTGATTTTGTTCAATACCTCTATACGGTCTATTTGCCACCGGATGGCCGGTTTCCAGTAGATCGCTTCAAGAATGCCTCTTGCAGCAGAGGGAGTAATCACGTCATAGCTCACACGCTCAGTCTTTAGTTCGGGTCGCGTAAAGCATGCCCGCTTACCCCACGTCAGAAATCTGACTCCATAGCCCATTTCATACCTCCTTTCCAAATGTTAAACTTCTGCGTAAACCCTCTTCAGAAAACCATGGGTAGCATCACCTCTTCACCGGGATCAAGTAAACCAACTGTTTCGTCATAGCACACAACACCATCTTCTTTCACAGGTATAACAGCCACCGGTCCATAATGCTTAATAAGTCCTTCCTTATCGTATTTTTGCGCCAGATACCTTGGAACAGCAACACTGAATCTCTGTAATCGCATAACCATATTTGCCGTTTTAACTTTGTCATGCTCATTCTGCAAAAGTTCGTGGAGAAGTTCCCGCGCTTTTTCGCCTCTGGGTACAAACAATGGCACCGTGTCATCTTCGATCAAGCGATAACGCTGCTCATAGCTCTCAAATTTCAGGTTCCCTAGAGGCTTTCTGATTAGATTAATATCAGTTAAGTCGCTGTAGAGCTTCTGAGCATCCAGGTCACTCTGAGCATACCGCCTTTTGAAAAACAATTTTACGAGAGATTCGTCCATGACATTACCGTTGCTTTTTATAATTTCTCTAGCAATAAGCTTCATCTGCTCCAACCAGTTGCGAACAATTGCGACCTCGCTCGTTTTGTCCTGATCATCTTGTTTTAACTCGAATATATAAACATTGCCATTAATCAGGTTCCCGTCATCATCCTTACGTTCCCCGTTTCGGTTACATCTGCCGGCTGCTTGAAGAATCGAATCGATACCTGCCATTTCTCGATAAACTACAGGAAAATCTATGTCAACACCCGCTTCAACTAGCTGTGTCGAGATTACTATGACTCTTTGACCGGCGTTCAGACGTTCACGCACGAGACTTAATACTTCACCTCTGTGATCGGGAGTCATATTAGCACTGAGATGAAATATAAATTCGTTTGATTGTACCCGTTGGTCTTCATATATTTGGGCAAGTTCCTGGTACAAAGCACGTGCCTTCTGTTTGGTTCCAACAATACAGAGCGTCTGTTGCTCCTTGCATAACAGATCAAGCAGAGAAGTACGTTCAATATTACCAAGAACGTCATAGGTAACACGCAAAGAGAATGCCCTATCGAAAACCTCACGATGTGTTACGATTTCACGCGGCTCTGAATGGAACGGCCATTCGCCATCGAGCGCCGGCTGGGTTGCAGTACACAAAACTATACTTGCCCCATAGCTCAATACCATGCTTTCAAACATGGCAAGCGTAGGCTTCATCAGTGAGTCCGGAATAGATTGTGCTTCATCTAAAATGATCACACTGTTCACAAGATTGTGCAGTTTTCGGCATTTGCCCGGCTTACTTGCAAATAGTGACTCTAAGAGTTGCACATTCGTGGTGACGATTATTGGCGCTTCCCAGTTTTGGATCGCAAGTCTCTGTTCAAGGCCTTTTTCTTCATTAAGCGACTCGAAATCATAACTTGAGTGATGCTCAAGGACATTGTCATCACCAAATACTCCTCGTAAAACTTCGGCCGTTTGTTCAACTATCGACGTAAACGGGATCGAAAATATTATACGCTTCATTCCATAGTAAGCCGCATGGCGTAAGGCAAACATAAGCGAAGAAAGGGTCTTACCTCCACCGGTAGGAACAGTAAGGGTAAACAGTCCGCGATTCCATTGGGCTGCTTCTATGCAGTCGCCCAAAACAGATGCACGAGCTTGATTAACCGGGGTTAAACTGCTTGATGACTGTAACTGCTTCATATATGCTTCAAGCATTGCAAGCAATTCTTTAATACTTGCAAACCGGTGCCTTCTCAATAAAGCGACCTCTGGTGACATGACGTTTTCAGTATCCAAATAGTCTGCATCCACGAGACACGAAAAGAGAAACCGACAGAAAACCGGAGTTGCAAAAGCAGCTGCATAAAGACATTGCTCTTTAGGCACTTGCTGGAGCGAAGCTACATAGGGCATAGGTTCAAGGTCATCTGACGTCGGAACCGTTATCCGTTCATCACACATCAACTTGTCAAATGCATTTGCATCTGGATAATTGCAATGCAATAACTCATTCATCGACTTGCGCTTGCTCGTCTCCCCAAAGAAGCAGTCTGGCATACCCCCGTGATGTCCTGCTATTACGTATGCCATCAGACAGCCAGCATTGGCTAAAAGACCAGGCAATCTATAATTATCAATAACCCATTGGGTACCTGCTGTTTTATGGTCAACAGATTCTTTTTTACCAAGAAGCCTCTGTTGAAACTGAGCACTAGCCTTCCCACGGTCATGCTCAATACCAACAACCCGCCCCCAATTTTTACAACCAAATTCTGAAGCAAATTCGGAGCAAAGCTCTGACACATTTTTTGTATGATCAGCTAAAGTCTGCCACTCTGATGGACTTGAATCTTCAATAGTATGGGCGTAGAGAATGTTCCTGGGTTCCATGAAAAACTCCTCTCTTATCCATTAAGAGGAGTATAACAACATATTTGTTCATAGTCAAGTGTTGTCGGCGTATTATTATTACGCCGACATTTACCTGTGTAAAACAACACTTCACTATATTTCAACCCAACATACCCTTAAGGCACGACTTAAATATTATAAATGATATTTACCCAACTTACTTGCTTGATGCAAAACTTTTTTCGAGCTGTGCGATTGGATGCTGTAACGATTTCCCAGTGTTATTAAGCTGTTACGAAGAGACAGCATTCTATGACCACCGCGGGCGCTCTGCGCTAATACAACAATGTCCTGTTAATTAGCATCATAATTCTAGGTAATGAACAAAATGCACCAATTTCAGTGACAGAGAAACTCAGAATTGCTTGGTTTCGGTGATACTCAGAATTCTAAATACTTTGCATACTGATGCATAACGTAGCCTTGCGCTTACGCAGTTAGTCTCATCACAAAACAGATTGGAGATTTTGCTATGTCTATGTCACGTCGTACGTTTGTTACCGCCGCTGCCGCTACCGCAGCAGTTGCCTCTGTAGCAAGTATCGCCATGGCTGATGAAGCCGCCTCAAAGGGCGATATTGTAATTGGCCAGCCGGTTGATGCACCTGACGCAATAGAAGAAGCTGATATTGTGGTTGTTGGCTCCGGCATTGGTGGATTCTTTGCTTCTATGATCTCTAAGGAACAGGCTCCCGATGCCACCGTCATTATGCTCGAGAAGAACGGCTACCTGGGCGGTTCTACCAATTATGCCGAGTGCAACGGTCCTGCCAAGAATACTGAGCCCGACGCCGCTCGTCTTTCTGGCTTCAAGAGCTCTGCCAACACCAACTTCATTGCCAACGGCATGCTCTTTACCGAGATGCGCAAAGAGGCCGGCGACAACGCAGACTGGCTGTTTGGCAAGCACGGCTGCAAGTGGTATCGCGCTGGCGTCGTATTCTATGAAAGCGGCAATGGTTCTTCTGCCATCAGAACCCTGACTCCTATTGCTCAGGAAGAAGGCGTTGACATTCGTACAAATGCCCGTGCATTTGCCCTGGTACTTGCTGATCCTTACACAGTAACCGGCATCCAGTACGTTGACGCTGACGGTGCTGTTACTCAAATTAACGCCAAAGCGGTTATTCTTGCTACTGGTGGTATGAGCACCAATAAAGAGCTCCTGGCCCAGTACTCCAGCCAGGACATGGACAAGATCATCAGCTGGGGCGACGGTCAGGACGGCGACGGCCACCTCATGGCCGAGCAAACCGCGCACGGACGCGCAAACCATCTCACCGTTGACTCACTCTTTAATAACGTTGGCAACGGCGACGAGAGCCTCTCGTATTCGAGCGTTCTTGGTGTTGCCGCAACCATGCAGTACAGCGACCTCTTTGTTAATGAATACGGCCTGCGTTTTGCTGACGAATCAAACGGCGGCCGTCTTGGAACTTCAGAAAGCGGCAAGCTCATTGAGAGCCAGGGTTATGTCTATACCATCCTCGATCAGTCAATGATTAATGCGTACGAGGCCGGCGGATGCACCCGTCATTACTCAGGCTTTGCCGATGCATGCGTTGGTAACCCCCTTGACCTGCAGTCAGAGATTGATGAATACGCAGATAAAGATTACATCTTCAAGGCAGACTCGATTGAGGATCTTGCTGCCCAGCTTGCAGCCGCACACTCCACTTTTGTTGCAGATGACTTTATTGCCGAGATTGCCCGTTACAACGCTGCCTGCGAAGCCGGCGTAGATGATCTCTTTGGCAAAGATGCCCAATACCTGTGGCCGGTAGTTGAAGCCCCATTCTATGCAATGCGCGTTTGCTCCGGTATGCTCAACACAAGCGGCGGCATTCGCATTGACCGAGAAGCCCGCGTTTGCGACGCTCACAGTGTACCAATCCAGGGCCTCTATGCAGCCGGTGTTTGCACCAGCGGCTGGGACGGCGAGGTCTATGGCGGCGGTACCTGCCAAACCGTTGGTATGTGGGCAGGCTCCCGCGCAGCACGTCACGCTGTTGTGAACCTGCTTGGCGGAACCGTTGCAGACAACTGGATGGGCGACATCAGCGTAGCTGCTGATGCAGGCGGCCCCGGTGGCGGCGACGCAGCCATGGGCGGCGAAGGTGCTGTTGGCGAAGCCTTTGGCGGTCCCGAGGGCGAAAAGCCCCAGGCATAATATCTAGCTCCAAGAATCATAAAAACCATTCTGCCCAGAAGGACGTGCGATCATCGCAGTCCTTCTCGGCATTTTTTTGACCTATTTTGAGCTGACAAAACTTGACAAACCGTGGCAAAGAATGACAATTGACTTTATACATATACGAGAAGGAGGGAGTGCCTTGCGAGGGGAGTCTACTGAGGACTATGATGTGAATATGGATGAGCTGCTTGGCATCCGCACGGCCGGACGCGATGAATCCGGGGCTGATCTCGATCATAATCCTTATGAAGCGACTCCGTACACTGTGCTCGAGCGTCTTGCTAACAGCGGGCTCATTGGCAAACGCAACACGGTGATTGATTACGGCTGCGGCAAGGGACGGGTTGGCTTTTATCTCTCATACCAGCTCCGCTGCAATACTATTGGCATAGAACGGGATACCCGGCTGTATGAGGCAGCGCTGCGGAACGCCCAAAAGGCAGCTTATGCAAAGAAGACGGTATTTGTTCATACATGCGCCGAGGATTACCTCATTCCGGAACAGGCAGACAGGTTTTATTTCTTCAATCCCTTCTCGGCTACAGTATTTGGCAACGTATTAAAAAACATTCAAACCTCTTTAGCCAAGAAACCCCGGCAGATCATGCTGCTACTGTATTATCCCGACCAATCCTTCTTTGAAGCCCTATCTCAAACACCCTGGCTCTCCCCAGCAACACCCCGGGACATCAGTTGCCATAACCTCTTTTCCACCCAAGACCCCCGCGAAGTGATCTCTGTGTATGAAAATACGATTATGTAGGCAACGGACCCGTTGCGCACAGATTTGACGGCATTTTGTCCACAATTTTTGAATGTGTGACCGTTTTACGACTTTCACCGGTCCAGAGCCACGCTGCCGAGAAACCCGCAAAACACGACAGGCCTTTGAACTGCGAGTTCTTCTCGACCAAACAGGGAAAAGCTCTGGCTATGCCTTGATTATGTACCATATGGTCACACATTCAAAATTTGTGGCAAAAACCAAACTACTTTTATGCGCAATGCGAGAGTTTGGAGCTTTTGTGGCAGTCCGGTAACATATCCTTCTTGCCATCTTGTCTCAAATGAACGATATCTCATCTTTGTTTTAATAACTGATGTACCACATCGACTGAGACGGTCCTTGTGAAAGTGGGTATAATACACAGCAGCGCTCGAAGAGCCAAGAAGTACGCGCAGATACCGGCAGCTTCGCTATGGGCGCGGTGAATGACACGGGGTCGTGCTCTTTGTCATCCGTGTACGTACGTAGTATGAAAATGAGAACACTATGTTAAAAGAGATCGATCTTGAAGAACTTGACCACATTGCCGGCGGCGTACTAACTGAGGAAGACAAAGCATTGTGCTGGGAAAAGGCGAAGCGGTTAAAAATAGTCATGAGCCTCGAAGATTTTAAGGAGAGAGGAACAGAGGGAGAAGTTAAAGACTATATTATTTCCATCTGGGATCAGATAGAAGTACCTGCTACACTTTATACTGTTAAGGAGTAATCCGGGTTCTCTCCCTTGGAAGTAGAGATCGATACTGATTATATTCAAATTATTAGCTACTTTTTTTGCAACAGTTCTTATGCTTCAGACAGGCATGTTCACAGAGCCCGGCATAAGTTCGGATTCAGAAAAACAACTAGCCAGCAACAATATCAATATATTGTTGCTGGCAGAAGAATCAACACTGTCTGCAACGGAGACAGAATCTGAAGATCTCCCCTCAGAGACTCACAAACCCATAAACATACAGCAAACTGAGTCTGGCGAATACATAATATTTGGTAATAACATACCCCTCAGTAATGGTAATTACAGTTATGAACTGAGAATAAGACCTGATAAGACTGTAACCTTTGATAACGATCTCGAAATCTACAGTCAGGGAGTTAATGGCAGCCATGCACTTCATTTTGAAACAGATGAGGTTAATAATTATACGATGATAGTAAACGGGGTTTTTGAAAACATCTTAACCTCAAGCTCTCTTTTAGCATTACTTTCTGCTGCTGATGAAGGCTTAATGCCTTCTGACATCAGCGAAGATTCATACTCTTATCAGCTTAATTTAAAGACAAACGAGGGATTCTCTTATACCAATATACTTTCATTCTTGTCCGGTTCAGACCCGTGCGGCTATTCTTTAAACTTTGACTACGATGTTTTAACCAATAAGCCAACACTGGTAATTACTGATCTATCAAATGGCAGCAAGACTGATCTGTTATAGCGCAACAGCAAATAACAGACTAAGCAAGATTACCACGCCAGACACATGAAGGAATATGATTATGACCCTGGAAGGCGTTAATGATATTAAGCTGGTAGTAAATGACGAAGACCGTTTATATACACCGCTTAGTCCTGAGATCGAATTCGACCAGGGAATAAAAAACTATATCAAATCAAAAATAGAAATCGCGGGATATAGGAACAACATCAGACTGACGGTAATTTCCCATTCTGCCATAGACGAAGACAAATTCCGGTCAGCTGTTGTAAAATGGGCACAGGACGAAAGATCATTATACCATCAGGAAGCAAAAACACTCACTCATATGCTGATAGGTATGCTTATACTAGCTTCACTCTTCATTATTCTGGGCATAATTCTCGTACAACAATCTCAAACGTTCTCATATACCATAATACCCGTACTGGGTTCTATTGCTCTGGGAAAAGCAGCGGGTATCTGCGTTGTTGACCTACCAATCAACAAGGCAAAACTAAAGATGCTTGAGAAGCTAGACAAAAACAGTCCGGTTGTATTTGAGCGAAGTGAATCAGAATAAGTACTCTCATAAACGCAATTTTTCAAATTCGTTGCGGAGAAGGAAGCCCCTTCCCAAACACTCAGGCTCTCCCCGACAACACCCCGGGACATCCAATGCCATGGCCTCTTTTGCACCAAAGACCCCCCGCGAAGTGATCTCTGTGTACAATAACAGGTAGCAGATTCCTGTAACCTATAAAGGAAAACCATTAGTAATAGAGATAGGTCTCCATATGCCTCTGACATACGTGCAGTTCAGAGGCATTGATAAGTAAAATGCATCACTTTCAGTTACAGAGAGATCCGGAATTACTCAGGTTCAGCGATACCCAAGATTTGCTTCAATAGGCATACTTTTTCTTAACGTGAGACACACGGGTTCTCACAGAGGAATCGATTCTGATGTGATTCTGACTCAATAATATAACTAGAAAGGAAGTTAAGGAATGGCTATGGATCGTCGTACGTTTGTTACTGCAGCAGGTGCTGCTATGAGCGCTACTGCCCTTATGAGTACAGGCGTTGCACTTGCTGATGCTCCGGCAGAAGAAGAGGCCCCGCGCGGCCCTATGGGTGGAGAACCCCTTGCGAGCGCTCGCGAACTTTATGAATGGCTGCCTCAGAAGCCCGAGATTCCGGCTGACCAGATTGTCGAAACCTATGACTATGACGTTGTGGTTGTTGGCGGCGGACACAGTGGCACACAGTGTGCAAAAGAAGCTGCAAAGGCCGGGGCAAAGGTTGCGGTTATTGACTGGCAATCCCAGGACTTCTTTATGTTCTACGGCGAGGATATTGGCACCTTTAACTCTCAGTATGTTATTAACATGGGCTACGGCCCCTATGACGAGCAGGACATTCTTGCTCAGTGGGAGCGCACCGGCGGTTACCGCCCCAATCCAGATCTGGTACTCACTTATATCCGCAATTCCGGCGCAATGATTGATGATGCTCTTGCCCTGGTAGCCGAGCGTGACCCTGACGCCCTTACCAACATGAATGTTCAACAGCCCGACACAGCCTACTGGACAGATAAGTCCCAGCCATGCGACATGGGTAATTTTAAGACCTATGTAGGCACCTTCTGCATGCGCAGTGAGATTCTTGACGAGATTGCCGAGGGCGTGGGTGCTTATTCCACCATTGGCCGCCTTGAGGATTGCTGTCGTGAATTTGCCCAGGAAAATGGTGCGGAATGGCATTATGACCTTTGGGGCGAGGTCCTGGTCCAGGACGAGACCGGAGCGGTTACCGGCGTTATTGCCAAGAACGATGATGACCAATACGTCCAGTTTAACGCTTCAAAGGCAGTAGTTATTGCTTGCGGTGCATTCCAAAACAACGCCCCGATGATGCGTGAATTCTATAACGAAAACCGCGAGCTCCAGGCTAAAAACGGCATTAAGGCATATGCCGGCGACACCATCCCCACAAGCGGGCGTGACTCCGGCATTGGCCATCGCATGGGTTGCTGGGCAGGCGGCCGTATGGAGGCAGGCCCTATGGCATCGCTGGCCAACGTAAGTGCTCCCGGCCCCTTTGGCTTCGCACCTACACTTGTCCTCAACCGTAACGGTAAACGCTTTATGAACGAAGCAGACTTTAACGCCATGGGCAACATGATTAACCGCCAGCCCAAAGGCCTCTACTGCAACGTCTTTGGCGCCAACTGGCGTGAAGTTGTTGCCCGCAGCGGCACCAACCATGGCGGCACCGACTTTGGCCAGGAAACCTATGTTGCCCAGTGGACCGAGGACATGGAGAAGGTTCTTGAAGCCGGAGCCAACGGCTACGTGGTACGTCACGGCTGCCTTACCGAGCGCGCTGACATGGGCCAAACCCCGGTTTACGGCGCAAATACCCTTGAGGAGCTTGCAACTTATATGGGTTACGAGGGCGAAGCTGTTGAGAATTTTGTCAAGAGTGTTGAGCACTATAACGAGATTGTCGCAGCCGGCATAGACTCGGATTACGGCAAAGACGCCCGGTTCCTCCTCCCCATTGAAGCTCCCTATTACGGCAGCGTTAGCGACACCTCAACTCAGGGCGGAAGCGCCATTACCCTGGGCGGCCTTGTAACCGATGCCACCTTTAACGTTCTCGACGACAATGATAACGGCATCCCCGGCCTCTACGCCATTGGCAACTGCTGCGGCCAGCGCTTTAGCCTTACCTACCCCGGCATTCTCGCCGGCAACTCCATAGGCATGGCCATGACCAACGGCTATGTCTGCGGCCAGATTGTTGCAGCGCTTTAAGTATTAATGTTGGATTTACAATAATAACCATTTTGCCGAGAAGGACCCGCAAGCATCGCAGTCCTTCTCGGCATATCTATTTACAACTCAAGAAAAGCTGATTGCGCTTGTTTACTCGAGGCCGCCCATTTGCTTGATGGCTTTAATGGCCTGGCACATTGCTGAGCCGCAGCGGGTGCCGGGGAGAACGCACGGATAGTTGTTAACAAAGAAACCGCCGGCGTTGTTGCCTGCCGCATACAGTCCGGGAATAGGCTCGGCTGCAGGAGTCATAACCTGGGAGTTCTCGTTAATGATGATGCCCTGCATGGTGCAGAGAAGCGAAGAACCCAGCCAGTAACCATAGAACGGAGCTTCGCGGATGGCGGAGAGTCGGCAGCTTGGCTTGCCAAAGTCCTCATCATAACCGGCGTCTACAAGCTCGTTGTAGCGTGCAACGGTTGCGAGGAAGGTCTCCTTGGCTTCGCCCTCAAAACCGAGCATATCAGCAAGCTCTTCGATGGTATCGGCTTTCATAACAAGACCCTTCTCAACCTGCTGCTCAAGAGAAGGAAGGAAGCGGCCGTTCTGTACACCGGCCGAGCAGCCAATGGTGTGGAAGCGGTCTACATCCTCATTGGCGTTGGCGTCGCAGATTTGTGCATAAACATGGCCGGGCTGGTTTGCAGAAGCATAGCTTGCGTTATCATAGAGGGTTGACTCGTTAAAGAAGCGCTCGCCTCGACGGTTGACCTTGAGGAAGGGCTGAGTACCCGGGAAGAACTGGGTCATGGTTCCGGGGAACTCTTTGCCCCAGAATGCTGCGGGGTTCTCGGCATAACCGGCGTCAACACCGGGGGCTACCAGACCACGGTCAAAGAGCATAGAGGCCGGCTCAACCTGGAGCTTTGCGCCTGCCCACAAACCGGCGCGGATGCCCATGCCACGGCAGCGCGGGCTCAGGTTGTAGCAGGTAACAGTGCTGGCAGACAGCGGGTCAAGATGCTCCACCATGTTGGGGTTGGCAGCATATCCGCCGGCAGCAAGCAAAACACCGGCTGCGGTATTAATACGGATGAAATGGCCGTCCTGAGTATTCTGGGCAATAGCGCCAACTACACGGTCGCCGTCCTTCTCGAGCTTAACAATGGTAGTATAGAAGTCAACGCTGTAACCAAGCTCGTTGATAACCTGCTCAAATACCTGGGTACGGTTGGGGTTGGAGAAATAGAATGTCTCCTGCTCCGGGAAGAAGTAAACAGTGTTCTCCTCAGCGCAGTTCTCGGGCCAATAAGCAGCTACGCCGCTTGTAAAGTTCACCGGGAAGTTGTAAGGCTCTGCTTCCATAATACCGGAAATGAAGTCATGCATTGCAGCGCTCTCGTTAATCCAGGTGCGAATAACACGCTGGTCGCACTTACCGCTTGCGTAACGGCTCAGCTCGGAGAGAAGCTTGCGGCGGTCAACCGGTTCACAACCTGCAGCCTTGGCAGCAGCACCGTCAACAACGCCGTACCAGTTGCGGTTATGCTGAACACAGCTGCCAACTTCAATAACACGGAAGTTAAGGCCTGCCTTTGCGGCATAAGCAGCAGCAGCCATACCACCGTTACCGGCACCAACAATGAGAATGTCGGTATCCCAGGTCTCGGTAATTGCGGCCTCGTCAATGACGGGTTCGGCACCAAGCCAAACTTCCTCGGTTGCGGTATCCCAGGTGTCAACTTCAGGTGCAGGCTCTTCGCCCTTTGCAAGAGCCAGGCAGCGTGCAGCAGCGGCCATGGCGCCATCGCAGGTAATGGTTGCACCAGCGATTACGTCAACAGTTCCGTCGTTATGCTCAACAAGCGCAGCGGCCAGTGTTTCGCCCAAAACTCCGCCAACCCAGGGGGTTTCGCCGGATACATCAACAGTAGCGGCAGAAATGGTACCGGCTGCATCAATATCAAGCGTTACCGTCACATAACCAACGCCTTTACCGGTTGCGGTATAAGTACCTGCTGTGTAGGAAGATGCATCTGCGAGAGCAGAAACTGCACTGCCCGAGATAGCTGCGGCACCAAGAACAGCTACGGAACCCTTTACAAAATCCCTGCGATCGATATTTGACATATCATTACCCTTTCTCAATAACACCGTGCGTTTACGGAGACATGCTGATTTGTACGCAACCAAAACCAATACATACATCCATTAAGCCCTTTGGAGCTTCGGAGCAGTATCTTGGTGCTTCCTATGGGCACGCCTCCTAATGACAGATATAAGTGATACACTACTTTTTACAAATGTGAAGGGTTGAGAAGGTTCGAAATCCGTGTCAACCCGAGTACTAAAAATCTTGTACTTGCAATTGTTTTTGCAGGTAAGTGAGGGTTGACGAGTTTTTTGCACCAAAAGGAGCCTGTCCATGGCAGAAACGCGTACAGCTTCATCATATTTGTCCCGAATCTCCTGGCCCATGGCGCTTGGGTTTGCTTTGCTGCTTTCGTTTATGGATACACTTAGTCTGGTAAGCGCCAGTATTCCGATAAAAGACATTGATACCGGCGCCGGCTTCTTGGTTGCCGTACGCCTGCTCGAAGTCGCAACCTTTATATTCATTGCTTTAACTGCCGGAAAAATAGGATCTCTTGTTGCCAGAATACCGCTCATTTTGATATTTGCAGCTCTTTGCGTTATGCAGGTTGCACTTCAGATCATGACAATTACCGATATTATTACACTTGATCAGTTGGGTGTACGTATTATTTCTGCATTTATACGGTCGGTTGCTCTCAGCGCGTTTTGGCTCAGCTGGATAGAGTTCTATGCAAAACATCCCATGCGCCTGGTTATGATCAACTACCTTATGGCAAATGTATTAGCCGCAATTTTCACCATGGCATTAAACCTTGTAGGTGTTTCGGTCCCCATGCTGATTATTCTCGCCGTTATGCCGGTAATCTCGGCATACTTGCTGGTATATGCTTATAAACAAATAGATTCCACCTCTCATTTGCATGAAAACAACGAAACTCAGGCACAAAGGTTTCCGGTTATGGCTGTTGTTTTGATGGCTGTATTTACACTTGCAAATGTGTTTGCCCGTGATGTACTCCCCACAAAAGACCGCCTTTGGGCAACAGTTGGCGTAGTTGTCTGTCTTGTTATGCTCTTCTTTGCGCTCCGCCTGGGCAGTATGAGATTTGGAATCTGGCCTTTGTGCGGTGTAGCGTTTCCGCTTACGCTTGCCGGTTTATTTGGATTGTTACTAAACCCGGATGTCTGGGGCATTGCAGCAACACTCAGCACACACGCAGGAGCAGCGCTTTTCTCGGTCTTTATGGGGGTTGTACTCTGTAATATCGCATACAGATATGGCGTGAGCGCGCTCAGGCTCTTTGGCTTTGCCCAAGCTGCCGCAAGTCTCGCAAGTCTAACCGGAGCGTTGCTTGCGTTCAGGGCCGGTCTTGAGGGTGACAGTTTTACGCTGGCTGTTGCGGCAATGGGCCTCGCACTCTGCATCTGCTATGTTATTCTCACACGTAAACAGGAAGGCGAAATTGTTTGGGGTGTAGATCCGTCACTTGGCGAAGACACAGCCCTGCTCGAAGCCGCACATGATCAGCAAGGCGATGCCGAGACACCCGAGCATCTTTTTGAACGGTGTTCACGAATCGCTTATGAATATGGCCTGACTCGCCGCGAAGAAGAAGTGCTCGTCCTTCTCGCCCAGGGGCAGACCGCCAAACAAATAGAAGACACTCTTGTTGTTACCAATTCAACGGTAAAGTCGCACACACACGCTGTCTACCAAAAGCTCGGCCTTCACAGCCGCGCTGAACTCATCGAATTTGTCGCCGGGCAATCAAGGTAAATGCTGTCGAACAGATATTTAAGAACGGGGGGGACGGTTCCTTCTCAACAACAAAAGCGGGTCAGTCCGCATGTTTCTGAACTGACCAAAAAGGTTGGAATCTGTACCCCGAGTTTTGCTCAAAGGCACACATAAAAGGAACTACAACTCAAGAAATATCTGATGAAGAGCTGCTTGAAGAAGCCCTTTTGGAGCGTCTTACTTGCCGGGAAGGACGTGCAACAATCGCAGCCCTTCCCGGCAGTTTTTTTGTAATACTAACTTTCCCTTATATACGCACCTCGATATAAGGGTTAACTTCCTTTGGGATTACTCCCAATTCTCGAGCGCGGCGATGTTGCGTGCAGCAATGCGGGCCATTGAGTATGAACCACCTACTGAAGTTCCGCTACCCGGATAGTAACGGCCCATCCAGCCACCGGCATCAATACCACAAGCATAGAGCCGATTAATAGGAGAACCGTCAACACGGATGACGTTGCAGTTCTCGTCAACCTTAAGACCTCCAAAATGGGCAACAATGGCATATGCCCAAACCTGGAGACCATAGAAAGGCGGGTTCTCAAGCGGAGCGACAGTTGCGCCCGTCTTGCCAAAAGCAGGATCCTCGCCGTTGCGGGCTCCTTCATTCCACTCGTTGACCGTTTTGACAAGGCCATCAACCTTAATACCAAGAGCCTGAGCAAGTTCTTCAATGGTGTCTGCTTCAACAACCGCATCACGGAATGCAGCGTTGCAGGCATCAATTGATGCCGAGTCAAAAATCTGGAAGCCGGCACAGTCTTCCTGCCCGTACATCAACTTACCTACGGTGTCCGAGTGATAATCCTCATTAACAAAGCGCTGGCCAAATTTGTTGACCAGAATGGTTGGGTATGCCGGACGCTCTTTGCCGCGGGTGGTTGTCCCCAATGTTATTGCACAGTTGGGTGATGACAGCGACTCGTGCATATTAACGAGATCAGCACCAATCTCCTGACCCATCTTGATGCCGTCTCCCGTCGCACCCTTGGTTCCTGCTGCATAACGGATACCGCCGTAGCGCATATACTGGGCGAGCATCTGAGGATTGTTGCACATACCGCCACAGTTGAGAATAACACCTTTGCGTGCTTTGATGTTCTTGGGCTCACCTGCAATCTCGGCTTTAATACCAATTACATCGCCTGCAGAATTTGTAATCAGGTGCTTTCCGGTTGCTGCAGTGATGATCTGAACACCTTTTGCCTCGGCTTCAGCGATAACAAATGAGTGAATAACAATGCCGGTTGTGCGATGAGCCTCATCGGGCGGGCACTGGGCGCCATGCATAATGGCTGGGGTTACTGCGGTACAATAAGGTTCCTGCTCAGGACCAGTATAATACAGCCACTCTGTGGTAAAGGGGACACCGAGACTGCGTAACCACTCAAAATTTTGCGGGATTTCGTTGGCAAGGGCTTCAACCAACGCAGGGTTTGCCTGGCCTTTTGCGCAAGCAAGCAAAAAATCGCGATATTGCTCGGGCGTATCCTCAAGCCCGGCTTCGCGCTGCAAACTCGTTCCGCCACCGCAGGAAACAACACCGCTGTGCAATGCACACGACCCACCTAAAATATCAAGCTTTTCGAGCACTAAGACATCAAGGCCAAGCTCAGCCGCTGTGATCGCACCGGCAAGTCCTCCTCCTGAGCCAATTACTACGAGGTCGGCTTCCATATCCCATACCGCGGTCTCTTCTGCATGCGCAAGTGCTGCGGTTGTAGCTGCTACCGCGCAAGCGCTTGCCCCGGCAATAAGGTTTCTCCTGGAAATTGATGAAAACATTTTTTCTCCTTCTTTACTTGTACAGCCGGGCAGAGTTAATAAATGCAGAGATAAGCAGCTGATTTGTGCATACTATTGCATTTACGCTTTTAGATACTTCAAAACATCAGCCCGGACTGTGGCCAAAAGACGTTTTACATTGTAACTATGCGGAGATAAAAAGCATGGTATAAAACATATGAGATTTCATTTTCCCAGGTAATGCCATACAGAATAATAATCGCCGCCTTAGTAGCCTGCTAATAATTGACATACTACGGCATTTTACGTTCTTGCCTGACTGCCGCGTAAAGCCATAGAAACAATCCTTACGACTCATTACACCCACAAATCTATCAGTTCTTGACGGGAATGAACGCCGCATTTGGTATAAATGTTAGCTACGTGCGTGTTGACGGTGTTGTAAGCGATACCCAAATCTTCACTGATGCGATTAAGGCTTCTCCCTTTTAAAAGCAGCCCAAGTATTTCGTATTCCCGATTGGTCAGGCCGTAATTAGCAAACTTATCTTGAACTGATGGCGGATCTACCACAGAAATATCCCTCGGCCCTTCCTGAGCAGGATGTCCCTGTTCTTCTTGTGGCAAGAGTCCCCAACCACGAAGAGAGTCCTTCTCATCCAGAACAAAAAGCGCAGTCAGAACAAGTATGGACATCGTAAGAAGCGCAACAAAATGAGAGGTGAAGACATCAAATCCCAAAATTGCCGCACAGGAAGCACTGATTGCCATGCCAACCGCATACCCAATTGCTCCTGCAATACGGCCCCATGAAAACACCATATGACCTGCAATCTCGCGACGATATGCTATGTCGGAATAAATCATCCAGGTTAACGCATAAAACACCATGTAACCGCCGCTGACTATCGCATTGGCAATCCTCCCGTCATATTCGCCTGAGAACGGCAGTAAAATACAGCCCACAGCCATTACAAATATAGTTGGCCGATAAGTTAGCCCTTGTTCGATCTTATTGTTAAAGATGACAATGCCAAGTAAAAGAAGTACAGAAACTATAACGCTCGTGAGCGCCTCTATTAACCCTGAAGGCGAGTTTGTCGCTTTCCCAAAAATAAGCGTGGAACCAAAAACCAGCCCAGAGATTGCCCCATATAATCCCGAGCATAGCAAAAGCTTGCGGGGCAATGGGTTACATTTTTTTACTATTGGCTGGGTCATAATATTCCCGGTGTCCCTCCAGACAACAACATCAGGAGCAGCCAGCCTCATAAGAATCATAGAAAACAAAGGAGAAGCCACCGCAGTTATAAGATGGACAATGGGCACGCAAAGATCAGCAAATACAAACAATACAGCAGATATGATCATACACAGACAAATATAAACCGATGCGCGCTTAACCCCCACAGACCCAAAGAATTCACCCCACATAATCATGATACATGCTGTCCCAATACCCGCTACAGCAGAGCCAGTAGCTGAATAAATATATCCGGTGTTTTCGATGCTCGCACCCAGAGCAAAAAGAAGCGTCCCAACTACCACACAGAGACAAGCAGATACTCTATACTTCCGGTGGCTGCAAAAAGGTGATGTAATGCTCACCCGCGTGCCAAACCAAAGCATCGTCAGCGCAGATACTATAGTCAGTATACCAAGCGGAGCAAAGGTAGGTGCATTATGTGAAGGTATACTGTTTACTATGGGAGACAGGTAGTAAGGCCCACGCATAAAGAGAGACATCCAAAGCCAGAAAAACGTAAAGCCAAGGTACCTTAACTTTACCTCATCCACATCCAAATTATGAATAAATCTCTTGAAATGCATTTTCATGGGAACAACCTCGTGATCCGGTCTATTGCTGTCCTCCTGTACACACATTATCAAATTCGTTGCGGAGAAGGACGGGCGGGTTTTTGCTGAGAGGTATCAAAACCAGGAGTTGCAAGTGCGCGTTCATATGCAGTAAATGCTGAGATTATTTCTTGGGCAACATATAAATTGCTCTTTTTGTTACGGGCATTTTGCTTAAGAATCTCCCGTTCGCACATGGTATGTACAGCAAGGCGTGCCGCTTCTTCGCTTCTGTTAATTAGCCGTGCAGCAGAAGAGATGCTTATTACCGGATTACCGGGCAAGACATTTGCCAAAAGCTCAAAAGCAGAGCTCTTGCGCACAGGCCCTCTTTCCAACCAAGAGGAGCGAATACTCTCTAAAACATATTCAAATTGCTGAGCACGGTCACAAGCCTGAATACAAGCATCGCAAAAGAAAGAGATCCAACGGTTTATTGCCTCGTTGCCCGATAGATCAGATTCTTCATTATTAATCCTGTAAAGAGACAATTGCTCTATATACTCACGTTTGTGGGTCGCGATAATAAGCGAAACCGGCGGTATGATGCGATTTGTCAAGCCGTCTTTTCGCATGATTATATGAATAAGTGTCCTGCCGGTGCGGCCGTTTCCGTCTATAAAAGGATGGATTGTTTCAATCTGTGCATGGGCTATTGCAGCTTTTGCGATAGCAGGCAATTCTGACTTATTACAGAATGTTACCAGATCCTGCATATATGGTTCTACTAAATCCGGACGCGGCGGTACATAAGCTGCATCGAGAGGACTGGTACTACTGCCCCCTATCCAGTTTTGCTGGTTTCTTATTACCCCACCCCATTCAGCTAAGTCTGTTTTTTCGAGAAGCTTCCTGTTAATTAAACAGATTTCTTCCAGAGTAAGCGCAGGGATTTGATTGGCTTTTCTGATAGCGTCCTGCATTGACGTAATATTCGCAAGTACAGCGGCTTCTGTACTGTCAAGCCTATGCGATACGCCAAGTACCTCAAGTTCTTCGAATTCCAAAAGCTTGCGTACCGGTACCTCAAGCCCCTCAATACGTGAAGATGCTATTGCTTCTGACCGCATTATCAGCCGTGCTAAAGGCTCGGTATTGACAAGGTATTGAGCAGATATATCAAGATTTCTGATTGCCGTCTCAGCTTTGGAAATAGCTAATGCCGTACTTGCACTTAAGCTTATCTCAAGATTGGCAAGCAGATCAGGCACATAAGGATGATATTCCCCGCTACGTGAATCAGCTCTTGTAGCACCCCAGCCATCTGTTAACCAATGCGCGTGCTCATAATAACCCATATACAGCTCCTGCCTTCTCATAACCTTGGATATTATAGTAATATATCCAAGGTTTTATTCTTAACCTTGGATATATCTATGCTTTCTCCAAGGTTAAGAATAAAGCGATGCCGAGAAACCCCCGCCATAGGTATCGCAGAGACAGATACTTATGGCGGGGGGCATTGCTTACATCAAATTACTTGGTAAAGATACAGAAGCTTTTATTCTCTTACGCAAGGGATGCAACTGCGCGCTGGCCAGCTTTGATACCGTTGACAACGATGTCGCATACGGCGTTGCCGCCAAGGCGGTTGGCACCGTGGATGCCGCCGGTTACTTCACCTGCTGCGAAAAGTCCGGGGACCTTCTCGCGCTTGATGGTAAGAGCTTGGGCATCAGCGTCAACAAAGATACCGCCCATGCAGTGATGGATACCGGGGGCAACAGGGATCGCATACCAAGGAGCGGTTTCGAGCTTTACCAAACCGGTTGTGCGGCCAAACGGGTCCTCACCGGCATCAATACCGGCG
>JAFWFL010000010.1 GCA_017515595.1 Coriobacteriales bacterium
AGAACGGAGAACGGGAGAGAACGGGGGGCGGTTCCTTTGTTCTCCCTATGCCCCTCGCAGGTCGCGGAGTTTGCGGAGGGGAGAGGTTATGGCCCGGCCAACTTTGAAGGAGACTGAGTTGAGGACGCAGTCGTAGTTGTATACATCATGTTGCATGCGGTCAATTGGGCCAATGACATAGTCATCAGGGAGATCAGGCTCGGCTTCCTGTGCGAGTTTGATATCAAGGTTCCCGCCGGCACACAAAAGAGCGTGCATAATGCTTGCATCGAGAATATGCTTCCTATATGCCTCAGGCGCTTCATAATCGAGCTGGTGGAGGACATGGCAGTAGAGTTTTGCCAAGCGGTTTTTGCTCGCGAGCTCAAGCACCTGCCTCAGACCCGTTATGCGGTCGAGAAGTGCGCGCGCGTTCCAAAGAGATTTATCGGTATCCTCATAGGCATAAAGATAAACCGGCTCTTTAAGCGCATAGAAGCTGCCCGCGGCTATCATTGCTCTCACCAAAAACGGCGGGTCCTCAAACTGGCAGAGCGCCGGGAATGAGATATTGTTGGCGAGAATAAGCTCTCGCTCAAAAATGAACCGGTAGAACCCGTAGTCATACTGCCAGTCAGCATAGGCCATAAGCCCGTCTTTGCTGAATCCGTCAAGCTCTTTGCCATGGAGCGAATTATCAGAAGTGCCTTCTGCGGTTACAATGAGCATTGAGCCGCCGGCTATTTGCACCCGGTGTTTCTGAGCAGCATTGACAAGGTGTTCAAGCGCCTGTACAGAAGGATAGCTGTCGTCTGCATCCATAAAGGCAAGATAAGTACCGCATGCATTTTTGATGCCGGTATTGCGGGCTGCAGCAGCTCCCTGGTTCTTTTGCGAGATCACACGAATCCGCGCATCCTTTTGCGCAAAGTCCGCAAGAATCTGCGGGCTCGAATCAGAGGACCCGTCATCTACACATATAATCTCAAGATTCTGCAAACTCTGCTCAACGCAGCTCGTAAGACAAGCGCTCAACTGAGTTTCTTTATTATAAACTGGGATAATTATCGAAGCTAAAGGTGTATCCATTGGCACACTCCTGTTATTCTCCTCATATGATGAACGTGTGCTACATACCCCATCAACAGAAATCCGTTCTCGATGTCATATAATAGTTCCCTTATATGATAGTAATATTTAGTATTTGTGGTTTTGATGAGGTATCCAAGGAGTTTGTATGTCTCGCTATGATATTCCAAAACTCATAACGTCTTCTATGCTTGGCGTGTCAATTGCGGTGTCAGCGCCTTTAATAGGCATGACGGCGCTTGCAGATGACAGCGGCCCTTCCCAGGAAGCGTACTCGTCGCCCGTTGAAGAGGCCGCCGAAGATTCTCAGGAAGCTGCCGAGTCTGTTTTGGATTCCAATAACCCGGTTTCAGAAGAAGTATCTGCCACGCAGGACTTTGCTATAGAGGATTCTGCTATAGAGAATTCAGTTGAGAATTCTGATGCTGACCCGGCAGAGTCTGCAGAAAACGAGGCTCAAGAGCCGGCTGATGACGTTCAGCCTGCCGAGAAACCCGCAGATACCCAGGCTACCGAGGAAGATTCAGAAGAGCCTGCTCCTGAGCCGGAGCAGGAGCCGGAACAAGAACCCGAGCCTGCATCTGAGCAAGAGTCTGAGTCTGACCCCGAGCCTGCCCCGGAAGACCCTGCCCAGGATACCGAGGATCCGGCTCAGGATCCCGTCCCCACAGATGGGCTCATGCCTGAAGCTGATCCCCAGCAAGCCGCAGAAGCCCAAGAGCTTCTTGCCACATTTGAGCAAACAGCCGGGCAGCTGGCTGCACAGGATCCGGCCCCGGCAGAGCAGCAAGCCGGGCCCATCAGCGCTACGGCGCTTGATCTCTTCTCGGTTGTATACATTAATTATGAATCCATTTCTCTCGGCGACACAAATGACATCGTCTTTATTATGTCGGCTCCTGATGTATTGGTGCAAACCGCCCAGCTCACCTGTGTTACTCCGGGTTATGCCACGGTGACGCTCGACGCCTATGTCATTGACAACGCCATGCGTTTTAGTGTTGACACCTCGCAGTTTGGTTCGGGCAGTGTAGCTCTCGCAAACATTACCTTAACCCTTCTGGACGGCCGCACATTTACCGTCGCGCTTGAGAATGATCCGTCGTTCTACTACGGCTTTACGGTCGAGGATCCGCAGGACCTTGCTTATCTCGAGCCAAATAACACCTTCTACGCCATGGATACCTACGGTTCTGCCGTAGCCGTTGGCAGCATGGAAGCCGCCCTCGATGCCTCTGATGCTACGGTGCCTGTTGCCACATCAGAGGGTCAGTACTACGGTTTTGAAAACGGCGAAACCCCCGGTTCTCCTGAGTCCTCCGTTGAGGCGCCGCGCAATATTGTGATCGCGCTTGACCCCGGTCACTCTACGAGTTTCTCGTCCGGCGCGACCCATTTTGGTGTAGATGAACACGAACTTACCATCAAGATTGCTCAATATTGCAAGGCTGAGCTCGAGAAATACAAGGGTGTCACCGTCTACATGACCCGCACCACCGCAGAATCAACCTATCCCGATGTGACCGAGATGGACGAGCTGCGTTTGCGTGTAGAAGGCGCCAAAGAAGCCGGTGCCGACGTCTTTGTAAGCATCCATCTCAACAGCTATGATGAGGGTTACCGCGGAGCTCAGGTTTACTATCCCAACCGCAACACCAACAGTGTAATTCAGGATACATCGGCCGAGCTTGCTCAGGATATTCTCAATAAGCTTGTAGCCCTTGGTATTGACGACGGCGGAATCAGAGAAAATGGCTCGTTCAGTAATGGCCTCGATTACTATAATCTCTTGCGAAACAGTAAAGCAAACGGTATCCCCGGTGTTATTGTTGAGCATTGTTTCCTGAGTGATGCGCTTGATTACACCAACTGGCTGAGCACCGAGGAAGGTTTAAAGTCGCTTGGTGTGGCAGATGCTGAGGGTATTGCAAACTATTTTGGCCTGTCCAAGACTAAGAATGACTCCAAGACAACAGCCCAGAGCGGCCTTGTGACGGTGAGCACCGCCAATTCAAGCGGTGAGTTTACTATTACTGCAGATAAAGTCACCTGTACAAACGGTGTTCAGGCGGTTTCGTGCGGCTTGGTTGGTCCCGACGGCACAACCGAGCATTGGTATGCGCTTGAAGACAAAGGTAACGGCACCTGGAGCGTCACGGTCAATACCGCTGACTTTGGCAACAGAGTGGGCAATTACACCATTCAGACGTGGGTATGCGATGCAGACTGGGCCGGGCATATATTCTTTAAAGATGTTATTAACGTCGTAAAATCAAGCGCATCAAGTGTTTCGCAAACCACAACAGCAACCGCTGTAGCCTTCAGGCTCGACGCGACTTATGACGAAGCTACAAATACGCTCACACTCCGCACGCTTGGCGCGACGTCTGATTACTCGGTTAACGATGCTCTGAATATGGCGTTTGCCGTGACCGGCTCAGATGGCAAAACTGTGTGGTACGAGCCCAAAAAGCAGGATGATGGCTCCTGGACTGCAACTGTTGATGCCTCGGATCTTGCGTCGGGCAAGTGTATTGTTGAGGCTTGGGGCAACATGACCGAGAAGAAAGTGCGCATAGGTTCTACTATCACAAGTCTTGGCGAGAGTTCGTCAACCACCCCCGACCCGGAGCCCCAGCCGCAGCAGCAAAAACTCACGGCTACGGTTTCTGATGACGCAATGTGGGTGAGGGTTTCGTCAAGCGGAGGTAAGTATGCCGAGGCAACCGTTGTTGCTTACGAGGTCACGGGCACAAAACAAGCAGGTTCTTCTCCGCGTTGGCTCCAGCCGTCCCAAAAATCAGACGGCACCTGGTATTACAATATACTCGCCTCATCATTGGGCAGCGGCACCGTTACGGTTAACACCTGGGCAGAGATCAACGGAACGGTATCAATGATAGAATCAACCACCGTAATTGTTCCTGATCCGAGTGTCAAGGGTTCAATTTCGTATGACAGCGAATCCGGGATGATTGTGGTAAAGGCACAAGAAGTGGTGAACCCCTCGGGCATAACCTTTATATCCATTGGCGTGACCGGTCCAAACGGCACCGAGCGCTGGTGTAAAACGACCGAGACGTCAGCCGGTACGTACGAGGCGTCCTTCTCGCCCAATAATTTTGGCAGTGCATCAGGCACATACAACGTCCTCTTCTATGTATGTGACTCCAATTGGGCCGGCGTTGAGCTGGGCACAGCATCAGGCAACCTGACGTTTGAGGCAAATGAAATCACCGGAGACGTGAACGTAGGAGCTTCCTGGACCGCATCTTCTTATACGCTCACGGTGAGAGCGTCCGGTTCCAAGGTAGATCAGGCACAGAATATTGCATATGCAATCACCGGTCAGTCCGGCGATACTCTGTGGTATCAGCCTCAGAAGCAATCAGACGGTTCTTGGACCTGCGGCATAAGTGCCCTTAACCATGATTCCGGTCCTTGCGTCATAGAAGTATGGGCGACCTTTGGCTCTCAGACAACAAAAATCGCAAGCGGTACTACAACAATCCCTGATTTTACAGCGAATGCAAATGTTACCGTGCGCTATGACAGCGCGGCGGCAGCCCTCATCATAGAAGGAGAGGGCGGCACACCTTCTAAAGCATGGAGCGTTGCTTATCAAGTTGTGAGCTCAAGGGGCACGTATTGGGTAGGCGCTCAACAGTCTGACTCAAATACCTGGCAAGCTTCTATCCCTGTGAGTGAAGCTTCAGGCGACATCTCGGTGGAACTCTGGGCAAATGTGGGCAACAAAGAGCCCAAACAAATGGGTAAGGCCTCATATTATTTTGGCACAACTCCCATTGCCTCTGCGCCAACCGCTACGGCTGAGCAACTGGCCCAGCACTATAAGAATTCAAACCGCACGTATCCGGCCTCAGTTTATAAAGACAAAGGCGCTGCAACCATAGACGATTTCTGCAAGATTCTTTACGACGAAGCTACGGCCGAGGGAATTAACCCGGCGGTTGTGTACTCTCAGATTATGGTAGAGACCGGTTACCTTGGGTTTGGCGGAGACGTTGATATAAGCCAGTGCAACTTCTCGGGTATTGGCGCTACCGGTAACGGCGCCAAGGGCAACTCGTTTACCAACGTACGTCTGGGCATCAGGGCAACGGTTCAGCACCTCAAGGCCTACGCGAATAATGAAGACCTCGTAAATGCCTGCATCGATCCAAGGTTTGAGTATATTGTGCGCGGACGCTCGCCCTATGTGGAGACACTTTCCAATTACTGGGCCACAAGCGGCACCTATGGCAAGCAACTGGTAAACCTTATGAACGCAATTTAGGGGAGCGGTCATGCACAACGAGTCATTGCAAATTCAAACGGTCTTATACAAGATGGACCATGAGTCCCTCATGCGTGCGCTCGACAGCCTTGCGAATACCGTACGAGTTGACCGCGAGTGCGGTGCATATTTTAACCGGGTAACCATGGTGCACGGCGATGCGAGCCCTTCTCCGTCATTTACAAAAGATGAAGTGGCCGCCATCACCGCCAAGTATGCGCCGTGGTTTGAGTATAAATATATCTATTTTAACGAGAATACCGGCACGTCGCGCGGGCATAACCGCATGTTTGAGGAGTGCACGAGCGATTATCTCATTGTGCAGAATCCCGACATCCAGTATGCTCCTATGTTCCTGCAGCGCATGCGCGAGCCGTTTGACCGCACCGATGTTAAGGTTGGCCTTACCGAGGCCCGTCAGGTCCCCATGGAGCACCCCAAAGAGTATGACGAGAATACCAAGATCACTCCCTGGGCAACGGGCGCCTGCTTTATGACGCCATCGCATGTCTACAAAGAGGTGGGAGGCTTTGACGCTGACCTCTTCTTTATGTATTGCGATGACGTTGACCTCTCGTGGCGCATCCGCCTCGCGGGGTATGAGCTTATTTACCAGCCTCTGGCCCCGGTATTTCATCCCAAGCAGCTGGGCAGCCACGGAGAATGGCGTCCTACCTCGGCAGAAATCTTTTTCTCGGCCGAGGCTGAGCTCTTTATGTGCTATAAATTCTCGTTTGACAAACGTCTTGAGCGGCTTATCAGCGATTTTAAAAAGCGCGAGGAGCCGGAGTTTGCAAAAGCGGCCGAGACCTTCCTGGAGCGCACGCGCACAGGCAAGCTCCCGCCTCAGCTTGACCCCAACCACGAGGTGGCCGAGATCAGCGACAAGGGCTACGCCCATTGCCGCTACGGGCTCTAACCTTGTCTGCCGGGTCTTTGAATCGCTTTTGCTATGTAAGGGAGTTATGTCATGAGTACTACCTATTCACTGGAGACACGTGTTGAGAACGGCGTGGTATATGGCACGTTTGCCCTGCCGCAGAACTCCTCGGCCGCACGTTATCTTGAGAATATTTCACAGAACCGGGCGTCAGAGTGTTCCTTCCCCGAACCGTGCGAGATCATAGGCACCGAGCCTGAGCACCCGTTTATTACGGTGGTCATGCGCACCCAGGGCAAGCGCTACGAGGAACTCACCGACGTGCTTTTGTGCCTGCAGGCCCAGGTCTGCGATGATTTTGAGATTGTTCTTGTGGGCCATAAGGTTCCCGCAGAGTACTACGACGGCCTCATCAAAGTCTTAAAGCAGTTCCCCGAGGGTCTTCTTAAGCGCATGAGGTTTTATAAGCTCGATACCGGCGGCAGGGCCATGCCGCTTGAACTTGGCGCAAGCGTCGCCCGCGGGTCATATGTGGTCTTCCTTGACGACGATGACATTGTGACCGACAGCTGGATATCATCCTTTAAAGAATTATCTGAGACTCAGTCAGGCAAGATTCTTGCTTCATACTGCGTGACCCAGCTGTGGAAGGTCACTAAGCCCTCAAGTAAAACCATGCACCATGAGCTCATGAGCGCAAGCGCCTACGGGCACCAGTATTGCCATGATTTTGATCCGGCTTTGCAGGTGGGTCTCAACAATTGCCCCTTCATGAGTCTCGCATTCCCGCGCTATCTCTTCTCGGACCTGCATATGCATTTTGATGCTGAGCTTACCACCACCGAGGACTGGGACTTTTTGATGCGCGCCTACTCGATTTGCGGCGTTGCGAATATTCAGAGCTCAACAGCTGTTTACCGTCTTTGGGACAACACCGAGAACAGCCATGTGCTCCACGACGAATCCGAGTGGAACCGCAACTACTCCCGCATTGTTGACCGACTCGATTCCTCACCGTTTTTGCTCGACGCGGGCGGCGTACAGAGCATTCGCTCAAAGTCTACCGGCCAGGTTGTTACCAAAGAGGCCATTGCCCGCAGCGCCGTCATGCTCGCCTATGAGGGAGAAGCCCCGGTTGAGCGCGACATTCGCAAATCGCTGGCCACCGTTCGCGAAGGTAGCGGTACCGGCAATGACGCTGTACATTACGCCAAAGGCATGAGCTTAGACGAGAAAGACTGGGCGGTGGCTCTTGAGTTCGACGGCCAGACCCCTGTAAATGCGCTGGCTTTCTCGCCCACTGACGCCGCGTTTTGCGTAATGGGTGAGTTTAAACTGCAGCTCACAAGTGCAGATGGCGTTGTAACTGAGCTCGACTATGCGGACGCAGACGTCCATAACGGAAGCCAGGTTGACTGCAACCACATAGTCTTCTTAAAGCGCCAGCCCTATGTGCTCTTTAAGCTCCCCAAAACTATGGTTCTTACCGGCGCCAAACTTACCTACGAGCTTTTTGCCGAGGTATCGGAGCAGTATATAGACCAGGTAACCCTGAGCAAGACCGGCCTTATGGTTGGCCGCGCTCACCGCTGGGCAGTGAGGAAGCTTCATGCCCGGGAAGAGTAATGCTTCCAGCGAAAATCAGAATAACTCCTTTGCATTAAAGCTCAAAAGCCTCTTTGTTGCGCCTGAGCAAAAGGACCGCAAAAACAATATTAACCTGCTGCGTTTTATTGACGCGGCAGCCGTTATCGCCGGCCACATGCCCGTGTTTGTAAAGGGCGTTGTGCCTATCCTTGGCAACCAGGCGGTCTCGACCATTGGTGTTATGGTGTTCTTCCTGCTCTCGGGCTACCTTATATCAACGAGCCTTAAGCGCGATCCCAACATCTTTAGATACCTTGTGCGCCGCTGTATGCGCATCTTCCCGGGGCTTATCCTTGTGGTTACAGCCTCGGTGTTTATCATTGGCCCGTGCGTAACTTCGCTGAGCCTGGGGGAGTATGCAAGATCATCGCAAACCTGGGCATATTTGCTCAACTGTGTGCTCAATCTGCATCACAACCTTCCCGGAGTGTTCGATGACCCCGCAAGTGGCCTGCCTGCTGCCGTTAACGGCTCATTATGGACGCTGCCGGTTGAGTTCCTCATGTATCTGCTTTTGCCTTGTGTGCTTTTCTGCATCAAGCGCCTTGCGAAACCACACTACGTATTACTCGCACTCGCGCTTATTTGCCACGTAATCGCATGCCTTTTGGCCGAGGGAGTCATCTCCTCGAGCATTGTCGTCTGGGGCACCGCTCTTGCCGACATCCCGCACCTTGCATCATTCTTTTGCGTAGGCGCCGCAATTGCCGAGAAACCTGAGTTTCTTGACCGCTTGCACGTGCAAACAGGCTTCTTGCTGCTTTTGCTTCTCGCAATATTTGTGCCTACTACCAACTGGGGCTCATACACGCTTCTAATATTTGTGCTCCCGTATGTTACCTTTGCATTTGCTCTCCCCAAGCAGGCCCGCTTTGGCAGAGTCTTTGCCGTACACGATTATTCCTACGGCATCTACCTCTGGGGATTTCCTGTCCAGCAGCTCATAACTCACGCCATAGGCGTATCGGCTCTAACGCCTTTCTGCATGACCTTGCTCTGCTTTGCAGTAACCCTGCCCCTCGCCATGCTCTCCTGGTTCCTCATAGAGCACCCTGGTCAAAAACTAGGTCAAAAAATAACCGCCTGGTCCAAATCAAAATAGCCTTCCCCTTGGGTCTCAGGAGGATGGTTCTTGTGACAAGGGGGACGGTTCTCAGTGTCAACTTTCCTGAGGAAGAGGCGGGTATACATGCCATCCTTCGCTTTCGCCTCATAAAAACGCTCAGGACGGAATGTATACCCGCCTCTTCCTCAGGAAAGATGACAGAGAGCACGACCCTGTGTCATAAACCAAGCATCTTTTCTGCGAAGATGACCAATCTAACCGCTGAAATAGCCGATTCCACTGCTTCAGTACGTAAATTGTTCACATTTCTATGAGACAATATAAAGCTTAAATAGGTAATTCACCAAGCAGCTATTCTTCTAGGTTTATATAATGGTCGGGAAAGGCGCGCAACATGTCTCAGAAAAGTACTCATTGCGTAAAGAGAATCCTTGCAAGTACGGTTCTTGTGTTAAGTCTGGTTTCTGCTACAGCGCTAGCTACTGACATTGTTCCTGATGTTGAGGAACAATTTCCAGATGATGCAGTTACGCAAACAGCAGACGATAGCTTATCGCAAGAAGAAGCGCCTCTCGAAGTACTTCTTGATCAAGAGACACCTCAAGAACAAGAGAATGCTGAGAATACCTTGCAAACCCAAGATATTCAAGACACCGAAGAATCTCTTGACTTAGATGACTTTGTTGATGTGTCTCTTTATGAAGAAAACCTTGATCCTGAGCCTGAGAATGACCCGGATACAGATCCCGAGTTTTCTGCTGACCCTGATACTGAGCTTGAACCCGCCACTGATCCTGATACTGACTCTGACCTTACCATTGACTCAGATACCGAGTCAGAGCCCACCACTGATTCTGATACTGAGTCTGATCCTAGCGCTGACCTTTATACTGATTCTGATCCAGCTATTGATCCGGATACCGAGCCAGAGCCTACCACTGACACAGACTCCGAGTCAGAGCCTACAATTGACCCTGATGCTGAGTCTGAGTTCACGACTGACCCTGATACTGATTCTGATCTTGCTATTGACTCAGATTCCGAGCCAGAGCCCGCGACTAATCCAGATACTGAGCCCGAGCCTGCCATAGATGAGAGCATTGATCCTGAACTAAGCTCTGATCAAAATGAAGACAGCTCACTTCCTCTTAATACAGAAGACACAAGCGTTTCTGATTCTTTAGACACAGATACTTCTGCTATAACAGAAGATACTTTGTCTCAAGAAGAACCTCAAACCATAGATACTTCTGAAGTACTCAATGATACCGATACGGTAACTTCTTCTGATGACGTGCGTACAAAAGATATTGCTGACACTCAAGATGAAGCAGATACTTCCGGCATAGCTATTCTGGAAGTATCATCTGATGATACAGCCAAAGCGCAAGACACTGATTCAAAACAAGAAGAGTCTGAAACGCTTCTTTTGGTTGCTTCACAAGAAGGCACAAACGCGACTGTCGCTGCAAATAAAGAAGATATTAAGTACTATAACCCGCTTACCGGCGAAACGACAACCGTGAGCTGCACTTTGATCGATGGCAATTTCGAAGGTATTAATGAGAGCGGTAATTGCAAAATTAATGAGAGCGGCTGGTACGCAGTAAAAAATTATGTAAGCGTTTCCTCTTTCGACGTGAATGCAAAAGACGTAAACATCATTCTCTGTAAGGGAGCAACACTCAAGCTGAGTGGACCAATGAACGTTAGCTCAAACTCCAGCCTTAGTATCTGGGGCGAAGGCAAAGATGAAAACAGCGGCTCTATTATTAGCGATAACTATGGCGTACAAGTCGGTAGTAACGGCTCCCTTACCATGTATGGTGGCAGTATTATTAATCAACAAAGTGGCGCGAGTGTGAATAACAACGGCATCTTCACCATGTACGGTGGCACTGTCAGCAATACAGCCAGCTGCGATGCTGTGCGTAACTATCGTGAGTTCACCATGAGCGGTGGCACTGTCAGCAGTACAGGTTGGGGTGTGGATAACGAAGGAACCTTCACCATAACCAAAGGCGTAATCATCGGCTCTCGTGCTATCTATGGCACTGTAAAAAACACCGTCTCAGGTACCGCCTGGGAAAATCCCGCAGGCACAGGAGCGGTAGCAACAATCCCTGCAGCTGAAAGCGGACAGACAATCAGTCCTGCTTACCAAAGAGTCCAATTCCCTGCTTATACCATAAGCACTTCTGTAAGCCCAGACGGCTCAGGCACAGTAACAGAAGGCGCCACATACCCGATCGGAAGCGAAGTTACTCTTACCGCAACACCTAACCCCGGCTACGTATTCAAAAACTGGACTGAAGGTAGCTCGGTTTTTACTGATAACCCCTACGTCTTTTCTGCTGCTTCAGACCGCAACCTTGTTGCAAACTTCTTAGGAATTGTTGTAGACGACATTGCTACGCAGACCTTCTCGGGCGAAGAATTTACTCCTGAGATTACCGTCAGTGATGCAGTAACAAGCATTACGCTGAGCGAAGGCACTCACTACACCGTAAGCTATCAAAAGCAGAACGGTGAAGGCTGGGATAGCGTTGAAAAGATCAATAGCGCAGGTACCTATCGAGCCGTTGTCTCAGGCGCAGGTGACTACGCAGGTGTAGAAGTCACCAAAGAGTTCTCGGTCATGCTTATGGTGCAATACATAGATGATAAAGGCAATCTTAAAGAACATGGATGCACCGCAATCACGAGCTCGGACTCAAACATGACAATAATGCAAGACGGCTGGTATGCAGTAACAGAGGACGTGCAAGCGCCTTTAATTCAAATACAGAACGGAGCAAACGTAACCCTGATCCTCTGTGATAATACAACGCTGACAATGAATAATTATATTAATATCACAGGGAGATCCAGCCTCACAATCTATGGC
>JAFWFL010000107.1 GCA_017515595.1 Coriobacteriales bacterium
AATTCTAGCAACTCATCTACCAGTTATTTATGTATTGAGCAAAGCAGATACAAATGACTTTTATGTCGTAACGTCTCTTCTGTGCCAGCAGTTATGTCGTAACGTCTCATCTGTGCCAGATTTGTTCTACTCGATCTACTATTCTGTCTTTATCCGCCCCCCCTTGAACAGTAACGGCAGTATTATTAAGACAGCAGGAATTTGGGTCTTTATTTGTAAGCCAAAACATGGTTAGATATACTTGTCTCGTTTTTGAGGGGCAATCAGGTAAAGTGGCGGGGATATGCTCCTGCCATAGTCTGTCAAACAGGAAGGGAGATACATGAATACACAGGTTACACGCAGAGGGTTCCTTAAGGGAACAGCAGCCGCAGGTTTGGGGATTGCTGCTACGAGCGCAGTCACTCCTGTTGCTCTTGCAGATGAAGCCGAGGATGAGGTTCGCCAGCATGCAGCAAAGCTGAACCCTCAGGAGTCTTTGCTGGCTGTCAGCAACACCACCTGCCCCAATATCTTTACACCCTGGAAGTTTGGTCCGTTTGAGTTGCCTAACCGTATTGTCAAGAGCGCTGCCGGTTATATCTCGGTCACCGGCCGTGGCATCAATGACCCGCTGTTCCTTGACTACTATGGCAAGATCCTTGGCGCAAGCGGTGCCGGCGTTGTATACTGCGATGACTTTGTAGAGCTCTACGATCACTTCAAGGCCATTCCCGATGTAGGCAAAATCGTTGAGTGGACAGAAGAAGAGCTTAAGAACTTTACCGACGCCATTCACGCAGGAGGCGCCAAGGCCGGTTATCAGCTTGCCACCATGGGCCTCGTATACAGCGGCTTTGTGGCTGATCCAACCGCCATCTTCCAGACCTCAACCTGCATGGACATGCAACCCGAGGAGATTCAGGATCTTATTCAGGACACCATTAAGGCCGCCGCTACCCTCCAGCGCTGCGGCTTTGACTGCGTTGAGATTAACAGCGCAGGCGAGAATACCGGCCAGACCTTTATGAGCCGTGCCCGCAACTTCCGCGAGGACGAGTATGGCCCTCAGAGCTTTGAGAACCGCACCCGCTTTGTCTGCGAGATTATTCGCGGCATCAAAGAGGCCTGTGGCAAAGACTTCCCGGTTCAGATTCTCATTAACGGTATTGAAGAAAATGATAAATTCTGCGGTGACTCTGACCTTTACACCACCGTCGAAGAGAACATTGAGATGTGCAAGCTTTACGAGGCTGCAGGCGCAGACTCGCTTCACGTCCGCATTGGACCGCGTTATAACCATGTTGTCGAGTTCGCCGGCGACCTCTTCTTCTGCGGCTATGGCATTGACGGTACAACCGGTTATGGCACCCAGTTTGACTTCAAGCGTCACTGGCAGGGCAAGCTCAAGGCAGACAAGAGCGGCCTTGGCGTTATGACCAACGTTGCGGCAGAGATCAAAGCTGCTGTTAACATCCCCGTTGGCTGCGTAACCTTTATGGATCCGGCCCGCGATCCCGAGTTCTTTGACAGCCTCATCGCTGACGGCAAGATTGACTTCATGCTTATGAACCGTCCCATCAACGTAGAGCCTGATTACATCCATAAGCTGCAGGAAGGCCGTCTTGACGAGATTCGTCCCTGCACCCGCTGCATGCACTGCCACTGGGATGCAGACGAAACCGGCGCCGTTACCTTTGGCTGCCGTACTTATGCCGCTCATCCGTTCCATCAGAACACCGGCCAGATCACCGGCAGCTACTTCCTTGAGCCGGCTGCCGAGCCCAAGAACGTTATGGTTGTAGGCGCCGGTCCTGCCGGTATGGAAGCTGCCATTGTTGCCGCCGAGCGCGGTCACAGCGTTACTCTGTACGAGAAGAACGCTTACACCGGCGGACTTTTGCCCTTCGCCGCTTATATCAAAGGCGAGCATGAGGGTCTTGACCGTCTCAACGCTTTCTATGCACGCCAGCTCGAGCTCAAGGGCGTTAATGTTGTCCTTAGCACCGAGGTTGACGCTGATCTCATTGCCGCAGAGGCTCCCGACGCCGTTATTTGGGCAACCGGCGGCAAGCGCGTAAGCTCCGGCTTTGAGTCTACTGCCGGTACCAACGTTGTACCAATCGACGGCATCATGGGCGCCGACATTGCTGACGACGTGGTAATCTACGGTTCAAATGCCCAGGCTATTGACCTTGCCATGTTCCTTATGGCTCAGGGCAAGCATATCCAGATTGTAAACCCGGGCGACGCGCTCCGCTTTGGCGACGGCCATTCTTACTGGGTCAAGACCTACACCCAGCCTATCATGAAGGCCTTGGGCTGCCGTTTCTGGAGCGAGGCACAGCTTCTCGAGGTGGGCGACGGCTCCGTCACCATCAAGAACTCAAGCGGTATCCCCGTTGAACTCGCCTGCGGAACCGTTATCGATGCTCTTGACTGCGAACCCAACATCATTGAGGGCGTCGACGTCATCGCTGTTGGCGACTGCGCCAAACCATGGAACATCGAGAAAGCCATCGTAACCGGCAACAACGCCGCAAGAAATATCTAGTTTAAAGAACATACTGCCGAGAAACCCTTCACGGGTTTCTCGGCAGTATCCGAGTGAAAGGGTTGTTTCATGGAAACCGGCGGAATGGCGCTTTTATTGAGTATTCTTTTGGCGTTGATACTGGCGTTGGGAAGCTGCACAGGTATTGATACCTCGCAGATCGAGGAAGCTGCAGATGATCTGGGTATTGCCCCTGCAGAGCTATCTGATATCTTTGGTGACCTTGGTGGTGGATTTGACTACGATGGCTACTCATTATACAGTGATGACTCTGATGATGACATCTTTGGAGACTACGAAACAGAGACAGAAACAGCTGATTCTGCTCAGGAAGCAGCTGAAGGCGCAGGCTTTGAGTCATTTGTAGCCCCTGGAGATTTTGACCTGAGCCTTGGCGAGAGTTCTTCAGCTCATTATTTCTATCAAGATGGTCTGGCAAGCGGCATTTTCTTCTATGATGAGTTGGTAGTATTCATTGATAAAGCAGATCTCGGTTCTGTTGATGCTATTACTGATACCGATGACCGTGAGTTCAGCTTAGAATGGTCACAGACAATTAGCGGCTTCCAAATTAAGTGCTTTGGCTATGATAAGGAATCCGTCTGCAAAGCTACCTTTACTGATGGAGATTATTATTACATGATTGATGCAATGGCTTCTGATGATGATTTGGAGAGCGGCCTCAGCATAGCAGATCTAACCGCAATCATTAACGCACTTACCAAGTAGTTGACTCTAATATAACAGTGAGAACAGGTGGTGGCACGCAAAAATCTTTGAATGTGTGTTGCCACCTGTTTTCTGTTGCATCTGTTTTGAAGGAGATACGGCGTTGATAGAAACAAAGATTTACGTTGGGCTCAATGATTCAGAGACGCTCGAGCAAAAGTTCGATACGTTAAAATACGTAAACGTTCTTAAAAATGTTTGTAAAAACTACGGGATTCCCTTTTCTATTTCGCCCTCCCAAGGTGGGTATATACATGAGAACGGCCAGTATACCGAGGAGATAACGCTTGTCATTTCTATGATTGACGTTGACAGGGAAACGGTAAATGAAATCGCAAAGGACCTGTGTGTTTTCTTTCATCAGGAATCCGTCCTGATTACAGAAAACGAACTTCGCGCCTATTTTGTCAATGAAACATTGTAGAGACAACGGGGACGTATTGTTTCAGAGCAAGTCTTGAGTGTGACGGGCATGGCCTCAAAAAGCGCTGCCGAGAAACCCTTCGCGGGTTTCTCGGCAGCGCTTGGTTTAGATCATGCTATATGGCCACTTGGATGGCCTTTTGCATCTTACATGCCGCTGAACATTGCGAGGAGCATGGCGCCGTCGTTATCAACCGACTCGTCTTCTACCGTGCTCTTGCGAATGGGTTTGCCACTTGCGAACTTGAAGTCGGGATCAGCCAAACGGCGTCCGAGCAGGTATGACAGGCAGTTGCAGACGCCGCCGAGGTTCATACCGGGCATGACAAAGTTGTAGCAACCGGCATAGTAGTCGCCAATCATGATACCGGTGTTGAAGAGGCCGTCGATTGGCGTATCATCGTCTTCGCAAACCTGGAGGTACTCATTGGTGCGCAAACCACCGCAAATGGTGAGGAATGTGCAGGCGCTGAAGTTAAAGGTTGTGCGGGCACCAAAGAACGGTGGGGTTCTGATGGGACGCAGCACCTCGGGAGCTACATGGTATTCCTCGTCAACGCCCTGGTCAGCGTAGCGGCTGTAATCCTCAATGCTCTTAATGGCGTTTTCCTTAGCTTCGCCCTCAAATCCGAGCTTGTCGAGAAGCTCCTCGATAGTGTCGGCCATGATGTACTGACCGGAGTTGATCCAGGCCTGAAGCTGCTCATCAGAGGTAAGCGAACCCATGAATCCGTTCCAAACATCATGGAGCTTAGAATAGTCTGCATCCCATACAGAGTAGGCAATGTGGTCAGGACGCTGAAGAATGGCAATTGCGCCATAAGCAAAGTTGACGCACTCGTTATGATAACGCTTGCCATCGCTTGAAAGGTTGATGCCGCTGAAGTTCTCGGCACCAAGAGACGGACCTTGAGCAGCGCAGTTAACCATTGGCGCGCATGTGGGGGTCTTTTGCCAACCGGCACCAATCCAAAGGCCCATCTTGTGGCCGTCGCCATGATACAGGCCGTTGTAGGTAAGGCCGGCATCATAGTCATACTCGTCGGTACGCAGACAGTTCTTGAAGAGCTTCCATACCCAGGGGCTGTATTTTGCCATCATGTCGGCATCGCGCGAGAAGTCACCGGTAGCAAGAACAATTGCCTTGTTGGCGTTGTAGCGCACATACTCGCCGGTTTCCATATTTTGGGCAACAATTGCGCTTACACGACCGGTGTTGTTGTCCTCACGAATGAGATACAGGCCGCGCATGTTGTACTCAATTTCGCCGCCCATCTCGGTAAAGATCTCTGCGTAGTTAGATGCGCAGATGGGAGCGCCAAGAATTGCGCCGCCAATGCCGCTTGAAGCATAGAAGTTGTGAGCACCGCGAGGCACGGTCATGATGCCATCGGGGTCTGTATAGTTGCTCTCAAGATCAACATACATACCCTTGGACTCCATTTTGTCAATCATCCAGTCCATGGCCTCAGCGGAGTGACCCAGCCAGTCTGACCACTTGCGCTCGTCAATAAAGAACGATGCCGAGAGTTTCTCGACCTTTGCCGCATGACGTCCCTCAGGGGTGTCGGGGGTACAATCAATACCCATGGCCTTTTGTACCTTGGTGCCAAGAGCATGGTTTGAACCGCCGCGGCCCATGGGGATGCTACTTGCGGTGAATACGCGCACGTCAGCGCCCATTTCTTTTGCCGATACCGCGGTGCAGAGGCCCGAGAGGCCGGCGCCTACAACAACAATGTCGTTGGTGTACTCGGTGGTAATAAGATCCTCAGCTACAGGCCACTCTTCAGGCATAATCTCAAATGCCCATTTGACATCGTCAACATTCTCGGCAGTAAGTACAACCGGTGCTGCCGGGGCTTCATCAGCCATGGCAACTCCGGTGCCTGCCGCTATTGATGCTGCGCCTAAAGCGCCTGCTCCCTTAAGGAAATTCTTGCGTGTCATTGTAGCCATACGATTCCCCTTTCACTATGGATACCTGGTGTCGTTTGACACCTGCTCGCATTATCATAAAGGGGAACTTTCTTGTCATCATACGCAGCGTACCATTTTAGATATCCGGCAAAACTACAAGGTATAATTAACATTTTATGACAGACAGAAAAAAGCGAGAGCAGAAAAGGCTTGGGTAAAACAATACCCTCCATCCCCACTGTTTCCAAGGCTTCTCGACATAGTGCTTTTTCTGATTGTGCTGAAGGTTTAACTTCAGCACATATGATTGTCGGCTGATATATAAATCCTTTGGCATCATTAATTCTCAGGTATTATTGGAATCATGCCAATATCAAAATAATGCCGAGAAACCCGCGAAGAGTGTCTTGGCAGAAGCGTCTCAGGTGCAAATTATAGTCCAATAAAAGGACAAACCTTTTGTCAGGATCTCAAAAGGCTCGTATTGTCTGCGAGGTTTTCGCGCAGGGTGCCGCATTCTATGCGCATGAGTGCGGGGTAAAACCTCAGCTCGGCAAAGGTATCCACACGGTCTTTGAGCATGGGGAGCCAGCTCAGCATGTGCTTCTCGATGAAATCGCTTTGGGCAGCAACTTCTGCACTGCAATCCTCCCCTGCTTCGAGCGCATCGGCAATACGGTCTGCCAAGAGGGCTGCAAATTCAAATTCGAATCCAGCGTGATCCTCGGGGATATTCATATCATCGCGCACTGCATATCCCCATGCTTTATATGCCGAGACAACCTCATCGCGCGGCTCCTGCATGAGAATATGCTCCTCGGAGAGAAAGACTGATTCATAGGGCACAGCCGTGTCGCCTTCATAGACACCGGCTGCGAGGAAGATCCGGGCGTAATCAACCGCAAGGTCACGGCGGGCATCCTCACCGCGTCGGGCAAGATACGTGCGCAGCCATTTGTAACCTTCTGCAGCTTCAGGGTCCATGTCATCATCTGCAGATAAATCTGCTCCAGCGAGCAAATCAATTTGCTCGGCCGTCAGCTCATAGAGCATTGCTCCGCCAAAGAACCTGTACATATCTGCATAATCGCGATAACGCTCTGCTGCCAACGCACGCTCGTTCTGGTCTTCCATTACCTCTCCTTATGAAAGCAAAACAGTCCCGCGGGGTTTAGGCGCGGGACCGTGTATTACTCTTTGTTACTCGGTCTTACCGGTCCAGTTTTCGCTTTGCCACTCGCCGTACTTGGGCGAAAGGATATAAGCGGTTGAAGGATGGTTGCCGGAGTCGGCGAGACGGTGGATGTCTGCCTCATCATACTGGGCAAGAATCTTGGATGCATCGCTCTCGGGGTCATCAAGATCGCCGTAGAAACGGGCTTCTCCGCAGCATGCTTTTACGCAGGCAGGGAGCTCGCCTTTTGCGGTGAGCTGGTTGCAGAGGGTGCACTTTTGGATGGTGTTTGTCTCGGCATGAAGCTGGCGTACGCCGTAGGGGCATGCAGTAAGACATGACAGGCAGCCAATGCAGGCTTCCTCGTTAATGAGAACAATGTTGGTCTCGGGGTCACGGTAGCTTGCGCCAACCGGGCATACCTCAACGCAGGGAGCATTTTCGCACTGCTGGCACATGGTGGGAAGCCAATACTGCTGGATATGCGGGAAATCACCAAACGGGCCCACGGGGTAAACTTTGTTCCAGTGCTCGCCCAGGGCAACACCGTTCTCCTGCTTGCAGGCAGTTTCGCATGAATAGCATCCAATGCAGCGGTTGAGGTCAATAACAATAGCATTACGCGACATAGACGGCATAACCTCCTCCGGTTTCGTCAGTTACTTCTGGCAGCCATGCAGCAAATTGCTCAGGCTCGGTCCATACGCCCTCGGGAGCGCCTTCTGCCTTGCGAATGTTTACCGTGAATCCGCGCAGCGTGTAGGTGCCGTACTCGGGGTTGTACGGTGCGTCGTTCTTGGTGATAACGTTGATGTTCATGACCTTCCAGGCACGGCTTGGGTCATCGCTGTCAAGCAGCTCGGGGTTCCAGAAGCGCTCCTGGTAAATAACCTTGGGAGCAACAGCCTTGGTAACAAGAACCTGACCCTGAATGGTACCGCGGTCATTCTCGATGTAGCACCAGTCGCCGTCCTCAACGCCAATCTCGGCAGCAGTCTCGGGGTTGATCCAGGTACGGGGTACCGGGTAGAGCTCGCGCATCCACGGGACGTTGCGGAGCGTACCATGATGGTACATAGGTACACGGCCCTCGGTAATAACATAGGGATGTGCTTCGTCGGTAAGCGGCGACTCTGCGGGCTCAACATACTTGGGAAGCGGCAGGTAATCTACGCTTGCGGGCGGGAGTACATAGCCATCCCAGAAGCTCGAACCAGAAGGACCACCTGTGCGGCCCATGATGGTCATTGCTTCGCCGTACGGCTCGGCCTTGCGCGAAGTGGTGGCAAAGCCTGCGGGCAGACCGTCTTCGCCGGGTGCGAGATAGCTGTCCCAGGAACTCTCGATCCAATCCTGCATGGTTGTGAACGGAGCCGGAAGCTTTTCGCAGGCATCTTCCCAGGTCCACTGCTCGCCAAATGAGTTGCCCATGAATGCGGCGAGATATGCCTTGTACTCGTCATAGTTGTGCCAGTAAGCGCCGGCAGGACCGCAGTTAGCCGGGTCAAATGACATCTCGGCAAGCTTGTGGCCTCTCTTAGCGAGAGCTTCTACGAACCAGGACCAAATGAGTGTCTCGTCAACATGCTCATAGGTGTGTACAACGTCGCGGCGGATGAACCAGTAGTTGCAGCGGTCAGCGCCGTATGCGGTCTCAAGCCACTCAGCTGTGGGCAGAATGATATCGGCAAGCTCAACAGAGGTGGTGGTTGGATACATATACATATGGACAATGAACTTCATGTTCTTCATTGCCTCAAGGAAGGTTGGGCTGTTACCAACCATGGCAAGCTTGTTGCCCGAGCGGTCAATCCACATCTCAGGCTGGTAGGGCTCGCCGGTCGCCACTGCCTTCATAATGGTGGGGATGTGCGAAGCCATCCAGTAGTTAAGACCCTTGTGCTCAATAACACCAAGACGGCGGTTAACGCATTCCTCGGTTGGGGTGAAGGGGCTCGGTCCAAACAGGTTGAACGGGAAGAGGAAGTATGTACCGAGCGACTGGTTCTTGCGGCTCTGGATGGTATTGCCCTGATGGCAATAGTTGCCCATGAGCGACTCAATGATGGTAACACCTTCAGGGGCCTGAGCAGCCTGCTCGTATTGGTCTGTAGCAACGCCAATACCAATGCCGGAGTGAGGCGAACCCTCAACATAAATGTCGATAGCCTTCTTGATGTCCTCGGCCTCGCACCAGGTAATCTCTGCAGTGTACTCGAGGGTCCACTCGGCAACATTCTCTACCAAAGCCCTGAATGCGGTGCGGCTCTTCTTGCCGTCAACTTCGAACTCGCCGTCGAGCTCAACGTCAAGGTCGTCGTTCCAGGGGTAAGGCAGCGGTGCCGGAGCGTTGGTCTTCTTATCCCAAACAACATACTCGTCATGGCTGCCAATACCAAGCTCATCAGCATGGTAAAGGAGCATGGTGTCCTCGTTGATGAGATACGGCAGGTTGGTCCACTTCATAACAAACTCATGGTCATAGAGATCGTTATCAATGATGTACTTAATCCAGCCGTTCATCATGGCAACGTCGGTGCCGGGACGGATGGGCAGCCAAACATCTGCCTTCGCAGCATCAGGGGTAAAGCGCGGGTCAACAACAACCGTCTTCATACCCTTCATACGCAGTGCGTTAACGGCACGGCCGCCACTGGTAACATGGCTCTGCGACGGGTCAGCGCCCCACATAACCAGGCATGCCGGGGTTGCATCCTCATAGTAGATTTCGCCCACGGTAGAGTCGGAGATTGAGGTGTCGTTGCAGCCGTTGAGCATGGGCTGGGTGCACATACGCGGCAGATAGCACTGTGCGCAGCCGGGCTCAAAGAAGTTGCCGCCGCCGAATGCCTGCAAGAAGCGGTGCAGACCAAAGAACTGCGGGTTGCCGCCGCCACCGGTTGAAATGACAAGCTTCATGGGGTCCTTCTCGTAGATCTCCATGAGGTTGTCGGCGATGGTGTCAATAGCTTCTTTCCAACTGATGCGCTCCCACTTGTTCTCGCCACGCTCACCGGCGCGCTTGAACGGGTACTTCATGCGGTTGGGGTTGTACAGAGCCTGGATTGCGGCAAGGCCCTTGGCGCAAACGCGGCCCTTGCTCATGGGATCGCGCTCGTCACCCTCAATTTTAACAACGCGTCCATTCTTAACATGGACAAGGACACCGCAGTTTGAGATGCAGGCGCGGCAGGAAGAACATACGATTTGCTCTTCTTCTGCCTCGTCTGCCTTTGCGGGGTCTACCGGAGCCAGGCTACTCGCGAAACCGCTTGCCGCAACAGCAGCGGTCGCTGCGGCTGCTGCCTTTACAAAGCTTCGCCGCGAGATTCTGGTACCTTCCATACACTACCTCCCTCTTTCTTAGTAATACCTACTTCTCTCCATCTATAGCGGTTCTCTTACCGAGAAACCCGCTTACCGGCCTCTGTGATATGCCAAGCGCCATTTCTCCATTCGAGGGCGCCGGCTGTCTCAAGCGCGCCGGTAAAATAGCTTGCGTGGACCGTCTCAACACCGTTTACCGGGTCTTGCGGTAACGCTCCTGCTTCACGCAGAATCTTTTGCAGTTCCTGCGTAGAAACCCCATCTTGTGCTTCGCATGCTTCTAATACCAGGTAATAGCCAAGCTCATAACTCGGATGCGTGGCAATAAGGCTGTCAATCAGTGACTCCGGATTATAGGTATTGACAGCATCGACCCCGGCCTGGGTTGTTTTGTATTCCTGGGTAACAACGGCATCCTGAGGAATTGAGTCATCAGCCTGTGCGTCACGCAGTGTTCCGTTATATACCTCGCCGTTCACGAGCACCCGTGTTTCGAGTCCTCCGTTGCGCACAAGGCTCTCAATAATTGCTGCAGCAGACTGAATTTGACTCGCACTCGTCTTTTGTTGTTCTATACATTCAGAAAGAACATCAAGCGAACGATACTCCGAGCATGCACGAAGCACTGCCCTGTACAACGCTGCATAAGCGCGGTTCCGGGCGAACAGCTCCTGTAAATCATGCTTCATAAAACTCCTCTTTCATGCGAAAACAACACTGTTTACTTGTGCAGACGTGCTTCGAGCGCCTCATTAATAGCCCGAAGCGCCTGAATGCGCGCAAAGTGTTTATCATCGCTCTCGAGCACCGTCCAAGGAGCAAACTCTGTGGACGTCAGACGGAACATGTCGTCAACAGCCTCCTTGTACTGCGGATACTTTTCGCGGTTACGCCAATCTTCATCTGTAATCTTCCAGGTCTTGGTTGGATCAGCTGCACGTGCCTCAAAACGAGCGAGCTGTTCTTCAGGTGTAACGTCAACCCAGAACTTAAGCAGGATGGCTCCCCATTGTGTCAGTTCATGCTCAAAAGCATTAATTTCATCATAGGCACGTGCCCATTGCTTAGGAGTCGCAAAGCCCTCAACACGCTCCACAAGCACGCGGCCATACCAGCTGCGGTCATAGATGCCCACATGTCCCGCTTTTGGAAGACGCGTCCAGTAGCGCCACAGATGCGGGTGCGCAAGTTCAGGTTTTGTAGGCGCCGGCGATGGAAATATTTGGTAGGCACGTGCGTCAATAGCTTGCGCAACGCGCTTGATGTTCCCGCCTTTGCCTGCGGCATCCCAGCCCTCGTACATAAGCATGAGCGGTACACGCTTTTGGTACATTTCTTCTTGCAGTTTACGGAAACGTGCCTGCTCTTTCTTGAGCAGTTCGTTATATTCCTCGTCCGCTTCGATACGAGGTTTCTCAATTGAGTGGTCAATATGCGGGTAGTTCGAGATAATATGATAACGGGAACTCTCCGGTGCAAGCGCGCTCTGCTCGGTTGCTTTGCTGGGATTGGCAGCCAGCGCGCGTTCAAGCGCTTCTACGAGTGTCTGCGCAATCTGCAGGTTTGCAACATACCTGTCTTCACCGTTTACAATTGTCCAAGGTGCAAAGTAGAAGTTACTTCCCTCGAGCAGATTATCATAGATTGCATAAGCATCGTCGTAGAATTCTGTCATCGCGAGCTTGCGTTTGCTTACGCGCCAGGCGGTGTCAGGGTTCTTGCTTAACGCTTCGAGACGTTTCTTCTGAGCTCTCTTAGAAACATGTACAAACAGCTTCACCACAACATAGCCGTCATCAACAAGCATTTGTTCAAAATTCTGTGCAACCTGACGGTAAGCACCAATGTTGTCTCTTACCAGTGCGCTGCGGGCAACGGCGGCGCCTCGTTCACCAACCGGAAGCTTTCTCATTTTCTCGGCAAGTTCTTTGAGTGCTTTTGGATTGGCTTTGGTCAACCCAAACAAAACATGTTCTACTGCAGAAGAATACCAACCGCGGTCAAAGAAGGTAATCTCGCCCCGCTCGCCAAGCGCCTCCCAAAATTGCTTCATCATGGGTTCTTCGCCTGTAACACCCCATTCAAGACCCGGGAACTTGCGGGCTTCTTTGGGATTCATGTCCTCAGTCACATAAACCTTGGTAGCGCGCGCATCAAGCTCGTACATAAGATCAGAAATACGGCTGCCCTTTCCGGCGCCGCTCCATCCTTCTACGAGTACAACGAGTCCAACGCCTTTAGAGCGCGCCTCCTGCTGCAGTACCACCAGCTTGCTAATAAGCTCGTCATGAACCGGCTTATACTCCTCTTTAGTCATCTTTTCTGCTTTGAGGTCAACTTGTTCGAGCATACGCCTAGTCCTTTCATTTGTGAGACCGGACTAATTCTCAGCAACCGGTTTCTTGCATTACAGAGCAATAGCAGCTCATAAGCCATTTTACACCACCTTTTGATGCTGCTTATAATGCCTTGGCGCTTTTGCCCAAGGATTCATTTAAGTTACATGCTTAGGTGGTAAACTTAATTTAATTTGTTAAATATTAACCTGCCCGAATATAACTAACAGAGCCACAAAAACTGTATTCCAAATCCGGGTCTCCCATATGCCTTTCTCGTGGAAATCCTTAAGTACAAGACAAGCCTTTGGTACCGGTCTTTAATATATAATTTAGCGTCAATTGTTTCGGCAATGGCAAGGTTTGGAGGATTGGTACATATGTCTGGTTTCATTACCGCCCTAATTAAACAACGTAAGGACGCAAAAAACGCTGAGCCTGATACCAGCGGAAGGCTTAAAGAAATCCTTGGTATTTTAAAGAAATATGACTACAGCGACGGCTTTACTCCCGAGATATTAGTAGGCATCATCCAGGATCTGGGACCGACATTCGTAAAAATAGGCCAAATTGCCTCCCAGCAATCCGAGTATATTCCGCCTGAGTATTGCAATGCTCTTGCAAAACTGCGCTCTCGTGTTGCTCCTATGAACATTGAGACCGTCCGTTCCCAAATAGAAAAACATCTGGGAAAACCGGTAGACGAGCTCTTTGCCTCGTTTGACGAGAAGCCCTTGGGATCTGCCTCCATCGCACAGGTACACAGGGCAGAGCTCTTTGACGGCACTGTCGTAGCCGTTAAAGTTCGCAGACCCGGTGTTGTTGACCTGGTCGCACGAGACTTCGCTCTTATCGAAAAAGTCCTTGACACGTTCTTTAAGAACGGCATTGGCGGCATGGACATCAAAGGCTTTATTTTAGAGCTCGAGAAGACTTCAAAGACCGAGCTTGACTTCACCAATGAGGCAGCTAACCTTGAGCGCTTCTGGGAGAACAACCTTGGGCGTCCCTGCATTGAGAGTCCCAAGTGTTACCGCGAGTACACGAATGATGCTATCCTTACCGAGGACTTTGTTACCGGCAAAGAGGTCAGCGATACTGATTATCTCGATACACTGAGCGACGACGAGCGTGACCGCCTTGCTGCTCTTGTTGCAGATAACTTTGCTACACAGATCCTCGTCGACGGCTTTTATCATGCAGATCCCCACTCGGGCAATGTGCTCATCAAAGAAGCAACTCCCGGTTCATCAAGTGAGCAGAATAATGAAGACACAGTTGTTGAGTCTAAGCTTCAACTCCCGGAACATCACGCTGAGTGGATTGACTTTGGCATGATGGGCGTGCTTACCGTACAACAGCGTCAGACTCTCATTGATCTCGTCACCTCAGTAGTAATGCAAGATGCTTATAACCTCAAACGTACGGTTTTGAAGGTCGCCCAGCCACAGGGCGACATTGACCATGGTGCTTTGCTCGAGATGTGCGAAACCATGAGCAGCCAATACACCGGGTCTGAATTTGGCGATTTTGACCTGGGCGACCTGCTGGGTACTGTTCTTGGCAACCTTGAGGACGAGAACTACAAAATTGATCCCTTCCTTACCAATCTTGCACGTGGCGTTATCGCAATAGAAGGAACCATCAAAACGCTGAGCCCGCGCGTCAATATTCTCAATTACTTTACCGACAAGGTAGACATTGGTTTAGACTTTGACATACAAAATCTCGACCGCAATGCTCTTGAGGCAATGACTCCCAAGATTGTTATGAAGCTGGTGCAAAACTTCGATAACGTCTCAAAATCATCATCTAAAACCGCCGAAGCTCTTGACATGCTAGAAAAGGGCCAGCTTAAAATCCGTACTGAATTCAGCTTTGAAGATAAAGCCCTTATGACGGTTAATCGAATTGCAGGATATGCAATTCGTGCGCTCATGATCATTGCACTCTTTATTGGCTCCTGCCTCTTGTGTACTGCACCTGTTCTCACAACTGACGGTGTGGCTGTTACCGTTGCCTTCCCGGCACTGGGTCTTGTTGGCTGTGTAGTCAGTTTGTTCTTTGCATACCGTCTGTACCAAAAAATGAAGAAAGATGAGTAGCAAGTAAATATACTGTTTAACATTGGTTTTAGGAAGGAGTCATTGGGACAACGGGGACGGAGGGTATTGTCTCTGCCTGTTGTCTCCAACCGTACAGGTCAAATTGTTGAAAAGGAGTTATTATGAACATAAGTGGAACAGGATTATTATTAGGTATTCTATTGGCTTTGATAATATCATTGGGAAGCTGCGTGGGTATTGATACTTCACAAATTGAGGATACCGCTGCTGATTATGGCATTGTTCCCATAGAGTTATCAGATGTTCTGGGTTCTTTTGACTACGGTACCGCGTCAAATTCGAGTGGCTACCCCAGGTATGAAGAATCAGATGATGACTTTGACTCCATTGTCATTACCACAGTGAGCGTTCAAACTGCCCAGGAAGCTGCTGACGGTGCAGGTGTTGGTTCTTTTGTAGCCTTTGAAGATCTGGAGGGTTTAAGTCTGACCAATACATCGAATTTTTATTACTACGAAAATAATAGGGCAGACGCTATTGCATTTTATGACGGCATCGTTCTGTTTGTTGATAAGGCCACTTATGATTATGATGGCACTGTAGCCAACGATGACCGCGATTTCTCTCTGGAATGGTCACAAAGCATTAACGGCATCTCGGTAGATTGCTATGGCTATAACAAAGAAGAAGTTTGCAAAGCCACCTTTACAGACGGAACTTATTTATACGGAATCGTCGCGTATGGTCCGGATGACAATATTGAAGCCGGTTTGAGCTTGGCAGACCTTGCCGTGTTAGTGAACGCGCTTGTCAAGTAATTTGATAGATCAAAAGTTTTAGCACCAAAGAGTAAAAGGCCGGACAAGGAACCTGTCCGGCCTTTTACTTATACGTATACTTTGGTATACAAAGGTATTACATAGCAGCAACCAATGCAGCAAGCCAGTCTTTGTATTCCTGCACCAGTTCTTTAGGTCCTGCTATACGCACAGCACCATTAGTCCCCGCAATCCAGCCAAAAAATACCGGGCTTATGCGTACGGTCACCGAGACTTCAGCGTAACCGTCTTCAAGTTCCCGAGGCTTCAAACCTATGCCAAAACGGTCAACAACCATATCCATAGCATTGCGTTCCACCAAAAGACGCACGTTCTTGGGTTCACCGTCAGATACACCAAATACCTGGTTCTCAAAATCTTGCAAGGTATAACCGGCAATTGCATCATTCTGAGTAACAGGTTCCTGAGACACGCTCACCGCATCCATACGGTCAACCCTAAAGCGCACAAAGCATTCGTGTTTATCTGACCATGTGACCAAATAATAACAACCGTCCGAGAGCACCACTCGCACCGGAGTCAGTACAAACGGCTCTCCCCCATTGAGGAAACGGCGCTGCATTGCATTGTCATACTTAAAGTAGGTAAATGCTACCTTGCAGCCGCTGCGCATTGCCTCCTGAATGGCATCTACCTTATAGAATACTGATTCGCTTTGGCTCTGAATGCGCTTGTTTACAAAAACTTGCTTTTTCAGCTGCTCCTGCTCATGCACGGGAGCCAAATTACAAATGCTCTCCACAAGCTTATTGCTTGTTTGCTCGTCCACAAACACACTTGACTGCACTGCATCTGCCAAAAGAACAAGCTCGGCTGTACTCATGCCTTTATGCTCAAGCGTATACTCAACAGGCACGTGCTGGATAGTGGTAATGGTAAAACCAAAACTCCGCAGCACATCTATGTCCCTATAAATACCCTTGCGCTCGGCAGATATACCTACCTGGGCAAGACGCTCGAGTATTTGAGTCATGCTCAACCCATGCTCGGCATCTGTCTCCTCATTGAGCATCTTGTACACATACAGAAGTTTAAGCTTCTGATTACTGTTAGCTGACATAATACCATCCTCTCTCTTCTGGTTATTGCATTATACATTATGGGTTAAGGATGGTACTTAATTGATTTAAAAAAACGCAATTAGCGTTTTTCGAGTTGATTGGTCTGTTCGTCCGGGTATCAGAGCGAGACAACGGGGAGACAACGGGGGAGACAACGGGGACGGAGGGTATTGTCTCGCTCTAGACAACGGGGACGGAGGGTATTGTCTCGCTCTTATTTTGGGCCCCATATGGTAATAAGCCGTTCTGCTGCCACTTTTACGTATTCATCTTTTGTAACATTGAGCAACTCGTGGAGAGCGCCAATGGTCTCATATCTCCAGGGAAACTCATGACCGTAATTGGGATCAAAGTATTTGTCGAGACAGCGGAGCATCCTGTGCACATGCTCTTTTTCATCGCAGAACAGCACATCAACGATTCCGTCTATACCATCTTCTACGGCCATTTCTTCGACTTTTCCGTACCCGTCAAGAAACTTCCCGTAGGGGCCTTCGTGCTCCTCAAGGCTCTCGACCTCGCTGATATCACTTCTGTAAAAGAGCAGGTTAAGAATCTGAAGTCCGTCTTCATTCCTGCCGTATTCATGCTCATTATAATCAGCAGAGTTGTAGCTGCAAATACCGTCATACACCTCGCCGTTTGTATGTGTGATTCTTACGCACTGACCGTCATACTGTCTCAAATCCATACCATCACCGTCCGGAATACGCCCTTTGCTCCTGCCATTTTTGCCTTGCATCATACCCGTACTGCTCTGATTGTTAACAGGTGCCAAGCCGTTCATGAATAAACCGTCTCTTTGTGATATTTCCATAACAGAACGGGTTATACTATACGTTGTTTGTTGTAACGCGGAGAGGAAGGCATGATGCATAAGATGTTACTGACAATATTGAGCCTCTCTTTAGGAACAATCCTGTTGTCTGCATTGAGCGGAGCCAACGCAGAGCCCATTGGTACCTGGTACGAGCAGTCAGAATACGGCGGCGTACTTGAAGTTACCCAAACAACCATTACCTACACCGCGTCAGAAAACCGCTTTACTGAAGAAGCAGAGCTAACCCTCGTAGAAAGCGGCTCTGACGTTCTGCTCACAACTAAAGAAGAAGACTGGTTCTTCTATGTCGATATGAGCTACAACAGTGAAGAAGACACCGTCTACGCACACACAATGCCACATATGGACGGAGACGGCGGGTATAACCTTGTCGTGTTCAAACGCACGCCTTATGTAGCCCCTCCTGCACCGGTTTACGATCCGGCAGTTGATAACTCAGACCCCAATGCGCCGCATGAATTCAGCGATATGACCATGCGCTCTATGGAAGTATCCTTCTACGATATGGGCGTCTACCAGGATCCGCACTCGGATATGGCTATGCCTGAGCCCTATAAAGGCAGCTATTCTTATACGCTCTCCGTGCAGGAAGACGGCAGCGCTCTGGCTTCTTCTTCCTTCTGTGAAGAGATTATACTTCCCAAAGAAACCGTTGACGAGCTGCAAAAACTCATTGATGAATCTGGCCTTGGCCAAATTAACGGTCTTGATATCCATACACCCGGACTTCCGCAAGACGCGCTCGATTACACATGTACCATGGTACTGGCGTCGGGAGAAACCATAAAGTCATCTGCCAATGGGGACAATATTCCAGAAAGCTGGGCTTCTTTCCAAGAATCTATGCATCACCTGCTGTATCTCGCATTTGTGAACGCCGGGTATCATAACGGCGGTACGTTCCACTCAACCGAGCCAATGCTGCGCTTGGGTACAGGCGTACCTCCTCACTATGCGTTTGATGATGACTGGGGCGTAAACATAGAAACCCCGGCACAATACGGCTCTGCGAACAAGGCTGAGCGCCTTAAGATAACCTATGATGTAGCTTCTCTGACCACCGACCCGGTAAAATCCTACGACTATGAGCTGTCTGCGTCATACCCGGTTGTTACCGGCGTTGATCCAAGCCGCCCGGAACTTCTTGCAGCACTCCAGGATCTCTGCGATTATTACAAGACCGAGGCAGCGCGTTCACTTCAAGAAGACTATGACCTAATGGAAGCCGTTCCACAGTCTGTATGGAGCGAGGCAACGCGCCGTACCTGTACATCCTCTTATAAAATCTTAAGTTATATTGACCACGGCACGTTTGTAAGCCTCGTGGTACAGGAAGGCCATTCGAACTCATTTGGCGTGGGCGAACACCAGTGGGGATATTACCCCATGTGGCGTTATAACATTGATACCGAGACAGGCGAAATATTATCGGCCGCAAGCATTTTTGTGAATCCCGACGAAGCATGCCGTGTTATTGCCGAGAAACTCAGGAACTCCTACGGCACGCATCGGGATGAGGGCGTTTATATTCATTCAGATGCATTCCCCACTGATCTCAGAGCATACATAGAAGTTGCGGGACCGCAAGGTATTACCTGGAACGCAGGCTACGACGGCGTGGAGTTGTCATTCCCACAGGAACTGTTTTCAATGACTGACCACACAATAACGGTCACGCTCACCTACGACGAGCTTCAGGATGTGCTGAGCGAACAGTACGCAACCGTGTGGTAAAACTTTCATGCTGTGTGGTTTTGGGTTGGGAATAACACAGAGGGACGGGGGATGTGTGTGGTTTTGGGATGAGACAGGCTGGTGGTGTTATTCCCAACCCAAAACCACACACATCCCCCGTCCCTCTGTGTTGTAAAGCTTTTTGGAACAGATCATAAGACAGGGGCTAAGCCTCTGTCTTATGATGAACCTTTGAGAGGCTTATTACGACCGTACATGGAAGATTAAAACACATAAACTTGATTCTTTTATGATCTTTCATCCGCCGCGCATGATTACATTTTCGCAATGCCTCTATAAACTTTCCTTAACAGATTCTCCTGTAGAGGAGTATTCCGCGTACAAAGCGCGGACTTCTCGGCAAAGAATCTGTCTCTTGCATTGTCGTGTACAGTTTGAGAGTAGGGAGTGACCATGAAAAAAGAGTTTAACGTTTCGAGAAGAAGCTTCGTCAAGGGCGGTGCACTGGGACTTGCCGGCCTGACCACAGCAGGCGCACTTTCCGGCGCGGCGGTAACTGCCGTAGCAGAGCCCGCACCTGAACTGGATACGCTTGATTTGATTCCTCAGGCGTACTTGAACCCCCAGGATTACAGCTATATGGAGGATTCTGGCGACTACAGCGCATTCTTTGAGCCCTACAAGGTCGCAACATTTGAGCTGCCTAACCGTATTGTTAAGTCGGCGGCAGGCTCGGCAACCTATCTCTCGGGCGGTAAGACCCAGGAGATGTTTGATTACTATGTAAACTTCGCTAAGGGCGGCGTGCCACTTATTTACGTCGAGGGTGTTGCATGGTTAGGACCGGACGGCGGAACCACCACTACCGGCGCCGAGACAACCCCTGAAGAGGCAGCAGACTACGCGAAGCGCCTTGTTGCCGCCTGCGCTGAGTATGGCACCATTTTGGGCTATCAGGGCTGTGCATTCTCACCGGCACCTGTGGGCGACCTTACCGTAGAACAAATCCAAGAGCTTGAGGACGGCCTTGTCACAAAGGCAAAGTGGTACTATGAGCAGGGATTTAGGGCTTGGGAGTTCCACGTAACCGGCGGGTGCCTTGCCACAAGCCTGCTTACTCGTGCAAAGAATACCCGTACCGACGAGTATGGCGGAAGCATCGAGAATCGTGCCCGCTTTATTTGCGAGACCGTCTCTAAGGTACGTGCCGCTGTTGGTGATGACTTTATTATCCAGATTCTTCTGGAAGCCGTAAACGAGAACGACAACATCACCAATAACAACGGCTCCTCGTTCTTGACACTCGACAAAGACGTCACCTATCCCAATACAAGAACGCTCAAGGTAGAAGAAGGCATTGCTGCCGCTAAGCTGTTTGAAGCTGCAGGCGCAAGCGCCATTCACCTGCGTCTTGGCATGACTGATTACCATCCCGCACAGTTCGGAAGCGACCTGTACTTCTCGCTTTACGGCCTTGAGGGCTTTAACGCCTATGGCTGGCAGTGGGACTTCAGCCGTCACTTTGAAGGCCTCATCGATGGCGCTCACAGCGGTGCCGGTATGCTCCTTAACATTGCGAAGCTCTACAAAGAGCAACTGAGCATCCCCGTTGGCTGCGTAACCTATATGGACCCGGCTCATGCTCCCGACTTCTTTGCAAACGCCATCAAAGAGGACAAGGTTGACTACTATGAGATGAACCGCCCGCTTACCGTTGATCCCGAGTATGTGAACAAGCTCCGCGAAGGCCGGATTGACGAGATTGCTCCGTGCTGCCGCTGCCTGTCATGCCACATTGGCTCCAACGAGAGCAACCGCAAGATGGGTTATTGCCGTGTAAACGCTCTTACCCAGCGCGTCTTTACCGAGAACGGTCCTGCAAACTATGAGCTTCCTATGGCCGAGACACCCAAGAAGGTTATGGTCATTGGCGGCGGTCCTGCCGGTATGGAAGCAGCTCGTGTTGCCGCAATGCGCGGACATCAGGTAACGCTTTTTGAGAAGGAAGAAGCCCTGGGTGGCAAGCTTGACTTCGCAGCTCTCATTAAGGGCCCGCATGAGAATCTTGCCCAGCTCAAGAAGTATCTTGCCCGCCAGCTTGAGGTTAACGGCGTTGAGGTAGTCCTTGGCACCGAGGTCACCGCAGACACCATTGCCGAGTTCGCTCCCGACGCAGTTGTTCTTGCCTGCGGCGGCGTATATGACACACTTGAGGTTGAAGGCGACGGCAGCGTACCCGTTATTGATTATAAGGACTTTGCCGCAGCTGACGGCAAGAACATCATTGTTTACGGCTACAATGCGCAAGCCTTTGATGCCGCACTTTGGCTCACCGTACGTAAGCATAAAGTCACCATCATCACACCTGCCACTTCAGAAGAGCTCGATATGCAGCAGTCTCAGCATGCAAAGCGCTTTATGACTTCAGCCTTCTATGCACTCGGCGTAGAAATTTGGCCGGACTCTGAGCTCAAGAGCATAGCCGACGGCACCGTGACTTTCGCAGCTGCAAACGACAACTTTGACAAGACCATCCCGTGCGATGCCATCATCAACGCCAAGGATCTGCTTCCCAACACGGCGCTCATCGATGGTCTCGACATCGAGACCTACGCAGTTGGCGATTGTGCTGTTCCGTTCAACATTGGTAAGGCAATCATTGCCGGTAACGACGCAGCCCGTGCGCTCTAATCTCACCATAAATCCCGCGGCCTAGCCGCCCACACCAGGGAGCCGCAGCATATTTCCCCCACAAATATGCTGCGGCTCCCGTATTTTTCTCCAACCCATATCCGGTGCAAAGAAATCAGATTGGGTGGTTATCCACAGAAGGTTGAGTACCTTTGGAACTATCTGTGACTACTCCATGGTTGCTGCTGCCTTGCCGGCTAGACGGCCGGTTACAAGGGCTTCTCCAACAGCTACACCGGGCTGGAACATAATGCCCCACTGAGAGCCAAGCTCACCGGCGCTAAAGAGATGCGGGATGGGATTGCCCTCTACGTCCATGATCTGGCAGGAGGTATTGCGCTTGGGACCACCTTGTGCACCCATTGTTGCCGGGTAGGTAGGAATCGCATAGAACGGTGGCTCAGCAATGGGACGTCCCCAATCCATGTCGCGGCCAAAGCTGTCTTCCTTTGATTCGCATGATGCATTCCAGGTCTCAATGGTAGCAGCGAGGTTCTCGGGGCTTACGTTAATAAGCTGAGCGAGTTCCTCTATAGAGTCAGCCCTGAGGATCCAGCCAGCCTCAATCTCGGGCATATTATCTGCACTCCAAGTATACTCGTGAAGACCAAAGAAACCGGTCTTAGAGTCTACCAATTGGCCGGCAGCGCGGTTATTCTCGTCAAAAACAATATACATGGGGATGCGGGGATAAGTCATGGTAACGGTATCAAAAATACCAACACCCAGGAAGGCGGAGTGGCGCTCCATCTTTTCTTCGTTAAAGAAACGTTTACCGGTTTTGTCTACCCAAATAAAACCACCGGTGGGCATTGCGGGACGTGCGGCTGCCTGATGCTCTTCTCCGCATTCAAAACCCCATGCACAGCCACCGGCACCGTTCATATGCCAAATGTCTGCGCCAAGCTTTTGCGCCATACGAATGCCGTCGCCGGTATTACCGGGAGTTCCGAGGATTCTTGTCTCGCCAATAAGACAGTTGCGCTTCATGGTGTCATTGTTCTCATAGCTGCCGCAGGCAAGAATAACACCCTTATTTGCTTTAACGTTAATGATAGCGCTATCCTGAATGGCCTCAACACCCACAACAACACCGTTATCTACAATGAGTCTCTTTGCCGGGGTATTATAGAGAACGGGAATCTGGCGCTGGTCTTCTACATTAGAACGGAGTGCCTCAAACAGAGGAATGCCTGAAGTAGGTTCGTTATTTTGAGGATAGATCTTAAACTTAGAAACACTGTCTGCACCTTCGAGTGACGGATACTGGGCTTTGCCATATTCTATGAGCTCGGTGCCTTCCGGACAGAATGAAAGTACCCAGTCTGTCATACCTACTGATTCGTTCAGGTAAAGCTGCATCCAGTCTTCGTCTGTTTCTGAAACGGTAAAAGCCGCAACACCTTTGATATAGGTAAATGCTGCTTCAGGGTCAGTAACGTTGAGGAATCCACCGGTTGAGACCTCGGTGTCACCGCCACCAAAGGGCATTTTCTCAAGTACAATAACGCTGGCACCTGCATCAAAAGCTGACATGGCGGCCGAACCGCCCGCACCGCCAAAACCAACTACGACAACATCAGCTTCCTGGTCCCACTGGGCCACATCCTCCGCCAGTGCAACAGATGCAGAAGCGCATGCAGCCGCTGCCATACTACCAACAACAAAGTTCCTTCTTGTAATACTATCTTGCATCATGGCTTACTCCTTTGTTTATCTGATTACCCATACAACGGGTTTCAAGGACAGGAGTAACGGTATACGTTTTTGAGAAACCCGTCATGACATAACCTGTGTCATTGTTATAAATGCCAATAGTCAGAAACGTACTAGTGCATATCTTTACGAGGGAATATGTTTGATATCCGGTAAACCGGTCTAGTGCATTTGTACAATATCTATAAGTTCTTGCTTGCTGTGGATATCCATCTTGGCATAAATATTACGGGAATGATTGCGAACAGTATTTTCTGAGATTGAGAGTAAATCTGCTATAAAAGCTGAGCTTCTGCCGGTGCCCACAAGAAGCGCTATTTCTGCTTCGCGCTCAGTAAGACCGTATTGCTGCATAAGTACTTCGTTGGTTGTTATGCTTTTCTGAGCCGTATTGTTTGGCATAAGAACTGGTTCATCTGTTTTTTGCTCCGCCGGAACAGGTTGAATTAGATGAATAACAGGATGGCTTTCTTGCGGTGAGCATACCGTGATGGCAAGGCTTACAATTAATAAGCCTGCTATCAGGGCAACTAACAACGCCAGATTGCTGCTTTGGTCACCCAAAATAAGACCCAGTCTCCCGCCAATAGAACAGGAAGTAAGATAACACCCATATACAAACGAGAAAATCGCAGGAAGACTCTTGTATGCATTCTTGTTTTTATCGCGAATACTGATATAGATTTCATAAGAGAAGAGCGTGACGAGACCAATGGCAAATGTTCGAGATACCGTTAAACAGAGTGTACCTGTCATAACAAAAGCTTGATTGTTTATCATGTAAAAACTCAGACCCAAGACGGTGAGGATAATCTCGCCAATCCAGAGATGACGCATACGGATAACTCGTCCCATAAAAATGGCATACAATAGAACCATACAAAAAACAACAACAGTTAGTTGGTGCGCTGCCGTATAACCCAGGGTAGTTTTGACACTGTCCGAGAACGGATACTCAATCGCAATGCCAAGTCCAAAAACAAAGAGTATCATGGCAAGAACAGTAAGACCAAAGGTTTTAGTAAACAACCTAAATACCTGTTGTTTTGCAGCGTCTAATACGGGGAGCCCCGCTTCTTCTGTGGAAACGGGTAAACAATTCCGGTTAATATGGATAAATGCCGCAAGAATAATCGCGGGCAAGAACAGCATTGATACCCCAATGATTTCTGTGGGGAGAAGACCTATCAAAAATCCCAGAAGCGACCCGGTTCCAAAAGAACCAATAATTGAGATATATACTATTCGTACTGGCATCGAGGTGTATTTTCCCATCCATACAATGCCAAAACCAATAAGTCCAATTATGGCGCTTGCCTGGGACGATATTACCAAAATGGGATTCTGTTCAACCCAGGTACGAATAAAAAAGATGATACTTGATGCTGTAAGGAATCCACAGGAGATATAAGCGGCAGGTAGCTTGAAGTCTTTCTCGGCCACGGTCATAAAAAGAACAATACCGGTCAGAATACTCGCAATACCACGCACAATAAGTGATGTATTAATCTCAAGTCCGGTTCCCACATACGAGTACATTGCATACATGTTGAACTGAAGCCAAACACGCAGCAAAGCAGGAGCCAGCAAGGCGATGAGCGTGATGGCATGCGTTACTCCTATTTGAGGCAGTATCGTCTTTAAGCGAAACCGCATTATCCACCTCACTCCATTGGTCCTCTTCTCCCATCTGCAGTGCAATACTATAGCACAATGTTGCATGAGTGATACTCCATGAGACCATGGGACAAGGGATTCTGCCACACTCAAATTTTATATCCCTGACAATAAACGCAAAATGCCCGTGCAAGTTGTGACGGGTACTAGCATGATAATTCTTTAAAGTATTTAAAATACCTGGCTTTTTGCCGAGAAACTCTCCGATTTTTGCCTCCAATCATGCTAGTACCCGTCACAACTTGCACTGGCGCAGATGACTCAGGGTCTTAAGCCCACAAGATCAGAACTTGTAAACTCGGGACTTTTTATGCGGATGTTGCCGAGAAAAACTCGCAGGTTAAAAGACTAACGTTTAGTGTGTATTCGACGACTGCACAGATTCGCTCAGAAAAAGCCGACAAGATTGGCCGTTTTGAACAATTGGCCCTTAGGGTTATAATGAGACTCCGGAGGATTTGATTGGGTAAGGTGGATCATTTGAAAGAGGTGGGGTTATGAAGGGTCCGGAGGTTATTAAGGCACTGGCAGAGATGTTTCCACAGTTGTATGTAGCTCCGGCTGAGGGAGCACAGGAGGCACATAAGGCCGCAAGTTCAATGGGTGTGATTCCTTCTCCAGCCAGTCTGGATCATTTTATAACAAGCGAAGAGGATGAGCTTCGCGAAGTCGATACTCCGGCCGGCCCGGTAGAAGTGGTATTCTTGAAAGAACGAGCTGATTTTGAGACATTCCTGCAGATCATTGGCCATAAGTCTCAGCCTGTACAAATTGCCCGGACCGTTGGAGCCATAACCTACCGCGGCCTTGCTGATTGGCAAAAAGTAGCACAAGCACGTGAGGAGTATCTTGCCTCCGGCGGTGACAATTGGAACGAGGAGTTCGCAAGACTTGCAAAGGAACCCGGAGCGTTCAGATCCGAGATAGTCGTCATCTCTGAGGGACCTTACAGCAATATTCCTGCAAGCGAAACGCCATATTCCCC
>JAFWFL010000108.1 GCA_017515595.1 Coriobacteriales bacterium
CACCGTGCACGGGAATCGCCACTTCTTGACAACTCAAATGCGTTTGAGTTGTCATTTCGGAAGAGCAAATCATAGTAGCCGAGAAGAACTTGCAGGTCAGAAGGGCGGGGGGGGTTCTCGGCCTCAAAGGCGGAGACCCAAAACTGACAACTCAAATGCGTTTGAGTTGTCATGAAGTGGCGATTCCTGTGCATGAGTTGGTTTTTGGACGGTCTGATTGGGGTTATACGGTACAATCTGCATCACTATTGGAACTACCTTGGAGAGTTACTATGCGCAAAGAAGCTTTGTATGACATTATTATCGCGCTGCAGCGCCATGAGACACCCGTTTTTGATCCCGAGGATTTTCCCTGCTTTGATGCTGCGGCAATCGCCGGGAAGGACACCATAAGCCAAAAGCACATTGATACCCTGATCCAGAGCCTTTCTGAGGCCGACATTCCCACGTTTGAGCGGGCTATCAGGGCCATTGACGAGCAGGAATTGGGCTGGCTTGGTTTTAAACTTGTGTATGACCCGGCAGCCGCCATGTCTAACACAGACAATGAGGTTACCAAGAAGTATGGCGAGGTGGGCTCGGCGAGCGGAGAGCCGTTTGTATTCTTCTGCAGTGACGCTAAAGAGGTTGTTGCTTCCAAGCCCTACTCGCCCAGAGACTTGTTCCAAATGAAGGACGTCACCCGTGGCCCGAGTATGCACAATGACCAGTTTGATGGCCTTACCTGGATGAGCGCTCCGCTCTTTAACAAGATTCACGTATGGCTTCTGGGCGCCTCTGATGTTGCAGCCGAGACAGCGGCGCTCGCTCACCATGTGGGATTCCGCGTTACCGTCGCAGACTATGACCCGGCCTATATTAATGCCGAGAGGTTCCCGTTTGCCGAGCGCATTGAGCTGCCGGGCAGCAATTTTGACGGGCTCAACGAGTATGCTCCCGGTCCAAATGATTTTGTTTGCGTGCTCACACGCGGCCACATGTTTGACCCCGAGAGCTGCGTATGGGCATCTCTCCATGAAGTGGCATATGTTGGCATGATGGGTTGCAAAGGCAAGAACAATACGGTCCATGACCTGGTAATTTCGCGCGGTGTGAGCGAAGAGCAGTGGGATAAAATCAAGCGCCCCATTGGCCTTAAGTTTGGCGCAAAGACCCCGGCAGAGCTCGCCATCTCAATTGTAGGCGAGCTTGTTGACGAACGCTACAAGCGTGCCTACCCCGAAGAAGCCCGCGCCCGCCACGAAGCCAGCCTGGGCAGGTAAAAACACCTGGAGAACAAAAAAACGCGGGGAGAACGAGGGAGAACGAAGGAACCGTCCCCTCGTTCTCCCCGCGTTCTCCCTCGTTCTACGTTCTATGCAAGTTATGACGGGTGCTAGCATGACAACAAGAAAAAATGCAAGGGCTTCTCGGCAAAAGCCCAGGTATTTTTAAACATTTGAAATTTGATCATGCTAGCGCCCGTCATAACTTGCATCTTACTAATCATGTGAACCTTCGTATCAGATAACGCTCGCTTTGCCACTCTGCGCAGTCCCCGTTGTCCCTTGTCTTATTCTTATAGCGCATCATCATTGGGTCATAGCGGTCATTAAATTGGATCTACAGCACCATTTAACCCTTTGATGCTTGTACAACTGCACGAATCATGGCTGTTACGATGCCGGAACCTTTAATCCCTGCATAATCTTTAAACTCACTGAGACTGGGTTCATTTCTGAGTATATCCAAATATGTGGTAGGCTCATGGCTGGCGAAGTCGAGCGGCAAAACATCGACGTCAGTCCATGACTCTGCAAACCAATAGCTTCTTCCGTACTTACCCCAGACAGCGTTCAAATCTCTCATATACGAGGGATCATTGCGCAAGAAGAACTCAATCCCTGAAGAGCCGGCCGAGACAAAGGTTCCCAGAGCACCGGGCACCATGCTCACAGCGTCATTGGCATTCCCAATGTTAAAGATATTATCATGAGCACCATGGGGATTCCAAGCGGTGGAGTCATCTCTTGCGCAGTCGGGACACGCAAAGTTATACCCATAGATACGCTCCCTCGGTACTCCGTAGCTCCCAAGGCCCACCTCTAACAGGTTGGCCACAGCGGCGCCTCTGCTGTGGCCGCACACAACAAACGTCGCATCCTCTTCAAAAACATTTCCCCACACACCATACTGCCCAAACTGTTCCAGCAGTGTGTCAAATACCTCTGCATATGCAGCATAGAACCCACCGTGCCAGGCCTTTTGTGTGCGGGCAACACCAAGGTTCAGATTGCTCGCCCAGTCAGGCGTCAGACTCTTGAAATCAATATCGATTCCGCTCAGAGCATGGACCATTTTTATAAGGAACGCCGGAATATCGATTTCGCCGTATGTCCCGCGCACGGCAATTATCACCAGGGGCCGGCCATCTGTTGTCTCGCCCTGGCCAATGGCGTATCCTACTGCGTCTTTTGGATATGAAGGATCAAAGGGGTCATCAGTCCCGCTATAGTTAAACAAGCGTACGCTCTTGCTGCATCCCAGGGCACAAAGAGCATCTGCAACACAGCGGCGGTCATAAGCTGCCGTTGCCAACGCTATCAGCAGATGAGCCAAACGTGGGCTGTACTCTGTTGAAGCGGTATTGTCGAGAATACCATTAAGCGTTCTGTCAATACGCTCTCCCCGAGGTGTGCCTTGGAAGAGATACGGCACCACCGCAATACCAAGCTTCTGGGTAATAGTATCCACCGTTCCACCGTACGGTTGCGCAACAATTCCTGTTTCGCGTTTGACTTGGCCAAGCGTTTCTGAATATCCCCAGATAGAAGCGTTGTACATTACAACCTGGGTTGCCTGGTCAAGCACCGCATTTTGCGCGGCAGCAAATTGTTCTTTGCTTGTCTCGTCCAAACCAAGATACCAGGAAGTGGCATACGACCCGCCGGCATCTTTGCGCGTTACCTCAACAAGCGGAGCCCCTTGCTGCACCAATGTGCCGGTATTTTGATCATATGCCAACCGGAACATATTTGATTGTGCATAACCTTCTTTGCTCAAGGTTACTATAACGTAGAGATCCTCATTCTCTCCTGAGGTAAAGAAGCAATAGTTGCCGGTGTACTCTTGTTTTACATCCCAAATGCATGAACCCTCCGGCAGAGAAACCCATGGCCTTTGGCTCTTGCCATCCAAAGAAATCTCGGTATTTCCCTCTGACGCCGAGTCCTCGAGAGCCCAAAGCGGATTATCAAGGCAGGTAAAACATCCCGGAGAGTCAAAGATTGTACGCACATCACCCTGGTCTGTACACCCAAGCACTACAAGCCGGGCACCTATTGCATTCCTGGAACTGTCGTTTTGAACCTCCATATAAAACAGTTCAGGGATATCGTCTCCGTCTATATCAAAAAGCGCAACGTGGCGCTGGCCTTTTGTGCCCGGAGCATCTTCTCCGCCGCCTTCAGGACTGTCTGTACCGGCCCTGGCATCCTGCCAGCTGTAATCGCGTATCTGGAGACGGTCCTCTATAAGGCGGCTCAGATATACCTGGTATGCATTTCTGATCGCCCGTTCCTTGACAGCCTCGGGCGAGTTTTGTTCTTCGATATAACCAATGAGCCATCGCAAAGCATCCTCAGGTGTGAAAGCGGCAGCATTTTTGGGACCTTGGAGAATGCCTAGCGCACACGATGCCGCAGTAATTCCGGCGAGACGTACAAACGCCCTGCGCGTAAGAGGAAAAGAGCCGCAGACTTCTTCATGAGAAACATGAGTATTTGAGCCTGTTCTTGCCGTGTATCCCCTCAACGCGTTGCTCATGGCAGCCTCCCAAAAGAGTCTTATGAATTGCACGTTATTATAACATAAGGGCTTCTCGGCATTTGATTTTGCCGAGAAGCCCTTATTGCACACTTATGAAACTGTAGCGCTACGTGCTATGAGGCTTGCTTCTTTGCGGAATCACGACGGTACTTCAGGATGCGAAGGACAGCGTATACCGCAATGACTACCATATAGCTGGCGAAGCTCAGCATGGCAAGCGAGCCGGGGTTCGCGAATGCGCTCTTACCGAGGGCAAAGGCGATGTGCACGGCAAGCAAGAGTACCATTAAATAGGCAAAACGCTGGATATTCTTCCAAATGCGGGTGTTCATGTTTGTGCGAATAACGCGCAATGACATCACGGCGAGCACCGCAAATATCACCGTAAGAACAAGAGCGGTAATTGTTGAGAAAGCAATGTTACCGCGTGCGGACATATAGCGGTCAAAGTGCATCAACAGATTGGGCAAATACGACCACAGGTGCGCCAAAATAAAGATGAACGAAAGTATTGAGAGCTCGCCGCGAATGGGCTGGAGCTTCTTACGAATTGGCGTACCCTCGTCAAAGCAGCCGCAAAACATAACAACTGCGAGCATAATGGAAGCCAAATACCCTCGTTGCATCATAACGGTAAGCGGCCTGACGGCGGTCAGGTTAACACCGCTGGATATCGCCCAAACATAAAGCACCGTCGCAATAACCGCTACCGCATAAAACGGAACCGGATGCTTGCGCAGCAAATCACCCAACGGTATAACAATAATCGCGCAGATAGCAAGCGCTATTAAAAAACCTAAAAGACTGGCGTCCATAAACAGCTTCCTCTCAGAACACAGACTCATCTGTGTATTCTCGTACCCCACTATCAATCATACAATTTTTAACGAGAACACGCAGGACAGCCTTCTTGTGTTCTTTCTCTCCTCAATGTGTAAAAAAGGGGAGGCGCCTCTCCCAGCAGCCTCCCCTTAATCAGCCGAGCAAACTATTACTTAATGGTATCGCGCCAGTCAGTAAAGGTGGTCAGATACTCGGTGCCCATTTCAGACTCAGCAGTGCGCCACTTCATATCGCGAAGGATGTAGCGCATGTTGGGGTTGTTGCCAAAATCGGGAAGCGTATGAACATCTTCCTCGGTAAAGGGAGCGCAGAACTCGCCCAGGACAACACGCTTGCCGTCGGCCAGCTCGGCGCCTTCAAAGGTCTCAATGCCCTTGTCGAGGTCGCCAAAGAAGCGGGCCATACCGCCGCACTGTGAAACGCACTGGGGCAGGCCGCCCTCATCAATAACGTCCTTGCAGAGATTGCACTTCTGAGCAAGCAGGTCGTCGTCGAGGTAACGAATGCCGTAGGGGCATGCGGTGAGGCATGCGCCGCAGCCAATGCAGAGCTCGTGGTCAATCTGGATGGTGCCGTCATCTGCTACTGCTGATGCGCCGGTGGGGCATACAGCTACGCACTGTGGGTTGGTGCAGTGCTGGCACTGGACGGTTACAAAGTACATCTCAACATCCGGGAACTGGCCGCCTTCTTCTTTGGGGTTCGGTCCAACGCGGACGGTCTTGTTCCAGTATTTGCCGGGAATTACATTATTCAGAGCCTTGCATGCAACGTTGCAGCTCAGGCATCCAACGCAGCGGTTCAAGTCAGTTACAATAGCCATATGTGCCATAGTTACTGTTACCTCCCTTCATAAACAGGCAACCATTCCTTGAGACGAGGATCATCCGGGCTGTGGATAATCTCAACGCCGTTATGGTCGCACGGTACGGGATCGCCAAACGGTGAGTTCTCAGGCGTTGCCTTGTAGATCTTGCCAAGATAAGCACGCAAGTTGGAGCAACCGCAATGCGGGTCATATGCCTCATGGTCAATGAGGTGGTTGACGCAGCAAAGCTCATGGCCGCTGCCGGACTGCTTGAACTCAGGGAACCACCACTGATGCTCGCAGTTAATAACACCGGGATCAACGCCGTAGTACAGGTCTGCAACTTCGCGGATCTTGCCCCACGGAGTCTCAATCCATACCCAGTCGCCATTCTCAATGCCATACTCGGCAGCGGTGACAGGGTTAATCTCAACGCGAGGAACTGGCCAGAGTTCGCGGCACCACGGGAGCTGCCTGTGCTCGGAGTGGAAGTATACCGGGATACGACGGCCGGTTGTGATGATGAGCGGGTACTCCTTGAACATCTCGGGATCGCTTACCGGGCTGTGCGGCGGCTCAGCATAGGTGGGCAGCTCATAGCCCTCGCCGGGATGGAATGACTCCATAACGGTAGACCAAATCTCGAACTTCTTGGTGGGAGTATAGAAACCGGGCAGCCAGTCACCCTGGGTACCCACAATGCCACCGCCATTACGTCCGCGCAGAGCGCCTGTTTGGTAACGACGATAGGTACCCCAAAGCTCGGGCTCGACCTCTTTGCAGTCCCACCAGCCGTGCTCCTGGAAGCGCTCGTTGAACTTATCCCAGCCTTCAGGCTCAAAGCCCATAACGCTCATGTCGAGAATTTCTTGGATGCTCGGATACTCGGGGAAGCCGGGGATTACGTTGTAAGGAACGCCCTTGTATTCGTACAGCATACGAACAATTTCGCCGTCGAACTTGCACTCTGCCGGAGGCTCGATGCACTTGACGGTTGCGCCCATGGCGCCGCTTGAACCCTGAGAAGAACGCGGCGAGCTGAGCTCGAGCCAATGTGCTGCAGGAAGAACGATGTCGCAGGTACCGCCACCGGGGGTGTGCCACAGGTTGGTCTCTACGTAGAACTCGAGTGACTTGAGAGCTTCCCATGCAAGGGTGGTGTTGCTCTGGTTCATAAAGTCACCTGAAGAGTTAAAGGCGCCTACTACCTTGTAGGGCTCGCCGGTAAGAACAGAAGTCCAGGTAGAATTGGCGTCTGCCCACATGCCCCACCAAAGAAGCAGCGGGATCTTGTCGGCGCCGAGGATCTTGTCCAATTGGCCCGGTGAAAGCATGGGCATGCCGCTGCCGTTGTTGGCAAAGCCCATCTGGCCGCCCTCGATGGGGGCACGGGTAGAAGCACGCATGCCGGCAGGGGTGTCAACGGAGCCAACAAGAGCGCACAGCGTGTCAAAGCCACGGCAGTTCTGAATGGCGTTGCAGGAGTGCTCGTTTGCGAGCATGTACTGAATACCGCCGTTGGGATAACCGGTAGAAGGATCAAGAGGAGTAGCCCAAACCCTGGCTGCTTCGCGGATCTTCTCGGCAGGAACGCCGGTAATGCCTTCTACTACCTCGGGTGAGTACTCATTGACGCGATCCTTGTAGTACTCCCAAACGGTGCGGCAAACATGCTTTGAACCATCCTTGAGGGTGATTTCGATCTCGCCGTCGAGAACGGGGTCGATTTCCTGTGCAAAGCCGTCGGCTGCAGTAAATGCGGTGGGATTGGGAACCCAGCCCTGGCTCTGGCCGGGGATGAGCTTCTGCTGAGCCTCTTTGCCCTCGCGTGCATGCTCGGGGTCGTAGGTCTCGCCCTCCCAGAAACCGCTCTCTGAGTCAAACCAGGTAAGAGCGTCGTTTCCGGTCTTGCCGGCCTCGAGGCGCAGACGGTCAATAACCATGAACTTGCGGACGCTGCCGCCCTCTACAATGTCGCTCTCCTTGAGCATCTTGGTCTTGACCTCAAACGGAGCCATAACAACGGGTGATGCGTCGCCCCAGCCGGTGGCTTCCATCTCTTCGCATACAATAAACGGAGCGTCTGACCACTTCTTGAGGAAGAGTTCGTCAATGAGGCCCTCGTTAACAACAACGTTTGACCAGGCAAGAACCATAGCGCCGTCAGTACCCGGGCGAAGTGCCAGGTGATAATCTGCCTGAGAGGCGAGGTTAGAAAGGCGCGGGTCAACAACAATGTGATAATCAGCGCTTGAAGCAACGTCAACGGTGGTACGGCAAGCGTCGTCATAGTTGGAAAGCTCTGAAGCGCCGCCCCACTGTACATAAACGCGCGGACGGTCTACAACAGCCTGCCAGCTCTCGGCAAAGTTTGACTGCATAAGGGTTGCAAAGTGGCGCGGACCCTTGCAGATCTGCCAAGCCTGAACAATGTTGGGGCTATCCCACAAATACATACCGTTTGCTGCGCCAAACATGCACCATACACGGCTTGTACCGCACATACCAAACAGGGACTCGCCGCCGTACTTGGCCTGAAGCTCGTTAAACTTATTAACGATGGTAGAAATGGCCTCGTCCCAGCTGATGCGCTCCCAACCGGGATCGTCGTCATCTTTGGGATTGGTACGCTTGAGCGGGTAGTGCAGACGGTCCGGGTGATAAGCTGCCTGGACAGAAGCCTGCGACTTGGTGCAGCAGTTACCCATTGACTGGAAGGCCTCGGGGTCGCCCTCGATACGAATAACCTTACCGTCCTGGACCAGTGCGATAGAGCCGCATTCCATCTTACCGCAGCCACGGCAACCGGTGCGAATGCGCTTAATTTCTCCTGCGCCCTCTCCGGCTTTTGGATCCTCGGCGAGCGCCTTGGATATGGGCACATCTGCGAACGCGGCGGCGGCTGCGGTAACTGCAGCTGCTTTAACGAACGTACGACGGCTCATGCTCAGTGCGTTCATGCTCTCTCCTTCTCCTTGATTGACATGGTATTCGCCAGCGCCTTCCTCTCTCAAAACTAACGGCGCATAGCTTGTCTATGTTATACTCGCGCGAAAAAGAATAGTCACTCGCAAAATACGCATAAGAGGTGTAATATTATTCTAATTTAGAATTGCTTGATATCGCCATTCGATTGGGGAATAGTGGCTATGGATATTGAGTACTTACGAGAATACCTTACCGTTGCGGGAGAGCTTAACCTTACCCGCGCGGCGCGTTTGCTCAACACTACACAGTCAACGCTGAGCAAGCATCTTACGATGCTTGAGCGCGAGTTCAAGGGCCCGCTTTTTCTCCGTGCCGGCAAGGGTCTTGAGCTTACCCAGGCGGGGACCATGCTTTTTAGACACGCGCGCGTGATGGTCAACGAGTATGACGCCGCAAAAAAGGAGCTCAAGCATCTCGCTGAGACGGTAAATGTCCAGGTTGGCGGCATGCTCATGAGCGGAGATGTCATCAGCATTCTCTCGGGCGTAACCGCACTTATCAAAGAGCAAAACATCAAGGACGTGCGCTTTTCTACGAACCGTGCCGAGCCGTTTTTACTCAATCTCGAGAAGGGCGTTCTTGACGTGGCATTGCGTCATTATGCCGAGAACAGCTCGGTTAAAAAGGATATATTCAAGAGTGTCTCGCTTATCAAAAGTCCCAGTTTTCTTGTGGTCGAGAAGGACCATCCGCTTGCGGAACTTCCAAGCGTCCGCATGGAGCAGCTTGCCCAGTATCCGTTTGTCCAGCTTATTGGCAGCTATGCAACGGGCGGCTGGGAAAACATCGAATCAATTTGCAAAAAGTGCGGCTTTGAGCCAAGAAAGTATCCTGTTGTAGTAGACAGTATAGTTGATGTCCTGACAGAGCCGTTGGGCGATGCCGTTATGATGATGTCGGCCACGTTTATCTCGAGCAATTCCCAGCAATATGACAACCACCGGGTGATACCAATAGATGATCCCCGCGCAAGCTTTGAACTCTGTGCGTATTACCGGACGAATGACGAGGAACGTCTTGCAAAGTTTTTGGACCTCCTGGTACAGGCATCAAAACCGGTCCAAGAGTCCATTAACCGCCCGGTAATACCAACAGCCAACAGGCCGTTCCAAACGCGTTGCCGCAAGCTTGCCCAGCAATACGGCTTTTCTGCAGAAGAAACCGAGGCAATGATCAGTTTTGCCAAAGGCCGCTCGCTTGACAGAATTGCGATCGAGATGAACCTGACCCGCGTTATGGTGGGCGATCTTTTAGCCTCGGTGTATCAAAAACTCAACCTGCGCGAAAAACAGGATCTTCTCGACGCCATAGAAGCCGTTACCATCAACTAAATGATGTTTCAACAGGAGAGAGAGGAACATGCAAAACAAAGCTGAACCGTGTATAACCTGTATACAGACAAATCTGGAAGACCAGCTGCAAACATGGGTAGCCGGCTCCGTTCAAAAGCTCCTTGATGACGGGGTACGCCCGCAGGATATTCTCATTGTCACTGCCACCAAAACAGCCGCTATGAGTCTCGTTACCCAGCATCCGGCGTTTGAGCCGCTGGTACGTACCTTCCATGAGCTGGCGCTCAGTATCCTCAGCTATGGCAGCGTTGCCCAAAAGCTAGGCCGGAAACCGCGCGTTCTTCTCCCCCAGGAAGAGAAGGTCTTGCTTGAGGACATGAAGGTCTCGGGCCTCAAGGTGGGCCGCCTGCGGGAAATGCTTAAATTCTTCTTTAAGGGAATCTCGGAGAGTCAGAATGAGGACCCTGCCTGGTTAATTAATAATGAGGAGCGCTCGCTCTATGCCTTCCTCATAGACCACCTGAAAGAATGCGAAGCAATTTTGCCGTACGAGCGCGGAAACCTTGCGTGCGCAGCTTTGAAGAGCAACGATGTTCGCGAGGTTTTTGCGAAGCCTTATGTGTTTGTATGCGGGTATACCTCTCTTGACATGTGCGGACAAAAAGCGGTTGCATCCCTTGCCACCCGCGAGCTGTTTGCGCTGGGATACCCCTCTGACGCAGGTGTTTTGAGCATAAGCTTTCCCCATGCGGATGGGTTGCAAGAACTCGTTCATGCCGGTGCTCGTCTTATGGTGCTTGACGCGGCTCCAACAAATGCCGGCGGCGTGGCCAAGCGTCTCGCACGAGCTTGTACAGAGCACGAGCCCATGGAGCGCAGCAAAACCAAAGAGTCCTGGCTTGCCAAAAACGCTGCTGCCATGCAGGAACAGGCTCCTCAGCATATTGCTATCTACACCACTCCCCAAAAAGAATTCGAGGGGACTGCCCGCGCGGTTGCCCAGGTGCTCAAAACCTGCGAGCCCCGGCCTTCGATTTTGATCGCGGTGCCAAACCGGGCATATATGCAGGGTATTGTAGGCGCATTGAACGCTTTGGACATAAAGAGCAGCATCAATTTGCAACTGCCGTTTGTAAAAGGCGACCCGCGCAAGAATGACGCCAACGCTCAAAACCGCTTTTTGACCCTGCTTGGCCTGCTCGCAAACCCAGAGGACACCATGCTCTGGAGGAGCTGGCTTGGGTATGGCGACTGGCTCCTGCGCAGCGACGCGTGGGAGATTTTGCGCCGCATTGCAGGAGAACAAAAGGTATCAATGCTCGAAGCTATTGGTCTTGTACGCAAGCTTATGGATCCCGCCTCAGGCATTGAGCCTGGCCCCGAGGCAGCCGGTGTGCTTAAATTCGCTGCATCATTACGCGAAATTGACGGGTACCTATTTGAATGTGCAGGTTTAAGCGGAGAAGCCCTTGTTAAAATAATCTCCCATCTTACCGAGTGGCAGCCAACATCCCAGGTACTTGCCCTCTTGAGTTCGACTGATGGCAGTGCGGCCGCAATGTATGAAACCGTTTGCAAGTCTATTATTGACCCGGCGCTCCGGTGCGGCGACATAACCGTTGCGGCATATGATGACTGCCGCGACATGTGCGCGACGCATCTCTTTATTACGGGCATGGTTGACGGTTACCTCCCGGTCTACGCCGCCTGCGATGACAATGAAACTCACGACAAACGCCGCAAGTACCAGCAAGAAGAGCGCAAGAGACTCCTCAGGCTTGTCACGTGCGCGAGCCGGGATATCTATATAAGTGCATTTGCCGAGACAGACATTGAGGTCGCGGAGCGCTCAAAGGTAGACATTGGACGCGTCTTTATGCGCAAACATGAACGCCTTGCCACCGCCAAGCCCTCAAGCTTTATGTGGGAATGCGAAGAAGGCTTTGATTGTGTGACACCGTCACATTCATGATGAGATTAAAGGAGTATCGATGGAAGAGAATTACCCGTTTGATGAGCAGGAATTAGAAGATTTTGACCCGCTGGCACCCATAGAATTCGAAGGCGAAGAAGAGGAAGACGCTAACCCGGAAGATCAGGAATACTATGTAGAGAAGGTCCCGCCCATAGCTGCCTCGATAGAAGAAGCCGCAGCGGCACGCCGCGCAAAGTATCCCGTTCCTGAGCTTACCCGCGAGCAAAAGATCGCAAAAGCCATTAAGGGCATGCCCGGACAAAAGAAGCTCCTGCTCCACATCATAGACTGGTGCCGTGAAGAGCACGAAGACGCCAGTATCATTGATGAAATTATTGCCTTTGAGCGCGGAAGCGTGAATACCTTCTCGCCCGAAAGCATTATTGCAACGCTGGTACGCTGCGAGGCTTTGAAGCAAACAAATGCTCCCGCTCCTGAAGGAGAAGAGGCTAAGGCTCCCCAAGAAGAAGCCGAGGCCATCGAAGCAGCCGGCGCAGAAGAGCCTGTTGCAGACCAGGAAGACGCCCCTGCTCCTGAAAACGCAGAAGAAGCGCCTCAGGCAGAATATCTCGAGGTCAAAAAACCTGAAGCCGCACGCTATATTGCCACCAAAGAAGGCCTTGACGCCGTTGAGGCCGAGAACCCCGCCGCGCGCTTTGAAGCATTCATGGACGCAAACCCGGTATACGCCCCCATATTCAGGACCATCCTTGAGAACTGCGACCACCCCGAGGGCTGCACCAAAAAGCAGATTGACGCTCTTGTGGACCATGACCCCATTTGCATGGTACCCAGGCGCTTCTCGGGATACTTTGTTGACAAGCTTGAGGACGCAGATGCCATCATCTTTGAGAAAACCTGGCACACCACAGAGATTGGCCGCCGCATGCTTGAAGAAGACGGAATCATTGGCGCACTGTAATATCTATCCACCCACAATCTGACCGGGCACGGCAATATGCCATGCGGCCGGTAATGTAAGGAGCAGTCTATGAGCGAAGCAACCGTCATCCAGCTGTTGGAACAGCGCAACGCAACATACAAATTCCTGTCCCGGCTGTTTAAAATCGAGGTAGACCAGGAGTTTTATGACTTTCTCTGCAGTATGAAGTACCCCCGTACCGGCAATGCCAATGTTGATGCCGGCTACCAAAAGATTGTGAAATACCTCAGCACGCCGCGCACCGGTGTCTTGACTGATCTCGCCGTTGACTACACCCGCACCTTTATTGGCGCCGGAAACGACGGCTACTCGGCCGCGTACCCGTTCGAGAGCGTGTACACCTCACCCAAGCGCCTCCTTATGCAAGGCGCCCGCGACGAGGTTCTGGTTATCTACCGCGCCAACGGTATTGACAAAAACGACTCCTGGAAAGAAGGAGAAGACCACATAGCGCTTGAGCTCGAGTTTCTCCAGATTATTGGCGAACGCCTGCTCGAGGCCTATAAGGCTGATGAGGACCAGAAGGTGGACAGCCTGCTTGCAACCCAGTATCACTTTTTGCATGACCACCTGCTTGCCTGGTATCCCATGATGGCGGCCGATATCGAGCGCTTCTCAAAGACTGATTTCTACAAGGGCTTAGGCGAGCTCACCATGGGCTTCCTCGAAACCGATCTCGAGTTTTTGGCCGATATCCTTGGCATAGAAGAAGACGCCGAGAATGACCCGCAAACCCTGGCCTAATACCGGGTTCCAAAAGAGGGAGAAGAGCTACACCATGACTATGCCAAGAGAAACTTTTACGCTCCTTAACCGGTTAAGCGGCCCTGACCTGCTTATACACCCCGAGCGCTGCGTCCTTGTGCGCCATAAAAACGCAGACTGCTTAAAGTGTGCCGAAGCCTGCACTTCAGGCGCAATATCTGCCAATGAGGACGGCCTGGCCGTTGACCCCGATAAATGCATTGGGTGCGGCACCTGCGCCTCAGTCTGCCCAACCTGCGCGCTTGAACCCGCCGCTCCGGATGACCAGATTCTCGCCAAATCTGCTGCCGCCGTGGTGAAAGACACACAAGGCTGCGTGACTTTTGCCTGCTCAAACGCGCTCGAAGACGCCGGCAAAAAGAAGGTGCCGGGCTGCGTTGAGGTTGCCTGCCTGGGTAGAATTGAACCAACGGAGCTCATTGAACTCGCCGCCCGAGGCGCGCTCCGCGTCTTTATGGCACACGGAGACTGCGATACCTGCCCGCACGCAAGCGGCAGATCAGTCGCCGAGTACAGCGCTGATGAAGCCCGTGACCTGCTTGAGGCTTTTGGACTCGAGATGGCTATTGATTTCTGCGATGACGTGCCGGTGCTGGAGCCCGCCGCTCAAGAAACTCCGGAAGGTGCATCAAAGGTGCGCTCGTTTACCTTGAAACACCTCGCAAAGCTCGAAGCCACACCGCGCGAACTCATTGATGCCGCAAGCGATATTGTGGCCGAACGCGAGGGCTTTGAAGACGGCCTTTACTGCCAGCCCAAACCAAAAGAAGAAGACGAGACAACAGCCAACGATGACGCATCAGAGGAGGAAGAATCCCCTCAGAAGCTTCCCCATGTTGCCAAAGACGGAGCGCTCCCCCAGTTTGTCCCCGTGCGCCGTACCAGGCTCTTTAACTGCCTCAAAGCTCTTGGCGAACCCGTTCTTGAAACCTTGCAGACCGGTCTTTGGGGCACAGTTTCCATTGACCCTGATCGCTGCGATTCCTGCCGCATGTGCGCGGTTTTTTGCCCAACCGGCGCTTTGAGAAGGCACGACGGAGAAGGCGATGACTTTGGCGTAACCCACCAGGCCACCTTCTGCGTCCAGTGCGGTACCTGCGAAGCCATTTGTCCTCAGGGAGCCATCACGGTGTCTCCCGAGACCAATCTTGCAAACTTCATGCGCGGCCAAAAAGAGCTGCTTGCGATGAAGCGTCCAGACTGGGAGCCAAACCAGTATGACTCAATCTTTAAGAAAATGATCGGTCTTCTCGGCTCAGAAAACAACCTCGCGGTCTACTAAGGAGTTTCTTGTATGGATTCAACAATCACCCTTCACGAGCTTTTGTTAATCAAGCCTGAGCATCCGGTGCCTCACCCGGGGAATATCTGCAACCTCACCTACCCGTCAGTGAACGGTTCCGTAGCGGTTGATGTGGTAACCGACGCTTACGGTTACGCCAAGTTTACCGTACACGCCCCGGCCAACGAGGTAGACCGTTCTATAGACTCTGCAGAGCGTGCTCTTGCCCGCATGGCGAGTCCCAACCCGCAAAAAGCGCTGAACACCGCCCAGGCCCGTGTTGCCATGGGCGCCCAGGTATTTGACCAAAACCGCGACCTTTTGGTGCGCCAAAGGCTGCTTTCGCTCGCCGTTGTACGCACCGGCATCCAGCCGTTCCTCCAAACCGAGTACATCGCCGGAGAAAACCCCCGCAAGGGCAAAGATTTTACCTTTGAAGCCTCCGTTATGCTGCGCCCCTACGGAGAACTCAAAGACTATGGCCCGGTTGAGGTCGCCTTCCCGCCCAAACCTCAAGTTGATGAAGCCCAAGTGGACGAGAAACTCGCGCAGATGATGGGTGCGAGCATCCGCTGGCAGGACGTCCCGGAAGATGCCGCTCAAGGCTTAGAGAAACTCAAGGCACCTTTGCGTGCGCAGCTTGAGAATGAACTTGAAAACAAGTGGTATTCTGACCTTATGACCCTCTGCGCAGACGAAATGTCAAAGCGTCTTGTTGCAGAACCGCCCATCCGCTTTATAGAAGCGCTCCGCGACGAGATGGCAAGCCAGTATGCAACGGCGGTAGAAAGCAGCGGGCAATCCTGGAATGACTATATCAAAACGCCCGGCTTTGACCTGCAGGTATTCAAGGAGCAAATGACCTCAGAAGCGCTCGTGTCCTTAAAGCGCGGCCTCGCACTTGACGCCGTTGCCCGTCATGAAGGCATTGCACTCACCGAGGAAGACGTTATTGAGTGTCTCACCAACGTAGCCCGCGGCCACGAGCAGGAAGCCGCCCAAGCCATGATAGACAACGGCCAGCTCCCCCAGCTCCTGGAAACAGCACTGCGCGCCAAAACCGGCGACTTTATTGCAAGCCAGGCAAAAGATATTAAGTAAGGTGAGTTTGTGGCAGAATCAAAAGCGGCAGCGAAAACCAAAGATTCCATTTGGTCGCCCATGTTTGTGGCGCTCTTGCTCACGAACTTCTTCAACTCGTTTGGGCAGGCTACAGCGGGAACCGTTCTGCCGCTGTTTGCGCGCGACCTTGGAGCAACCACGAGCGTCATTGGATTTGTAGCGGGAGCATTTGCCATAACCGCGCTTGCCATCAGGCCGTTTGCGGGCCCCGCGTTTGACAGCTTTTCTAAAAAGCGCCTGCTCATGGCATCAATTGGTATTAACTGCTGCTCTATGATTCTCTATTCATGCGCTACCTCTATACCCATCATACTCGGCATCCGTCTGCTCCATGGAGTGGGCATGGGATGCGCGGCTCCGCTTGCGCTTTCGCTTGTCAGCGACACGCTGCCGCAAACAAGAATCAACAGCGGAATCAGTATTTATATGCTCTCGATGTCTGCCGCAATGTTAGTGGGTCCCGCATTTGGAATCTGGATGTCACAAGCTGTTGGATACACCCCAACGTTTATGGTAACCACCGCTTCTTTGGGTGTATCTTTGGCCCTGGTTACATTTCTTGTGAAGGATTCGGCCATTCCTCCGGGAGGCAGGCCTCCTTACCAGCTCTCCTTAAAACGCGCGTTTGCTGTCAGAGCCATTGGGCTGAGCTGCGTCCTCATGTTCTTTAGCATGACCTTCTCGTGCATAGGGTCATTTATGGCCATCTACGGTAACCTGCGGGGTGTGGGCGAGATTGGTCTCTACTTTACCGTTCAGGCTGCCTGCCTGTTTGCAACGCGCCCCATCTTTGGCAGAATTTCTGACCGCGTAGGAACAACCCGCGTGCTGCTGCCTTCTGCCACCTGCTTTGCCTTGTCATTTGTACTCATAAGCCAAGCTCACGAGCTCTGGCAATTCCTGGGTACCGCCGTTGTCGCCGCCTGCGGTTTTGGAGTTTGCAACCCGCTGATCCAAGCCCTCATATTTAAGTGTGTCCCTCAAGAAGCAAGGGGCTCCGCAAGCAACACAAGCTATACGGGTATCGATATTGGCAGCCTTGTTGGCCCCTACCTTGGAGGAACCATTATAGAAACCATCACCCCTCTGGTAAGCGATGAAGTCACCGCCTACTCCACCATGTGGCTCATCATGATTATCCCCATGGTCCTCGGCGTAGCTCTGTACCTGGCCTTAAGCAAACGAATCCAGTACTACATCCAAACCAAAGACGAGGTTAACCACCTATCATAAGAACAATTTAACCGTCATGGCTTAAACTTTTCCATAACATCAACTACAGAAACGCTATATTGTCATTGTATTTGGCATTTTTCTTTAAAATATATATTTTTCTTTTTATGTATGTAACAGAGAGCTGGTTTCTGCTGAATTTGCAGGAATAAACCCTGGTAGAAGGTTAGGCTCATATGCAAATGTAACTGGTGCCTGTCTCCTGTTACATGCATTTCGACCTTTTGCCCTAACATCATTGTATTTGATATTTTTCTTTATCATATGACATTTTTCTTTTTAGGTGCTGTGTCCATTCAGGAAGCGCTCTATTAAGGAGATACAAACAAATCAAAGGAAACACTTAATAAACTCCTGATAGACTCTGCGCACTGAAACAAATCAGAGAGCAAAAATAAGATATAAAATATTCGGGCGAAAGGCATCGCCAATGTCGTAAAATACGGTGTTGCATTCTGCGGGAAAGATGCTGAATTACTGATTGAATAACCATGGGAGAACCTAACCCTGACACATGTAACCCGCTTATCCAAGCCCTCGTGTTTAAGGGTGTTACGAAAGGTTTTGTTACAAGAGCCCGGTTTAGTTTGAAGGAGCCATTGGAGGAAACGTATGGGTGAGTTTGTTGATCGCGCAAGGGAGCTCCGCCGCATAGAAGCGCCTCATTACAATTGTGCGCAGGCTGTCTTTGTCCCATTTGCTGAGCAAATGGGATTCACTCATGAACAGGCGTATTCTGTGGCACAGGCTTTTGGAGGAGGCATGCAAACCGACAATGTTTGCGGCGCCCTTGTTGGAGCGCTTATGTCGCTTGGTATTACCGGAGCAGCTGATCGCGAGACAGTCAAAGACCTTACCCGGCGCTTCCGAGAAAACCACGAAGGATGCATCACATGCGCAGATTTGATTCGAAAGAACGCCGAGCAAGGAGGCGACAGACACCGCTACTGTGATGCCCTCGTTTTTGAAGCGGTCTCGCTCGTCGAGAGGTATCTGCAGAATCAAGGATCGAAAGAGATAGATTTGTGTTAGAGGTCGATACTCTGACACAACGCATCGGTTTAGCAGCATGCGCTACACTATCAAAGATGCTCGTTTTTTGCACGGCGGCGTTCGTAGGTGAGTGTTGCAAGAGCACCAATTCCCAATACCACCGATTCTTCTGAAAGTTGGCGGGATGGGGCTGACCCCTCTATAGGTTCAGGTTCTATTCACTACACCTGCTCAAAGAGTCCAAAGCAGACATGTGCCGCAGGAGGTGTCAACGGGAGTGAAGACAGCAAACTATCACGGGAACAATGAGATTGTTTGCACTGAACGATAACCTTATATCCCAAACTTTTCACTTTATATTTGCTTACACGAGAAACCTTCTCCGTAAAATTTCCTGAGTGTTTCATCTCGTTCGGATTTGACAAGTGCTTTAAGCAATCGCAGTTAATCTACCGTACCTTTCTTTATATGACATTCAATAGCGTTACTTTTACAAAATGCTCGAACTTGTTCTACTGCACTATAGTAAAACATATCAAGGTCCTTGTAAGCATTTGTACGTTTGTCATAGTGAGCGCGACCAAACACAATTCGGTTAGTAAAAGATATTGCATCAAGGATGGGCTGAAGCTCCTGCATATGTACATTTGGCGTCGGATAGGGCTCTATGCTAACCCACGTCTTTAAACCCGCATCGCTAAGCACCTTAAGTGCAGCAAGCCTGTTAATTAACGGTGCAGCACCTGGTTCCATCTCCTCACGAAAAGCTTCGTCAAGGGAAACAAGTGTGATGCCATACTGATTAATACCTGAAAGCTCAACAAGCTCCGTTGGAAGTACGCCCTTCGTCAGTACAACACAAGGAATACCGTACTCATTGATCAGCTTGATGGCGTCAATACTCATTTTACTGACTTCTGGATAGTCAACCATGAACGGATCAGTGGTAAAGCAAAGCTGTATGCGTTCGATTTCATTCTTGTGTTTAGGCAACTCCCTTCGAAGAAGGTCAAGGGTATTGTCAACGATGTACGGCTGTATCCACTCCTCATGCGTTTTAACTCGTCCGAATCGTCGTGCCATGAGGAAAGCATAACAGGGATACTGGCATCCATGTGAGCAACCCTGGACATGGTTCATTGCCCAATCACCGTACTCGACCTTTGTCTGGTAGAGCATTGTCTTTCTGATAATGTGACCTAGGTGTCCCATCGTTCTCCAATAATGCCGTTTACCCACGTTTTCTCAACCTAAAATAACGTCGCATCACAAAGCCTTATTGCCTTCTAATAGCGGAAAGGTATATGTATCAGCCTTGAAGTTATTGCTTCGTTTGGTTGTTCCATCTTTCTTAACCTGACCCGCCTCAACCAATGGCTTGAGTACGTATGTAAGAACATGCGATGCTTTGAGCATCGTTTCCTCAAGGATGAAGGTCTTAATCCGAGCGAAGGGAACATTGCTTTGCCCCGAGAAAGCTTCGATCAAATCAGTCCTAGCGTCGTAGCTGTACTCAGCTGCGATAGAATCCTCGAACTCCGATTCTGCAAAGAGCGTTGTCTGCACACCTTCTGGCAGCCAAGAATTGCGATGGTACTGAGCCCCATGGAACACCTCCCAAAGTGCGTCTTTAAGCTTCTCTAGCCCCTTTTGGCTAGGCGTGACAAAAATAATTTGGTAAAGTTCCGCATTCATCCTGTTCTTGAAAGCATAACTGAACGCCAATTTCATTGGCTCGACCTTGAGCGCATTGGCTATGGCACGTGCAGCATTCTTGTCCTGCGGAATATCAAGCCCATCAAAGCAATCGATAATTTCCTGATCGTTCTTGTTCCTGGTCAGGTCACTGGAGAACCAGTTGAACAGAATCTCGCTGTAGCGAGACCCAATAAAGTCCCTCATAGCGGTAAGGTGAACTGTCCGTGCGTTATATGGGTCGACAAAGAGAAGAACCGCGTTGCCGTATCCACCGGGAATTACGTTTGTTGTGGCAGCTCTATGCAAGAACTCGTTAACCTCGAGATCAGCCCAATACACCGTCACGTTCTTGCTTACTTCAGCAGCTAAGTACTCGCAGAGATTGCCACAAGTCTCGACTCGCCTCGTATCCTGGTCGTTGATGTAGAGATAGAAGTGAATAGAAGGATGTCGCTTTGCAAACGAGACAAAGAGCCTACTTACCGCGGCTGCGGTTCCAAGACCGCCATCCTCATATATGCCAGCATTGCACATCGCATCGATAAATGTAATGCTCTTGATGGTTGGCTGGTTTACCCATACATGCAGCCATTTTTCTACATAAGAACGAACATAGGCGATTTTCTTGGTGGTCTGATCTTTCTTCCCCTCCAAGATGCTTATGTCAATGGCCAGCTCTTTGATGTAATCCATTTCGCTCATGTGCTTCTGGCTTTCTTAAATACTCACCGTGTGGTACGTAGTTCGCACATCGTACTTCACATCCACCTGCAGCGCCTCGAAGTGCCGCCTGGCGCACCGAATCTTGGTCTTTTCAACATCACTCACGCGAATGTTGTTGTTCCCGCCGCCCTTGGTTTCCACAACAAAGTAAACGCGCCGCTCACCATCCTCCTCGACCACGTAAGCCCAGTCCGGGTTGTAGCTTCCTAGAGGAGTATCGATCTTGAACTTGCTCGGCAACTTGGCGAAGACGCGCACCTCCTCTGCCAGGTCAAGCTCCACCGCAAATGGCTGCTCTACGGTTGACGAATCGTATACGACGTAGTTGTACAAGCTCTTTCCGCTGCTCGGCATCCAGGCGTTCTGCCCCAGGTACGCCTTCAACTCGCCAGGGTCGAGATCCTCCATGGTGTACCAGTCCTCGTCGGGCAGCTTCGTGTACTTGATGCCCTCCGCGATGGCCTCGCTCTTGGCCTTCTCGATCTTCTGCGCCACCTGCGCAAGGAACGTCGCCGGGTCTACCTCGAACTCGTCGTAGCGCCCGCATTCCTCCAAGATGCGCTTGAGCGTAGAACGGGTCAGCCCCACGGCGTCCTGCAGCTCGGCAATTGGGTCGGGCAGATCGTACACACGAGCCTCACCCGTCTTTACAATTGATGTGCCGGTGGCCGTCGCGTACACACCCGCGTCACCCACGGCAAGGTCGGCACGCGTCGAAAGCACCTCGAGCGGCTTCACCTTCGGCATGCCTTTGACGAGCGCCACGGCATCGGCAATAAGCTTTTCCGAGTCCACGTCCACCTCGAAGCGCGTGCGCCTGCGTATGCGATCCCACAGCTCCTGGAACGCGGGGTCATCGCTGACGTCCTTACGTAGCTCTACCTCGACTTCAGCAGCCTTGTCGCGAATCTGCAGCTTCTGAGCTTTATGCAGGATGATATCCTCCACCTGCGAATGCGCAGCCTCAAGACCTGTTGGCATCTCCACGCAGCCCTTCTCGGCGGCTTCCTTCAGCTCGGGCGTAATGTTGCCCTTCTTGTCCACAAGCCCTTTGGACATGAAGCTCTGGTACACCTCAGCGCTCTGCTCGAAGCCAAGCTTCATCTCCTGGCCGTCTGGTAGCTCAATGGTCACCTTTGTGAACGACTCGGGCGTGAGCACACCAAACTTCAACCCATCCTTCTCAAGCTCGGTTTGAAGCCCACTTGCGAAGACGTCGTAACTCTCATTTGCGATGACGGTCAGTACGTTGGCGTCCTCGTCGTAGCAACGCTCGCCGGTCTGGTCGACGCACAGACGCAAGCCCCTGCCCACTTTCTGACGCTTGGTCATAGTGTCCTTGGTCTCCACCAACGTGCATATCTGGAATACGTTGGGATTATCCCAGCCCTCTTTAAGCGCCGAGTGAGACCAGATGAACTGGATACGCTTCTTGGCTCGAGTCTCTTCATCGTCCGTTGCAGAGGGGAACGATATAAGCGTCTCCTTTTCGCGCATGATGGTTTCAAACGTGTTGATATCGGCCTCGCTGCTGGCACTCGAGCTCGTGTTTTTGATGTGGCCCTTGCCATCCTGCGCGAAGTAGCCCGAATGCACAGCCGACGCATCAATATCGAGCGAAAGCCCTGCCGCCGCGTATTTCTTCTGCCAGCGGGAGCTGTTTACAGCATCGGAATACTCCCGCTCAAACATCTCTGCGTACTCTCCATTGCGCACCGGGTCATACAGGCGATACTTCTCAACCTTGTCGATGAAGAAGAGACTAAGTACCTTGATACCACGAGGCGTGAGCTCTAGCTGCCGTTGCAGGTGGTCCTCGATGGTGCGGCGGATCTGCGCACGTTTCACATCCTCGACGGACACATCGCCTACGGACTGGCCTTTTTCAAGGTATTCGCCGTTGGTGAACTCGATCCATTCATCGCCCTCGGCTGCCGATATGTTCGAAACGATCCATCCGGCCTCGTAGTCGCTGTTCTCGCCGCTCACTGTCTGATCATAAAGATTGCTTCCGGTACGCACGGTCACGGACTTGCGCTTTTGGCTTCCGTCGCTTTGCCGCACATCAATCGTGAGCTTCGCAGTGATGGAACTTGGCGTGTTGCCCATCTTGGTCGATTCCAGCCGTACGAAAGCGCCGTTTAGGTCGGCTTGTGCGAGAACAGAATCCACGCAAATGCCCTTCACGAGTCCTTGCTGAAAAGCGTCCACCGGCGTAAGGCGATACACTTTGTTGTAACTCTCCTTGTGAGTTGCAGAGTAACGCAGCACGAAAAGCGGATTTAGACTGCGGATGGCGGCTTTCGCTTTGATACTGTTGTCGACGCTCTGCGGCTCGTCGATGATGACTATGGGGTTGCATGCCGCCACTACCTCGCGCGGGCTGCGGCCTCCGATAAGCCGCTCGCTCGGGCGGTGGAAGAGGGAGCTGCTCTCAGCATTGCCCTCGTCGGAGTAGTCGCGGTTGAACGCCTGGATGTTGATGATCATCACCTGGATGGAGCTGCTGGTGGCGAAGTTGCCAACCGGCCCCATGTCCTTGCTGTCGTAGACGAACACGTCCATCGGCGCGTTGTCGTAGAGCGTGGCGAAGTGCTTGCGCGTGCTCTGGAAGCTCTTCAGCACGCCCTCGCGGATGGCCACGCTCGGCACCACGATCAGGAACTTGGTGATTCCGTACTTCTTGTTCAGCTCGAAGATGGTGCGTGTGTACACGTAGGTCTTTCCCGTGCCAGTCTCCATCTCGATGGTAAAGTCGCGCAGCTTCCCGTCCGTCATCACGGCGGTGGCGGGAAGCGAGTTCTCCTCCTGGATGTCGTGCAGGTTCTCAAGCAGCTGGTTTGCCGAAAGGCGCAGTCCGTTGGCGTGTCCGATAGAGAGTACCTGCCCCTCCATCAGCGTTCCCGCAGCGCCCGTCTCGGCCGTGAACTCGCTTTTAAGGAACTCCTGCCCCCGGAACAGTTCGGTGATGGCCTCGACGGCCTCTACTTGATGCTTCTGGTCCGATGAGTACTTGAGCTCGATGGTCGCCATGGCTACACCGTCCTCAGCTCTACCTCGCGGCCAGTTTTCTCCTCGACGCGCTTGAACGCCTGTACGGCGTTGAGCTTGGTCGTATCATCGAGGTTGCGGTCGAGCATGAGCACGCGCCTGGGCTCCATGTCGGCGATGGCGTCGAGCACCTGCATGTTGAGGCCAGGCTCAAGGCAGCAGATGAGCTCACCGAAGGCCACCGAGTAGCACGAGTACCCGGCAGCATCCACCTTCTCGATGGGTAAGGTGAGCTCCAGGCCCCACTTGAGCATCATCTCGAAGATGATGTCCTCGTCAGTGCGGTCGGGCTTTACCACGTCGAGAAGGAGCTCGCCAGGTTTCGGGCGTTCAATGCCACTCTCATCGAGCTTGAGGACTCGGAAGCCAATATCGGGAATTTGCTTGGGTTCTTCGCCAAGTCGGAGTTGCCTATTCGCTTCTTCAACTTCAGCAGCAATCTTAGCTCCTGCGCGACGAATGCGTTCCGCACCCATATCAAATAGGTTATTTCCATCATCTGTTGGTTCGGGGAGCTGGACTGCGATGTATCTGCGATGGCTATCCTCTCGTGCGTTAATGCTCATTACAGCTTCGGCGCTGCTGCCTGACCCAGCAAAAAAGTCCATTATTACGCTGTCGCTCTGTGAACCAATTTGCATGATGTAATCGATGAGTGCGGTTGGCTTTGGAGTGCTGAATAGGCTTGTGACAGCCACTTCTGGGAAAAGTGATTTGAGTTCGTATTTTGCGCGCCTAGTGTGACCAGTCTTTTCGAAGTCTGTCCACAGTGTAGACGGTGGCAATCCTTCCATATCCGCCAAGTAAGTACGACGAATTACTCTTGTTTCGTCCTCAGAGAATCGTAATTCGCCCGTTTTAAATTTCTCATCCATGCTTTCGCGAGACCAACGCCACCCATTTGCTGGGTGCTTAATGATTTTGCCTGAGGGAGTTGTTATATCGAATTGAAGATTAGGTCGAAGTCCTGGGTTGTTTACCGGGTTACCGTCGAACCATGGCCCCCTTGGATCATTATCGGGATTCCGAAAATGCTTTCTCTTTTCGGGATCGTTGATGAAATTTGGCTTCCAAGAAGGATCGCGCGAATATACAAGGATGTCATTGAAATCTTCGGAGAATGTCAGCGCATTGTTATTGCTATTATCGCTGGATTGCCAAGCAACATGCGCTATATAGCACGACTCTCCAAAAATCTCGTCACATATTTTTTTAAGGTTGGCCACCTCAACATGATCTATTGAAATGAAGAGTACTCCATCAGTTGAAAGGAGCTCGCGTGCAAGGCGTAGTCTCGGATAAATCATTGAGCACCAATTTGCATGGTATCTCCCACTAGCATCCGAGTTCGACTGTGACTCAGAAGAGGTTTGAGCGCGATAATTTGCGACCGTATCAGCAAAAGTGTCTTTATAGATAAAATCATGCCCTGTGTTATACGGTGGGTCGATAAAAATTAGATCGACGCGCCCGTGGTATGAATGTTGAAGTAGCTTTAGTACCTCAAGATTGTCGCCCTCGATGTAAAGGTTTTCAGTCTCGTCCCAGTTCACGCTCTCGTCAGGAGCAGGTCGCAGTGTAGCCGTGCTAGGAGCCTGGCTCTGTCGGATGGCGTCGGCTTTACCAGGCCATGTGAAGGCGTAACGCTCGGTTCCTTCGTCCACCTCGTCGCCCAGTACTAGACGGAGCTTGTCAAAGTCGATGCCCCCCTCAGTTGCGATCTCCGGCAGCAGTTGTTTAAGCTGCTCGATGCGTTCAGCCACCAGATCGGCAGACGCAAGATTCATCTTCTTGAACTCAGCCATGGCATAGCTCCTTTATCTCGGTCGCGAACCTGTCATGCTCGCGTTCCTTCCTCTTCAACGCCATACGCAGCCGTGACGACTCGGCAAGGGTCGCCTCTTTATCACGATACTGCGACTGTAGGACATTAATCTCCGATTGTGTGTCCCTCAGATGGACCAGAAGCGCCATCAATTGCGCCGTATCGGCATCTTTGCAATGTGGATACTCGCCGATGCTGGCGATAGCTGCCGCCTTGGCCGTGCGGTCGCAGAGCGCACAAACGTAGGCAAGCAGGTCGGATTGTGGTAGCGCCCCATGTCGGATGTCTTCCAGGTAGTCGGCAAACGCTTGCTGGCTCGGGTCGAAGAGCCGCGCAGACTCGATGCGCTCCACGACAACAGCGCCCTTCTCCGCATGGCTCTTGCGCTTGAGAGACACGGAGACGCCCACCTTGCCGCCCGGCTCTTCGAAGAGCAGCACGATCGGGTTGGGGAACACCTTGTGGAGCGCGGATGCAAGCTCGCCGAACCCTCCGGATTTTACCAATTCGCAGCGCAGGTAAATCACGCTGCCTATCTCATACTCAGAATTTAAGACGGGAGCGATTCGTGCCGTCGCACGCTGGATGGTGGCGATATGCGTCAGGCGCGAGTACTGCTTGAGCAGCTTCTCCTCGGTCTTGGTGAGACCGCCCTGGGCGATGAGAACCGTCTTGGGAATGGGCTTGCCCCCGGCGAGCGTGGCGTTCGGAAGGTTTAGCGTCGCGATCCAGTCCATTCCAGTCACCTCAGCACCACGAAGCTCACGAGCGAGTAGTCGTCGAATGCGAGAGTCGTGCCGGTGCCGACTTCACCCAAACTGAAGAGCGATTCCATGCCCTTCTGCGCCTGTACACCCGAAACCTGGCTCACGGCGGCGTCGAGCAGCTCGGTGTAGCCGCCCATGCGCGTTCCGTCTCGCGTCTCGCGGTTGAACTGCTGGCACAGCTCCATGACGGGTTCCGTTATTCCTGCGCAAGCGGCGCGGATGATGTCGAGGGCGGTTTTCGGGTTGGTGTGGGTGCCTCGTACCTCTCCAGCCTGCGTCACGTAGATCAGGTGGAACGGCCAGGTCGGGTTGCCGTCCTTCGGGTTGGCTTCCTCGTCGTTTGCCTTCAGGCAGAATACGACGCCAGGCTCGACGCTGTCCTGCAGGGTGTCCGGTATCTCGGCTACGGCATGCAGACCGCAGGGACTTCCCTCCAATAGGCAGGGGTGGGCTTTGGCGTAACGCTCCAGCTCCACGCGGAAGTCGTCGTAGGCCAGGTCGGTGATGGAAATGCCGCCCGATATGTCCTCCAGGTCCATGACCTCGCGCTGTAGCTGCTCGAGCTGGCTTCTGCGGTACTTCAGGTCGTTCATCTCGTCGGCAGCCTTGCCCTCGAGCACGTTCTCCTCGCCGGTGGCCGACGTGTCCAGCAATACCATGCGCCCCTTCACACGTCCTTCGAGCTGGATGTACTCGTCAAGCTCGATGTCTGGCCAGAAGTTCACGAGCTGCACGCACGTGTTGTCGGAACCCAGACGGTCCACGCGGCCGAACCGCTGGATGATTCGCACCGGGTTCCAGTGGATGTCGTAGTTCACCAGGCAGTCGCAGTCCTGCAGGTTCTGGCCCTCGGATATGCAGTCGGTTGCGAACACGACGTCAATCTCGCCCTGTTTGCGCTCACGTTCGGATATCTCCTTGCTCTTGGGCGAGAACCGTCCCAACACGGCGTCGAAGGTAGTGCGCTTGAGCTTTATGGTGGCGGACGTGCCGGCCGCTCCAGTCACGAGGGCGCTCTCCATGCCGTACGTCTTCTTGAGGTGGGGCGATAGCTGATCGTAAAGGTAGCGGACCGTATCGGCGAACGCGCTGAAGATGAGCAGCTTGCGGTTGTCGGGGTTGTACGGGTGGGCGACCTTCTGGTCGATGAAGCGACGAAGCTCGGCCAGCTTCTCGTCGCGCTCGGGCGTCACCTCGTTGGCGTAGTAGAGAAGCTCCTCGAGCGTGCGGATGTCGTATTCCAGCTCCTGGCGCACGCGTATCGCGTCCACGTCGCGAAGGTCTACGCGCACCTTGCCGCCGGCCTCGAACTCCTCGGCGTCGTCATCGTCGTCGAATCCCTCTGCCAGGTCGTCCGCCTCGTAGGTAGCGTTCATGCTCAGGTTGTCCAGCTGCTCCAGCAGTGTTTTCGCGCCGCCCAGCACGCGCTCCAGGGTGATGCGAAAGCTGTTGATGGAGCTCTCCATGCGCTTAAGCAGGTTCACTCGCATCAGGTTCGCAACGGCGTGCGTGCGGTTCACCTGGCTCTCGTAGTCATTGCCCCACGTATCGGCGTAGAGAGCCTCGTACTTCTTCTGCTTTCCGGGCATGACGTAGGACAGCAACTGGTACTGCGCGAAAGACAGCGACGCGATGAGGTCGTTCATGTCGGCGATGCTCGGTAGCTCGTCCTGCGTGTCGAAGCGTGGGTGCAGCGATATGGGCTTCAACCTCGTCGGGAACGTGGCCTTCTCGTCGCGATAGTACTTCGCGATGTGCTTGCGCGACCGCGCGATGGTTAGGATGTCGAGAAGCTTGAAGTAGTCGGCGTTCACCATGGCCACGAACCGCTCGGTGGTCCTCGCCTCGTCGGGAAGCTCGCTCCATTCCCCGAACCGCTGCTGGGCCAGACGGCAGACGGCCGTGATGGAACCGATGCCGTCGGTGTCAGCCAAGTAGGCGTCGTCTCCCTCGGTGATGATCTCTATCTGGTTGCGCAGGTCGAGCAGCTTGTTATTAACCGGCGTAGCCGATAGCATGAGCACCTTCGTGCGTACACCGGCGCGTATAATGTCCTGCATCAGGCGGTCGTATCGCGAGTGCTGCGTGCGGTCGGTCGGCTTGTTGCGGAAGTTGTGGCTCTCGTCGATGACGATGAGGTCGTAGTTGCCCCAGCGCAGCGTCTCCAGGTTGATGTCGCCCGAGAAACCCGTGTAGCGGGAAAGGTCGGTGTGGTTGAGCACGTCGTAGTTCAGCCGGTCGTCCACGAGGGGGTTGCGCTCGTCGTTGCCGGTGTAGAGCGTCCAGTTCTCGCGAAGGCGCTTCGGGCACAGCACCAGCACGCGGTCGTTTCGCTCCTGGTAGTACTTGATGACGGCCAGTGCCTCGAAGGTCTTGCCCAGGCCAACCGAGTCAGCGATGATGCAGCCCTTGTAACGCTCCAGCTTGCGGATGGCTCCCACCACGGCGTCACGCTGGAAGTCGTAGAGTTTGTTCCACACATGGCTATCGGTGAAGGAAAGCCCCGGCTTGATGGGGTCGGTCGCCTCGATATCGGCCATGAAATCCCTAAAAACGTGATACAGCGTAAGGAAGTACACAAACTCAGGGGGGTTCTCACGATACAGCGTTACGATTTGTGCAGCAACCTCCTCGGTAACTTCGGTTACCATGGAAGGATTATCCCAGATGCTGTCGAACATAGCCTTAAGTCCAGCCGCCTCGGAAGAACCCGAATAGGAGCCATATCCGCCCACAACGCCGGCACGACGCTCATATCCCAGCCCTTCCAACGTAAATGGAAGGTTGAACCCCTGGAAACCATCAGCACTACCATCAGCATGCGAAAGGTGGTACACCGAGCCCGACTGAACTATATTGCACTTGGTTGCTGAGCGGAATGAGGCCTTGGATCGCACCCACTCGGCGCACTCGTGTGCCAGTGCTCGTTGGTTTAAGTTGTTTCGAAGTGTTAACTCAAGCCCTGTGCCACCCACACCACGCTCCCGTGAACGCTGCGATATCACAAATTCGCGTGGATCTTTCAAGTCGGTCATCTGTTGAATAAATGTTGGCTCATCAAAGAGAAAGCGGAGCTCTTGAATGTGGGAAAGCTCGCTCTTCAACTCGCCGTAAGCGAATACGGTGAAATACGACGAAATTATGGCAAGCCTATCGCCTTCCATAATTGCCGAACGAAGCTTGTCTCCTAAAGCGTTGACACCCTCGTTAGATAAGAACTCCATACGCTTAGCCCTTCTTGGAAAGATTATTAATCATAGCCTGCTTCACGAGCAAATCGCAAGTGAGTCCCGAAGTAAAGAACGCTTGTTTTGCTGAGACGCGATGATTCTTAGGGATGCACAATGCGACAGATACATCAGCACCATCCATAAGAAATTCTTGGATCTCGGTAGTGAAAGATCTAGAATCGCTGAAGTCCGAATACTTCATTGCCGGCTCTCCATAGAATGCAAGTTCAATATAACAAACACAACTATATCAGAGTGCAAAGACCCTTTCAATAGCCGGTAAACAAGCAGCGGTCTTGAACAATTCAGGTAACCTGAACTGCACTATGAGGTCTTAACATGTGGTTAACCTTTTTAGAAAAGAAAACTTATAAATCCACAGTGTAAGATAATTGTTCGAATCATACATTTCTTACACTCAAATAGGTTTTGCCGCCATTCCTGGCTGACGATTCGGCTGAGTATACTAAGATTCATTTGGAGCAATCTGCTTCGGTAAATAACTCTATGTTGTTAGGATACCAAATATGTTATCCAAACGAATGCCAAAAGAGTTGGATTTACAACGCAGATTTCCAATGCCACCAAAAACTATGATCAATATCTATATTGTAGAAATATTAATAATCGTGCTTTATCATCCATTATTACAGCTCAGTAAGTCGCGAAAATATTGACATAACTTTATGACAAAACACTTAACGATTGTATTATGATCATAATAAAATTTAAAATATGACGATTCATGGATACTCGACAATCAAGAAGCTGTTAAAACATCTTGACTCAAAATAATGTATTAAATAAGCTAAGCGTTGTAGTTTTGGATAGGATGTTTGTGATATTAACGTTTTGATCTATATACACAGCAGTAAAAGGTGCACTATGGCTTCTGTCACTCAAAGAATCAAAGAAATAAAACAACCAAGAGGCGGATATTTAAACCTAAAAATGTTTACCAAGACAGTACTTGGACCGGGTGAAGAGGAGCTAAAACAAACTGATTTCCAATCCGGTCTGACCGGACTAGCTGTTGATTACCTTACGAGATTTATGCTCGGAACACCAGTTAAAACTGCATTCAGAATATCCATATTAGGAGCCGAAAGACTCTCTTGGGATAATAATATAAACACAGCAGATACCGTTTCTTTGCTATTAAAGAATATTAAGGGATTGGATGATAACTCCATTATCTCGGCTTGCAAAATGTGTGGTTATGATACCTGTTTAAGAGCTGGAATTGGAACCTATAAACCTATTGAAGAGATAGAGCCAGATGATGGCGCTATTGAAAACATAAGGATCATGGTAAATAGAAGCCTGGCGTTTTTTGAACAATATGGCCCTGTCACATGTGTATGTCCAGTTTTCCATGGTGGGTATGCCAAACTTGTTGATTCAGGAGATGGTGATTATCTTACAAAAGATACTATCTGGGACATGAAAGTGTCAAAAAAACCGCCAAAAAGTAGCGACAGACTGCAAATACTCATGTATTACATATTAGGTAAACACTCATTCAGAATAGAATTCGATACAGTGTACAAGATTGGCATTTATAATGCTCGCTTGAACACAGTCTATTTACTTGACGTGAACGATATAGACCGTGCAGTAATTCATGAGGTTGAATACGACGTAATCGGATATCAAACATGTACACACCACAATACAGAGATAGTTACACGGAACACTGCAGCTGATGAATACATTTATGAGCAGTATGTAAATCATATTAAGGAACAACTTAAATATCGTAATAATACGCAGTCTGAGGACTTATCTAATGATCAGCCAAACGATGGTCAGATTGTTTCAAAACCAACAAAATCAATATTCAGATCAATATTAGACTTCTTTGCAAAAGCTTTTCATTTAACAAAGTTATAGTTCTTTTAGCTATTTTATCTCATGAGAGCTCTGCGGATATTTCAGGTACCTCGTGATATACTAAAGATCATATACATGGGGCTTAAAGTTCATCTCACAGAATAAATGGAACGGTGCATAAACATGAGCGAAGACAAATTCAGTTGGATACCAGCTTACGAGGCGATAGCCACCGTACTACTTGACTATCAAGAGCGACAAGATGATCTTTGCAATCTTGTCGAAAGCATCATTGGCGAACATTTCGAGAAGATGGATCCGCTCACTTTTTTCTCTGTGTTCAATGGTAAGCGTAAAAACTATGATAAACGCATAGAGGCGGTCAGAGCAATCATTGATTGGTTTGACCTAGATGTAGCCGTTCCCTCTGATTTTTATGGAATACCGGTCACCAACCCACAACGTTGGCGGTTCTGGGATGGCAAGCCCGACTCCGTCCGTCATAACTGGGAGCTCTTCCGTACAGCTTTGGATTATGCGAAAGATAAGGACGCAGTTCGCTTAGAGTTCATGCGTCTCTTTGATGTTGTTCGTTCACAAGGAAACGTTGGCGATGCCAATCTTACTATGGCGCTCTTTTGGATACGGCCACACATCTTTCTCCCCGTGGACAACAACACGAGAACCTACCTCAGGAACCGTTACGACATCACGGTACCCATACCACTTAATGGCGACGGTTATCTCACGCTGCTCTCAGATGTTCGAGAAAGATCACAGGAAGACTTTGTATACATTTCGCATGCGGCCTGGGAACTTAACGGATGGATTCCCGCTCCAAGCGAATACAACCCTGGCATTACTGCTGATGAATGGGAGGAGCTACTTCGAAGACCGGGATTCACATCTGAGAATACTCTCACTACATTACGATGCCTCGCCAATCATCCCAAAGGCGTAACCTGCGCGGAGCTGGATGATGACTATGGACGCGGCTCGAACTTCTACAACAGCAACGTTTCAACATGGGGCGAGGCAGTCTGCAAGAGTACGGGCATCGCGCCTCGCGACATCGAGGGTAGTGGAAAGTATTGGCCCGTACTCTGTGTAGGAAACTGTGTTGGCAAATCCAGGCATGGAACCTTCGAGTGGCGATTACGTGACGAGCTGGCCGAGGCAGTAAAAAGGCTGGGGAAAGGTGATGTGCCGCTTGTTGAGGTAGAAGTACGTGAGCGAGTTGCATACAACTCTGACAAACTTGCCCGACTTGTCTCACTTTACAAACAGGACTTCCCCCGTTTCCGTGTGCCGGGTAGCAATGAGGGCGATCAAGAGGTATATAAGTGGGAAAACGCTTGTGCCTACAAAGACAACTGGAACATAGAGGCCAAGGATTTCGCGTCAAACTTACGCGAGGCTTTAAAACCTGCGTCAACCAGCCCTGGCGCACTCTTGGACAATGGTTTTTCATATCCGTTTGGGCGGCTAAACAAGCTGGTCGAATTCGACCCGGAAGGCATTCGCAGCGCATTTAAAATACTTTACGATCCAGAACGACCACTGCGCGACGCTTACAATGGATTCGTTGACACGGTAGAGTCTATATTACAGGAGTATAACGAAACAGCTGAAAAACCAATTGAAAACAGTTATCAGACTCCTTCTGCCGTGAGTGTTTACCTTGCGTTTGAAAAACCCGAACAGTACCACATTTTTAAACCAACAGTCGGAACTGCTCTTGCTGAGTGCATCGGCGCAAAGCTGCCTGCCGACAAAGTGGCAAAATTACTCACTTACGAAAAACTTGCTGATGCTGTATTACCCCAATTGCTCGCTGACAAAGACCTTGTAGCAATGAGTGATAGTGCGTTGAGTGAGGCACAACTCGATGTCGATCCTGCACATCACTTGATGCTTGAGGATATTGCCTACTATGCATCGCGATATCTCAAATCGTGGCACACTGATTGGGAAGAGTTACTTTCTGGCAAACCGGCAGAACCTGGTAATGAGATAATGAGTGAGAGTGTTACTTACCCCAAGAATATGATTTTATACGGACCACCGGGTACCGGCAAGACCTACCGTACTCGTGCGTATGCCGTTGCCATCTGCGATGGCCGCCGTGTCGAAGACGTTCTGGAGGCTATGAAGAATCCTGATGGATACGCTGAAGTATCTGAGCGATATGACCAACTTGTCGCCCAAGGACGAGTGGGTTTTACAACATTTCATCAGTCATATGGCTACGAAGAATTTATCGAGGGACTGCGGCCTGAGTACGATGAAGATAAGGGCGTAGTTACCTATCCTCTACGCAAAGGTGCTTTTCGTGATTTCTGCGAGGCTGCTGAGGATGTAATAGCAATTGCATCAGCCGAAGAAGGTGTACCGCGTTTTCCGGGTAACCCGCGCCCTCGTGTGTGGAAAATGGGTCTTAAAACCGGTGAAATCACAAATTTGTTGGAGTGTTGTCGCAACGAAGGAACGCTGCGTATGGGATGGGACAGCATTACTCCGGATGAGGTTGATGATTCCAAAGATATATCAGACCAAAACAAGAGAGCCATAAATGCATTCCAAGAGGAGATGCAGCCCGGCGACTTTGTTGTAATCCCAGGTGCCGTGAGCAGTCGATACGATGTTGCCGTGGTAACCGGCGATTTCGAATGGGACGAGGACTTGCCAGGTGCTAGACGTAAGAGAACAGCTCAGTGGCTTGACGGAATAAGCAAGAGCGAATTTCTGCCTCTCAATGATGGAAAGGCCTTGACGCTACAGACTGTTTATGAGCTAACGCGCGTGAGTCCATCAAGGCTGCTTGAAGCAATGGGCATGAGAGTCGAGGAAAAGACCACTAAACCCTATGTCTTTATTATCGACGAAATCAACAGAGGCAATGTTTCTAAGATTTTTGGAGAGTTGATTACCCTGCTTGAGCCAAGTAAACGAAAAGGCGCTCCCGAAGAGACGCTTGCGCGACTTCCGTATTCTGGAGAGATGTTTGGAGTACCAGATAACGTTTACATACTTGGTACCATGAATACTGCTGATCGCTCTATAGCGCTTATGGATACGGCTTTACGCAGACGCTTCGAATTCATAGAGATCATGCCAGAATCAAAATTACTCTCAGATATCAATGTTGAAGGAATTGATGTTGCTCGAATGCTCGAAGTAATGAACGCTCGTATTGAGTTGCTTTATGACCGCGAACACACCCTGGGCCATGCTTATCTAATGGATTTAGTGAAAGAATCTTCTGTGGAACGGCTTGCCAGAGTGTTCGAAACAAGACTCATACCGCTTCTGCAGGAATACTTCTTCGATGACTACGCCAAAATACGCTCTATTTTGGGAGCCGCTGCAGACCTCTTCATCGAGCAGCGTGAGGCTAACAATGTATTTTGGGGAGATGACGCTGCCGAATACGATCGTCTACGCTCCTACCGCATACTACAAGCACCTAGAGATGCCGAGGCGTACATAAATATTTATAAGATGGGTCGGGAGGACTAAGAATATGCCCGCTACACATATCGTAGTCAGGGAATATGAGTATCTGGTCCCATCGGATATCAAGAAAACGAATTGTCACTCACTTGGTGTCGACGAGTTCGCTGCTCTGCGTGAGTTTACACTTGCCAATCGCGAGGGTGACAGCCCACTCGAACTTATGCATCTCTGTTCACCCAAGGGCATTGGTGAGGCTATTCAGCTGCAGAACTATGTGGGTGTTGTCGAACTGCATGATGGTTTACAGATTGAAATTTTACCAAAGATTGATATTGCCTCTGATTCAGAAGCAGACAGCCGCGAGATTTTTGCCCATATGCTGACAGAACTTGGTACCGATATACCGTTCCACTCGTTTGACAAGACCAGCCTAAACACCGGCGTGGTTCCCCTCTTCGAAGTGTTTGTGGCGATGTTTCTGGACGAAGTGGTAGATCTTATAAAACACGGTATTCGCTCGGCTTACGTGACGATTGAGTCCGAGGAAAAGTTTGTTCGCGGTAAAATTGATTTCACCCGCGAAGCACGCAAGAGTCCTGCTCGCGCAGAGATAACCAATCTGATATATGACGAGCTGCTACCCAATAGACCTGAAAATCGACTGGTAAAAGCAACTCTCCAATACTTGCGCCACTCTTCGCGGAATAATGACAACATACGCAAAGCGACCCAATTGCTTTCTGCTTTTGAGAATGTGGGTCAATGTATCAATATTGACGTTGATTTTTCACGATGCGTTAATGAACGTTCTACCAGGATATATGATAAACTCATAGCATGGTGTCGTGTGTTCTTACATGGCGAGAGTTTTACGATGTTCAAAGGAGAAAACATCGCTACGGCACTATTGTTTCCCATGGAGAAGGTATTCGAAGACTATGTTGGCAAATTGCTCAAACGCAGAGCTTTACATGATCCATTTGTAGAACGAGTTGATTTGCAGGCCACCGGCCAGTGGCTTTTTGAAGGCAGGCGCGTAAGCTTGCGGCCTGATATTCTCTGCGAATGCACAAATGGGCGGATTATCCTAGACACAAAGTGGAAGCGGGTTTATGGTCCAAGAGATTTGTCCGTCCCCGACATGCATCAAATGTATGCTTACGGGCAGAGATATCGCGCTGATAGTGAGAACATGCAACATGTAGTGCTTCTCTACCCATGGCATGAAGGAGTATGCTCGGGATTAATGCGTGAAGGCAAACACGTAAGCTGCGACGGTGTACAGGTTGATATGTTTTTCTTTGACTTATCAAATGCCACACAGAGCACTGACGAACTGCTCAAATTGATGAAACAGCTTGTTGTATGCGAGGGATAAGTTATGATAGAAGAAGATACTGGATGCGAGAAACTGGCCGCAACAATACGTAATTTGTATGGTATTGTGCAGGAGCTCGAAAACGACTATCGCGATCAGAACCGGCACTTTACTCTTGATGGTCATCTCATAGGCAGCATCGGCGAAATATATGCAGCAGAGAGATATGGGATTGATCTTTTTATCTCATCAACATCCATACACGATGGCACTGCTCCAGACGGCAGGCTTGTACAGATTAAAGCAACACAGCGTAACAGTGTGGCGATAAGCGAAAACCCGAATTATCTCATCGTGCTCAAAATCAACGAGATTGGCGAAATTAGTGAGATTTACAACGGTCCCGGCAATCCCGTATGGGAACTCTTCAAAAATCGGGTAAAACCCAAAAACGGTCAATACCAAGTATCTCTTTCGCGGCTCAGAGCCCTCAACAATGATGTTCACCCAGAAGATAGAATACCTTCATTAGCATAGGATCGACTGAAACTGTTGGAATATACTTTTGTTCTCGTTGGATTTAGCTATTATATATGCGATGCATTGATACATGTAAGAATACCTTGGAAGATTTGCAACTCCGAGGACTTCTCGGCGTCTTATTCTTGAAATACTTTACGCCTATCGCGAGAACCACCCTCGTGATAAGCAGATATGAATTAATTATGCGCCACCTCTTGCCATCCACATAGCCCGCACAAATGAGCAGCTGTGTTAGATTTCTGTAAGGGGTTTACAGAAATCTAACACCCCTTTTGAAAAACAGAGACGACTCTAAATGTATATGTTGTCTAGCGCAGGTTTTGGCCTTATGCGCAAAGGAGCAACATATGGATAATGTAATCACCAATATCGATTTCCAAGATGAGAATATTGCTTCACTAGAAGCTTTTGGCAAACCAGAAGCGTATGAAAAGCTCAGGCTCACAAATAGCTTCCTATTTTCAAAAGTGATGTTAGATAAAGAGCTCTGCAAAGAAACTATTGAGACAATCCTTAAGATACCCGTAGATCACATAGACTATCTTGTACATGAAGCAACATTAGATGCGGCAATTAACAGTAAGTCAGTCCGTCTTGACGTCTATGTGAAAGATGATAAAGGAACATCCTTTGATCTTGAGATGCAAGTTATCAATAAAGATGACTTACGCAAGCGTTCACGTTACTACCATTCTTTAATTACTATTGATCAGCTTGAGAAAAATATCGACTACAGTAAGTTGCCAGATTCATATGTTATCTTTATCTGTAACTTCGATCTCTTTAAAGAAAACAAGCGTATCTATTGGTTTGAGAATACTTGTTTAGAAAACCAAGACTTGACACTTAGGGATGGTACGCATACTATCTTTTTAGCGGCATCTGCTCCGCGGCTTGGTAATGACATAAAGCTTGATGGTTTTCTGGATTACCTTTATACCAATAAACCATCTGATGACTTTACCAAACGCTTAGAAGCTGCCGTAATAGAGGCACATCATAACCAGCGTTGGAAGAAGGAATATATGTTCCTTGAAGATATTAAACGAGAACAATACGAACTGGGCAAAGAAGAAGGCATAAGTATTGGTGAAGAAAAAGGTCGTGAAGAAGTGCTCAGACTCATCAATAAGCTGCTCTCCCTTGGCCGCAATGATGATATTGCCCGTGTAACTACAGATGAAACTTATCGAAACCATCTTCTTAAAGAGTATGATCTTACGACAAATGCATAGTGTGGAACAGCTTTGGTGTTCAGCAATATCAAAACTCTGTATACGTCATGAAAACCACTATCTCGATGCTGGTTTGAGAATACTTGTCTGGAAAACCAAGACTTGACACTTTGTGATGGTACGCATACTATCTTTTTAGCGGCATCTGCTCCGCGGCTTGGTAATGACATAAAGCTTGATGGTTTTCTGGATTACATTCTTACCAACAAGCCCTCAGATGACTTTACCAAACGCTTAGAAGTTGCCGTAATAGAGGCACATCATAACCAGCGTTGGAAGAGGGAATACATGTTCCTTGAAGATATTAAACGAGAACAGTACGAGCTGGGCATAAGCATTGGCGAAGAAAAAGGCCGGAAAGAAGGTCTTAAAGAAGGCCGTGATGAAGTGCTCAGGCTTATCAATAAGCTGCTCTCACTGGGCCGCAGTGATGATATTGCTCGCGTAGCTACGGATGAGGCTTATCGGGACAGCCTTCTTAAAGAGTTCGACCTTTTATCCAACGCTTAGCGTGGACTAGCTTTGATGTGCAGCAATATCAGCACATTCGTTCATAATTAAGTAAAGAGAAATAAAACAGATCAAGCAAACCAAGTGTCTGCTTGATCTGTTTTTATGTCTTTACATCCTTGTGA
>JAFWFL010000109.1 GCA_017515595.1 Coriobacteriales bacterium
ATGTGTAACCGCCTCTCTTATAACAGATATACTTCCCATCTGTCTGAGTTCTTGAAGACTAAGAAAATGGGGACTGTTATTTTTGCATTTTTCTCCCCATTTTCATTCTACACAGTTTAACTTCTCATTCCACTTGTTCCCCTTGAAGCTGCTTCTGCGTACGGGTATTCAACTCTGGGCACCTAAATAATCCAATTAATTAGGTGTATCCATTGCATGATTGATCACTATCGGGAAACTACACGTTTCTGACCTGGTTTTCCTTCTCGGCAAGTAATTTCAGTGCGGTCAAGAAACCCAATTAATTGGATTAATTAGGTGTTCAAAGGTGAATTCCTGTGCGCAAAGAGTAGTTTTGAATAGTCTCAATGCTTCTAAAGTTTACAATTGGGTAATTATGCTGATTATTGAAAACGTTTGCTTTGATTATGAGATATATTGCAGAGAGCGGGCGAGTGCTGCGCCGGGGCGTTTGCATGCGCTTGATCTTAAGGGGCAGGCGTTTTCTTTTGAGCGCGGGGAGAGAATTGCCCTACTGGGTGGTAATGGCTCGGGTAAATCTACTTTTTTAAAGCTTGTGAGCGGAATATTTGCTCCTTCTTGTGGGAGTATAACTGTTGATGGTGTTCCGGTTCATCGGCAGTTTGAGTTACGTTCTCAGAGTTTTGCCGGACTTGTGGTTCAGGATCCTTCGCGCAGCACGATATGTTCAATGGTAGACGAGGAAATCTCGTTTGGATCGCGGAATCTTGGACTTGAAGCGGAGGTTATACGAGAGCGTATGAACAAGGCTCTTGAGGAATGTGCGCTTGAACATAAAAAGAATGATGAGATTGCTTCTTTAAGTGGGGGAGAGTTGCAAAGACTCTGTCTTGCTTCAATTCTTGTAATGAAACCGGCATATCTCTTGCTCGATGAGCCTTTTTCTATGCTCGATAAGGAATCAAAGGATTCTCTGGAGAAGATTCTGAACAACTATGTTCAGCAAGGTGGGACGATTATTCATGCCACTCACCGGCTCAATGAAGTTCTTGATTATGATGCTTGTTTAGTCTTCGAAGCAGGATCTGTCATATGGAATGGTCCTATGGCAGAGTTTTTGCAAGACAAGTCGTTACAAATGCGTTCATGTAGTATTGGGCCCGAGGACCAAGATTCCGGATATCAACAAAAGATACACACAGCAAAGCCTCTGAAGGAACAAGAGGTTAAAAAGGCTCCTGTTTTGCAGGTGAAAGATGTTACTTTTGCCTTCAGATCAGGATCAAAGGATGCGGAGACACCCAAGAGTTTCTCGGATTTAGCATGTGAACCGGGAAGTTGTACGCTTGTGCTTGGTAAGACAGGTGCTGGGAAAACTACGTTTTTACGCCTTCTGGCCGGCTTATTAAAACCTCTCGGGGGCTCCATACTTCTGCAAAATAAAGCTGTTACAGCAGGAGACATAGGGATGGTATTCCAGTTCCCCGAGAAGCAATTCTTTGCTTCCACTGTTCTTGATGAAGTCTCTTTTGCATTACTCAATAAAGGAATGAATAAGAGCGAAGCTTATGAGCGGTCAAAAGAGGTTCTTAGCATCTTGGGGTTGCCTCAGGGAATTGAACAGATGAGTCCCTTTGCACTTTCGGGGGGTATGCAGCGTTTGGTGGCGCTGGCTTCTATTCTCGTTATGAATACGCCGGTAGTTCTCTTTGATGAGCCCACTGTTGGCCTTGACAAACGTAACCTTGAGCTTCTTTTGGGTATTCTCCAACGTTTGAAGCAGGAGGGCAAAGCTCTCATCATAGCAACTCATGACACAGATGCCTTCAAAGGCATTGCCGAGAAAATCTGCCAAATCAGTAACAACCCTGACAAAAGGTCCGTCCTTTTGTCAGATCCGGACAAAAGGACGGACCTTTTGTCAGGGTTTTCGCCTGAGACGTGATGCGTATGGCTATGGGTCAACGAGTACTTGGATCATATTATCCTGGCGAAGGGTTTCTCTACCGGATGGGAGCCCTTACAAAGCTGATTCTTTTGTTTGTATGGGGTGTTTTGATATTCTGGATACAAAGCTTCCCGTTGCTCATCATATTGTTTATGGGCAGCTGTGTTCTTGCTGCGATAGCGCGTGTGAGCTTTACCGCTTCTCCCTTAGTTGTGCTTACCCTTTTGTTTATGCTCGCCATGGTTCTTGCTATGAACACGTTTACTTTTGATGGCTCAGGCGAGGCTGTACTTGGTGCAATTGGGTTTTCCTGGGAAGGATTCTTAAGCGGAAGCCGTGTTGTGCTGCGAATTCTTTTTGTGACACTGCTGGCGCTTGTTTTTATTACAACAACCCGTGTAAGCGATATTATGCAGACGTTTGTTTGCATGCTCTCTCCCTTACGCAGATTTGGTGTTCCGGTAGATGATCTCGCTATGATTGCTACCATTGCTTTACGAGGGATTCCGTTGTGCTCACAAATGTTTATGCAGATAAAAGATGCGCAGAATGCCCGGGGAGCATGCCTTGGCCGAGGGTCATTTGTGCAGACCGTAAAAGGGAGCGTGCGGATTTTTATTCCGCTTGTGGTGGGATTGTTCAGACAGGCTGAGGATATGTCGCAGGCTATGCTAAACCGTGCATATGGTATTGGTGTTCCAACAAGCCTTTATGATGCGCGCATGTCAAAAAGAGACCTAATTGTAACAATTTGTGGCACCCTCTTGCCCGTACTATTGATTATAATGTCATGCTACTTTGTTTGGTAGCTGTCTAAAGAAGGGGCTATGTCACAAGAGCAGGCGTTGGGAGAGAGCGCTCTTTGCAGCCATACGTTAGTCCTCGAGGTTTCTTATGAAGGAACCTCGTATGCAGGGTTTGCGCAACAGGAGCGTCAGACTCATGTACAAACCATTGCCGGTGAGCTAAGGTGTGCTTTGCGTACCCTGTTACGCCGCGATGTGGAATTAACCTGCGCCGGCCGTACAGATGCGGGTGTTCACGCCCGCGCTCAATTTGTGAGTTTACCCACCTCAGAGCAGGAATCAGAGACATTAAGCGCTCAAAGACTTCTCCGCTCGCTAGCTGCCGTATTGCCCAATGATATTGTGGTAACTCATCTGTGGCGTGCAAGACCGGGCTTCTCGGCACGGTTTGACGCACTTGCGCGCACGTATAAATACCGGATATTTTTGGGAAGCGTGCCTCCGCTCTTTTGCAAACAATGGGTTTGGTGGATACGCGGTATACAAAGTCTTGACATAGAAGCCATGGAACTTGCTGCACAGGCGCTTATTGGAGAACATGATTTTAAGAGTTTTTGCAAAAGCGCAAGTGCAGAGGGCAAGCCAACAAGCAGGTATGTAGAGTCTATCAACTTTATGCCTGAAGCTGCTTTTGGTGAGCAGATGGTTACTATGAGCATTGTAGGAAATGCGTTTTTGCACTCCATGGTTCGAACAATTATGGGAACTTTGGTAGAAGTGGGGTCAGGAAGGCAAGAGCCCTCCTGGGTTTCAGACGTTCTTGCTGCTTGCGACAGGCAGGCAGCAGGCCCGTGCGCACCCGCACAGGGTCTTACGTTTTGGGATGTACGCTATCAGGAAGGGCTGTTACAGCCTTGGTAAAGTAAGGAGTTATGTATGCGCGCCAACAGTAATTTTGACCGGCTCGAGCAAAGCTATTTGTTCTCAACGGTAGCCCGTAAAGTTGCTGCATTTAAACAGGCAAATCCGGATGTCACGGTCATTAAGATGGGTATTGGCGATGTCACGCAGCCTCTTGCTCCGTCAATCATTACCGCGCTTTCACAGGCCACCAAAGAGATGTCGCAGGCAGACACCTTCAGGGGCTACTGCGATGACGCAGAAGGCTATGAGTTTTTGCGTGCCGCCGTTACAGATCATTACGCAAGGCTGGGGGCTGATCTTGGTCTCGACGAGGTTTTTATCTCTGACGGCGCCAAGAGCGATTTGGGCAATATCCTTGATATCATTGAGTCAGGTTCAAAGATTCTCATCCCTGACCCTGTATACCCTGCTTACGTTGACACCAATGTAATGAACGGCAACACCATCCTCTATTCAAAGGGTACCATTGAGAACGGCTTTGCCCCTCTGCCGGACGACTCCGTTGACGTTGACGTGGTTTATATTTGCTCGCCCAATAACCCCACAGGCGCCGTATATACCGCAGAAGGCCTTGCTGCCTGGGTTGCATATGCCCTCGAGCACAACGCGCTTATCATTTTTGACTCCGCTTACGAGGCATTTATCAGAGAGCCCGGTCTTCCTCACACCATTTATGAGATTGAAGGCGCCGAGAAGTGCGCCATTGAGATTTCGTCCTTCTCAAAGCGTGCGGGCTTTACCGGCGTACGCTGCGGGTTCACCGTTGTCCCGAGAAACCTTGAAGTTTGTGAATCAAACCTTAACGCATTCTGGCGCCGCCGCCAGAACACCAAGTTCAACGGTGTGCCCTATATTGTGCAACGTGCCGCCCAGGCTGCACTTTCTGAGACCGGCCGCAAAGAAACCGCAGAACAGGTAGACACATACTTGCGCAACGCTCAGATTATTGGCGATGCCTTTGACAGCATGGGTATTGCTTATACCGGCGGACGCAACGCACCCTACATTTGGGCACGCTGCCCCAAAGGCATGTGCTCATGGGACTTCTTTGACCTTATGCTCGAGAAAGCCCACTGCGTAGCAACTCCCGGCGTAGGCTTTGGCTCGGCAGGCGAAGGCTTTGTACGCTTCTCAGCTTTTGGCAGAACCGATGACTGCAAAACCGCCATGGAGCGTATCCAACAAATGCTGGAAGAAGAGGAACTGATTTAAACCTTCTTGATAACAGGGAGACAGTGATTTGATCTCCTTTTGGATAGGAATATTTGTAAGTAACTGGGGCATTTACCTAATAGTTTGGGTAGGTGCCCCGTTTTCTTGAGGTCGACGAGAAAACCCGCTCTCTTAAAAGCGCTTAGCTGCTGCGGAACTCGCGCAAAGGACGCGCTCAGACAGTCCTCGCAACCGCAAAGCGCTTTTAAGAGAGCTTTTCTCGAAGACCTCAAGAAAACGGGGCACCTACCCAAACTATTAGGTAAATGCCCCAGTTACTTACAAATATTCCTATCCAAAAGGAGATCAAATCACTGTCTCCCTGTTATCCAGGGTTATACATCGTTCCTGATGAGGTCAATAATTTTGAGGTCAAGGTTGCCGGCTTCTAGGGTTTCTCGGTTGCCGAATATGCAGATGGCGCCGCGAGCTGCTAAGTTATTGAGGGCTGGGACAAGCTCTTGGAGGGCATCCGGGGTGCAGGAGAGTTCTTGGGAGCGAATGGTTTCGCGCCAGTTCTGGGGGAAGTCTGTGAGATAGAATGAGTCTTCGCGCTGGGCTATGTGGTATGGTTTTTGCGGTGCGTCATGGTGTGCGACAGTACTCACTATATAACCGGTGAATTCTGTCTCATCAAAGCTCTTGTTTGCAAGCCAGGAGCCGGCTTCGCGGCATGTTTTGAGCGCTTCAAAGGGGTGCGGGTCGCGGTAGGTATAGTAGGCGAGAGACCCGTGCGGTAAGGCCGAGAAGCCACAGCCATAAGCTCCGCCCTGTACGCGAACGGTGTTCCAGAGATAATCATAGCTCAAAATGCGGCTTGCTACCTGCCAGTTTCCTGAATAAGCTGAGCCGGTGTGCGCCGGGTCGCAGGCCATGGCTGCAAAGCTGACGTCTGATGGGATAACAAATCCTTCGCAGAGGAGCTGCGGCTCGGGAATTACAAGGGTGTTTGCGTCACCGGTTGGAGTGGCGAGAGAAAGCGTTTTGCCGTTGTCCCAGTAAAAATGAAGATCTGCTTCGTCTCCGGTAAAGCTATGGAAGTCATTGCCTATGCAAAAGACACGTGAGCAAATTGAGGCAAGCTTTGCCGGAATCTCCGGTGATACGGAATCCCATGAGTCGAGGAGAGAGCAAACAAAACGGTAATAATCTACGCCGCCAAAGTGCTGAGCTAAGAGCTTTGTTTTTGAGGTGTATCCATGCGCGCGGGCGAGTGCGTAGCTGTTCCCGCTTGCGGCAAATGACTGCTCAAGGTCAATGCGCTGTTGCTGAAGGATGATTTTGATCTTTTGGAGATCGCTAAAGTCTGTGCTGCTCCATACCTCGGCAGGCAAAAGAGCAAGATCTAAGGTATTCTCGGCAAGAGAGCTTGCCGAGACTATGATTTTGGGCGTGGGAACATGTGTTACATAGTTTTCTAGGACATAGGTTGCAAAGGTGAGTTTGCCCAGGCGCGCTTCGAGGAGGGTATCGAGCTGCGCTGCGGTGTGTGACGCGGTTGCGAGCTTGCCAAAAAGTGTGCTTGCGAGTTTGGCGTAGAGAAGCTCGTCCCAGGTAAGGCAGTTGAGATTAAAGTAGTGATATACATAATTGATGCGCCTTGTGGGAATGCTGTGGTAGTAGCAGGGCAGGGGCGATGCGTCCACCAGCTCATGCTTGTGCGGAGCCGCTCCGGGGCCAATATCGCTTAAGGCAAGCCTCGGCAGGGTATTTTGAGCCTCTTTGGAGTCGGGCTCTGCCTGGATGCGCCTGAGCTCTTCGACGTTTTGTGTAATGACAGATTTGTCACTCTCGGTAAGGGTTGCCGCAAGATTCTCGAGCAGAGGGTCCTTCTCGTCCATACTCTCTACGCAAAGGAGTTCGCAGCAGGCATAATGCTTGGAATCAACGAGGGCAGACTGAACAAAGTCTTCCCAATATGATGTCTTGAGACCCTCTTTGAGAATGGCAAGGTCGTCTTCAAAGTGGAGGTAATCAGTGGCCATTGTCTCGTCATAGAGCCATCCTGAGAGTACGTTTGAAGCCAGCACAACGCCGTCTGCATAGCCCATGTCGCGTTCGCGCAGGGTAAAAGTGGCGGATTCCAATGCTGCCTCGAGGTTTTCGCGCGGAACGCCCTCTTTTGCATAATGTTCAAAAGCTTCCTGTACAAGCTTGATAAATGCCTCGCGCGAGCCGGGTTGGGCGCCGCGGAGCTCTAAGACAATGAACGGTTGCAAAACGCCGTTATAAACAAAAGCATCAACATCGCAGCCTAAACCGCTTTGGAGGATTTCATATTTAAGAGGAGCTTCATTGCTGCCTAGAAGGGCATCCACCAGGACATCTGCTGCAAGGGTTGAGGTACGGTCTTTATAGGTGCCAAACACATATCCCAGGGCTATCGAGGCGTTCTCGGGCGAAGTTTCCATGGTGCGCGTGTGGTCAAGGGTAATCACCGGAGGCTGTAGCTCAAGCGGATTGATGGATCCCGCCTGTTTTTGCGCAACCTGCATAATATGACTATTGATGAGCTCAAGCTCTCTGTCAAGCGATATATCGCCGTACAGCACAATACGGGCATTGCGCATGTTGTAGTGGCGCGCATGTGTGTCGAGATAATCCTCGTAAGACAGAGTGGGAATGGCACGAGGGTCTCCTCCGCTTTCAAAACGGTATGCGGTTTGGGGGAACAAAGCTTCGCACAGACCATTGAGGATCACGCTGTCCGGGTCGCTGTTGGCGCCTTTCATTTCATTATAAACAACGCCGTTAAAATATGGCGTTCCGTCGCTGTCTATCTCAACATGCCAGCCTTCCTGCTCAAATATTGAACGCTTGCGGTAGAGCTGCGGGTGCAGAACCGCATCCAAATAGACGTCCATGAGGTTAAGCAGGTCCTGCTCGTTGGTAGTCGCGACGGGGTAACAGGTTTTGTCGGGATACGTCAAAGCATTCAAAAATGTCTGCATAGATGTCTTGAGCAGGTCTACAAAAGGCTCTTTAACAGGATATTTGTCACTGCCGCACAAAACGGAATGCTCAAGAATATGGAACACACCGGTATTGTCTGCAGGCGGAGTTTTGAACGCAATGGAGAATGACTTGTTGTCATCATCATTGGCTATCCAAAGCAAAGGCGTGCCGCACAGTTCATGGTGCATAACCCATGCGCATCCGTCAACTTCAGAGATATCTTCATGGCGGTCAATTATAAAACCATGAATCATATCGCCGTCTTTTAACTTGAGAGTATTGTTGTTTACGATTTGCGAATTCTGAACAGCCATGCAAAACCTTTCATATATAAGAGGAAGTAGAGAATCAGACGGAGACAGGAGGTGTCATACTAAGAAAAGGAGACGGGTATACATTCCGTCCGGAGCGTTTTTATGAGGCGAAAGCGAAGGATGGTATGTATACCCTATTCTTTTCTTTCTATCACATCTCCTGTCCCCGTCTGATTCTCTACCCTGTTTGGCCCCTGTGAACTTTAAGAAGACCTGGTTTCTCGTCTACTATTAAAACTCAGTTTGCGTTATTATAACAAGGTTCTATATATGCGAGAAGGGAAACGGACAATGGCTAAAAAGCACAGGTTTGATTATTTTGATGCTTTTGTACGTCAGGCTGAAGTCGCAAAGAAAGAGTCACAAGCTCTTTTAGATGCAGTAGAAGATTATCACCCTGAAGAAGAAGGGTGGTTTAAAGCACATCTCGATGAGATGCATGCAATTGAGTCAGAAGGGGACAGCATTACCCATGAGATCTTTGAGCACCTGGCGATTGAGTTCATGCCTCCCATTGACCGCGAAGATGTGACTGAACTGGCATCGCTCCTTGATGATGTGACCGACAAAATTGAGGAAGTTATGCAGCATCTCTATATGTTTAACCTTATGGAGCTGCATCCCTATACCATTAAAATGGTACGCATTATTGACGACTCGGTAGTAGCGCTTTCTAAGGCAACCGAGGCTTTTAATGAGTTTAAGAAGCCCAAAAAGCTCGACAAACTTTTGGTTGCGGTGCATGATTGCGAATCAGAAGGCGACCTGATTTATATCGAGAGCAAGCACAACCTGTTTGTGAACAGTGAGAACGAGAGCGCCGCATACCTCGTAGCTTGGAACAATATGTTCTCACACATGGAAGCCTGCTGCGATACCTGCGAATCTGTTGCAAGCGTCATGCATAAAATCGCATTAAAAAATAGCTAATCAGTGTCAGAATTTGTAAGAAGGAGACTTGTTATATGACCAGCGTGCTCAACGATTATTCGACCCATACCCACACATGCGGTGAGTTACGGAGCGCAGACATTGGGACAGTTGTTACCTTAAACGGATGGGTCCAGCATCGCCGCGACCACGGTGGTCTCATTTTTGTGGACCTGCGCGACCGTGAAGGCCTGACTCAGTGCACCTTTGACCCTGATCTGAGCGGTATGGAAGCATTTCATACTGCCGAGACAATCCGTCCCGAGTGGCCAATTGCCGTTACGGGCAAGGTGCGTACGCGTCCCGAGGATACCGCTAACCCCAACCTTGCTACCGGTGAGGTAGAGGTTTTGGTAACCGATATTGAGGTTATTAACACCGCCAAAACACCGCCCTTCCAAATTGAAGACGGTATCGAGACAAGCGAGGATACCCGCCTTAAGTACAGGTATCTTGACCTGCGCAGGCCTGAGATGCAGTCACGCATGATCATTCGCAATAACTTTACCTGGGGTATGCGCGAAGCTCTGCATAAGCGTGAGTTCCTTGAGATTGAAACTCCGTATCTGTTTAAGTCTTCGCCCGAAGGCGCCCGCGACTTTATTGTTCCGAGCCGCATCCAGCCCGGTAACTTTTATGCGCTGCCGCAATCTCCCCAGCTTCTCAAAGAGCTCCTGATGGTTGCCGGTCTTGAGAGATATTACCAAGTAGCAAGGTGCTTCCGCGATGAGGACTTGCGTGCAGACCGTCAGCCTGAGTTTACCCAGGTAGATATTGAGATGTCGTTTGTAGATATGAACGGCGCTATGTGCCTTCTCGAGGAAGTGCTGCGCGATGCATTTGCCGAGGTTGGTGTTGAGCTGCCGTCGCCTTTGCGCCGTATGCCCTACTGGGAGGCCATGGACACCTACGGAACCGATAAACCCGATACCCGCTATGATATGCACCTTGTAGATGTTACCGACATCTTTAAGGATTCAAAGTTCAAGGTATTTGCGACCGCTGCAAACACCGAGGGCCAGGTAGTTAAGTGCATCAACGCAAAGGGTGCCGGAGAATGGCCTCGTGCTCAGATAGACAAGCTTGAGCCCATTGCCGCGACCTTTGGCGCCAAGGGTCTTGCCTGGATTGCCTTCAGGCCCGACGGCTCAATTAACAGCCCCATTGTTAAGTTCTTCTCGGAAGAAGAAATGGCACGTTTGCGTGAAGCTTGTAACGTTGAGCTGGGCGACCTCGTTATGTTTGCTGCCGGCGAGCGCAAGGCAAGCGACGTTATTCTGGGCGGCATGCGCGTACATATGGCCAATGCGCTCGAAATTAAGCGCGAGGGCCATGACTTCCTCTGGGTTATTAACTTCCCCATGTTTGAGTATGACGATGAAGAGAAGCGCTACGCCGCAGAGCATCATCCCTTTACCATGCCGTTTGTTGAGGACCTCGACAAGATTGAGGACGACCCGCTCTCGGTAGGTTCTTACACCTATGACTTTGTTATGGACGGTTACGAGGCCGGCGGCGGTGGTCTGCGTATTCACAACGCTGACCTCCAGATGCGCGTTCTCAAGCGTCTTGGCTTTACCGAGGAGCGCGCACGTGAGCAGTTTGGCTACCTCATGGATGCTCTCGGATACGGCGCGCCAACCCTCGGCGGCTTTGCGCTCGGTCTTGACCGCGTATGCATGCTCCTGGCAGGCTGCGATTCAATTCGCGACGTTATGGCCTTCCCCAAGACATCAAGCGGCTCAGACCTTATGAGCTCAGCCCCCAGCGAGGTTTCAGCCCGTCAGCTCAAGGAAGTCGCTCTTCGCGTGATGTAAAGGCTTCCCTTTGAAGGAGTCCTGCGGGTGACATAATATGGCAGGGGACGGTGGTTTGACATGTGACAAGGGAAATGTTTTCCTTGTCACATGTCAAACCA
>JAFWFL010000110.1 GCA_017515595.1 Coriobacteriales bacterium
GAGGTGCGGCCTGCATAAAGACCAAAGGGCTCAAAGTGTACTTTTGCAACACTTACGAGGTGGGTGCCCTTTTCCTCGTTGAACGAGTCAAGATAAGGCTGATGCTGGAAGTAGTTGGCGTCTACTTCACCCTCTTCTGTGGCGGTGTTGGGAAGGACGTAATCAGTAAACTCAATAACGTCGAGCTGCCAGCCCTTTTCTTCAAGCAGCGGCTTTACGGCATCATTCAAAATCTCGGCATGAGGGGTGGGGGTTGCTGCAATGCGGATAACGTTGTCACCATCAGGAGCGGGAATCTCCTTGGCGAATGCCAGAGAACTCAGAGAGAACGTTGCGGCTGTTGCGGCCAAAATTCCGAGGCCTGCTACAAATGAACGACGTGATACAGAAGCGGTAAACAATGACATATCAATACCTTTCTCTCCTCAGCGGGAACTACCGTTTACCCGCTAAAAATGCTCAAAACACTGCGCAAAAGCGTACATGCATTTATAAACAAATTTGCAACAGAATACAAACAGAAAATTAGAATACTTGGTTATAGATATACTAGATACCTATCAGTACCAGTATTCTTGAGACAAAAAGGTATGGTATATGCAATAGCTAACAAAGAATCAGGTTTTTTACACCAACTCTGCGAGCTCAAGGACCATGCGCTCGGTTTTTTCCCAACCCAGGCAGGGGTCAGTGATTGATGTTCCGTAAATGTCTCCGCCAACTTTTTGAGAGCCGTCGTTGAGGTAGCTCTCGACCATAAAACCCACAACGCAGTCTGCGATATCATTATTGATGGCACAGCTCCCCAACACGTCTTTTGCGATGCGCGGCTGCTCGAACGGACGTCTTCCCGAATTGGCATGATTGCAGTCAACCACAATGGCGACTCTGCCCAAACCGCGCTCCTGGCAACGGTCTACAAGATGATGAAGGTCGTCGTATGAATAGTTTGGCCGTATACGCCCGCCCAAACTTGTTGCTCCGCGTAAGACTGCATGGACACTGGGGTTTCCGGTTGAGCTTACGTCCCAGTTGCGGTAAATAAAGTCATGAGGAGCACGGGCCGAGACAATCGCGTCAAGCATCACTTCAATATCTCCGCTTGTGGGGTTCTTCATGCCCACCGGAACATCAAGGCCGGATGCGAGCAAGCGATGCTCCTGATTCTCCACGGAGCGGGCTCCCACCGCGACATAGCTTAAGATATCCGAGAGAAACCTGTTATACGAAGGATAGAGCATCTCATCAGCGCCAAAGAGGCCGGTTTCGTAAGCAACGCGCAGGTCCATATGACGAATCGCACGCACGCCGGCAAGCAGGTTTGGTTCGGCATTGGGGTTGGGCTGGTGCATCATACCCATGTAACCAATACCCAGCGTACGGGGCTTATTGGTATAAAGACGCGGGATCAGCAAAAGACGCTCGGCCACCTGTTCCTGCAAGCCGGCCAGCCGTGTGCAGTAATCAACAACGGCATCCTCCCGGTCAGCCGAACAAGGGCCAATAACCATGAGCTTGCGCTTTTTGGGATCTTCTCCGCTGATAATCTGTGCTATCTCGGCATCAAAGCGGGTTTTGCGCGCAACAAGATCCTCAGATAAAGGCATCTGAGCCTTGATCTCTATAGGGTTAGGCAGGCGGCGCTTAAAGTCCATGGACATAATAGAAATCCCTTCAAATTTCTCGAACGCTCTGCATGATGGTTTTCAGGCAAGATAAAGTATACCATCATCATTATATGTGGATATAGAACAATACGGCCCATAGTGTTCAGTATTGTTACACAGCATAGCATGATGTCCTTATTGCCTCTTAATAATGGCATTGCGGTATATGCCGCAAAAAGAGTATCCTTTGTACGATAAAGATATTAAAGACAGAACAAGGAGCTGGGTTATGATTAATCTTCGGGAAGGGCTTGAAGTATACCGAGATAGGCCGGTACACCTAAGCTGGAAGGTGCCCGCGTTTTTAAATAATGACTGGCTCGCTCTGCGATTAGTTCAGTATTGCGAAGATATGGGGGCTGACCGGCCGTTTGATATGGTATACGGGGCCCCTCATTGTATTTGGGCGGGCGGACGGCCTTCTTCTTATACAAAGGAAATGACAAAAGACCAGCTTGAAGCTTATTTCTCGGCATATGAGAGACATGGTATTACCGTAGCATTAACATTTTCACGTTTGGGTATTGATAAGAATATGGTCAAAGACCCCTACGGCAACTTGATTCTGAGTGTGGCCGAGAAGCATAATGCCCAGGCTATTGTTGCTGATGACCGGCTTGCCCGCAAGATTCGCAACGACTATCCTCATATGCGCCTCATCGCTTCATATGACCGTACGGTTACTACACTTGCAGCGAGGGGTTTCTCGGATGAAACGCAGTATTATAAGCAGGCATTTGGTCTCTATGATGAGGTTGTATTACGCTGTGAATATGCGCTGGATGATGCTCTTATTAACGAGCTGCCAAAAGAGCTTCTTGGCAAATGCGAAGTATTGGTTAATCAGATGTGTGTGCCCAATTGTACCGTATGCGAAAAGCATATCAGAGGTATAGAAGACTGGGCCTTTGGCTCACGTAAGGATGTTCCCTGTCCACCTTGTTATCATCTGAAAGACGTGGGTGATCCCGCGCGTCGTTTGGAACGCAACGTTCTTCTCTCAAATAAACGCATTAATGAGCTGGCAGCAATGGGTATGGGGAGATTTAAGATTGGCGGACGTAACGCACCGCCTCAAAAATTCGTTGACCTTTTTGTTGACTATATATTTGAGCCAACAGGTGCCATTACCGTGCTCAAAACCGGTTTAGTGGGTGAGCTGGGAATGCTTCAGCGCAAATATCCGGGTTTTATGCAGTATAATTTGCCTGATGGTATTTAGGAGTAATAGAGAATGGACTATTGCAGCCTTATATAGAGGAGAATGCGATGGACAGCGAGGGCTTGAACAACCAGATTGGTATGCAAAAGGACCATATTGCTGAGCGTTTGCATATAGCGGCGGTAATAGATTTTCTGTCTCGCACCAAAGAGTATGACTCTTTAACTGTGAGTGAGATTTGCCAACATGCAAAAATCTCGCGCACAAGTTTCTACCGTCTTTTTGCTGATAAATATGACGCCGCAAACTGGTATATGTTCCAGGTTTTAGACGCAGGCAACACGCTCACGGGGCGTAATTATACCTGGTATGAAGGCAACCTTATTACTCTGTCGGGCTGTATGCTTATGAAAGACCTCATGGGGAGCGCATGGAAGAGCGCCGGTTATTATGCCATGAAAGAAACAGGCATACGCAAAAAGTATGAAGAAATGGTTACAACCATTACACAGTATAAAAACCTCGAATTGACTGATGAACTCAGGTTTCAATGTGACTCATTTGCATACATAGAGAGCTATGTAGTAAGAACGTGGATACGCGAAAAAGAGCCAAGAACGGTCGAAGAAATGGCGTCATATATTGATCATATTGTACCGCCACAGCTCCACGAGCTTTTAAATAAGCCCATAGATCCAAAACCTGCCGAGAAACTCACGCTTGGTTCTTTGGTGCTTGCTATATCATAATATATAAAACAACAAAACCCCCGCCGTTAAAGCAGGGGTTTTGATTCAGTTGTTAAGTTATAGCGAGTGTAAAACTTAGATTGCCTGCTCAAGTGCCTCGCGTACAGCACTCAGGAAACCGTTTGAAGAAATGGTTGCACTGCCTACAGCGTCAACCCCCTCAACACCATTTGCCTCAACTACGCGGCCGGCGAGATACTTAATGGCTGCTCCGCCAAGGTTTGGAGTCTCGTTGTGGTTACCAATAATAACTTCAGCAACCTTACCGCCCTCGACAACAACGCTTACGGGAATATCGTCGCCGTTGCCATAACCAATACCAAAGCCTACGCCATCATATGTGCCGTCTTTATAGACGGTCTCGGAAGGAGTGATCTCTTTCTCAGGAACAAACCACGTATCAAAAATGTAGGTACCTTTCATGGGTCCTCCTATAAATAGACTCAACAATCTCAACTTATAAACTTGTTGATCGCATTGACATGATGTATATCCAAATCCTAAACATATGGGCGCGGGGTTCCCATGCGCTTATCGCCATGTCTGCCAACCATTATAGGACCTCAAAAACGGAAAGCAAGTTTACAAATAATCATACATTGTTACAAGGCGTAACACATGTACCAAATCTGGACAGCTCAGTAACAATACGTCGGAACATGAATTTACTTGTGACAAAAGGGCAAAATCTGAACCCAATGATAACAGGATTCAAAGTTTTGTAACTGGACACGGGTAAAAAAGCAGCGTACATTATGTCTCAAGCCGAGCGTAGGGCATGCAAAAAGTAATGCATGCATTTCTATCATATATACGTTGCGGGAGCGGGGCCTGCTTTATTTATGATATACACCTTCTCGGATATGTAACATGTTCTCCCAATAAAACTAAGGAGCTATTCATGGAAAACATTTCTCGTCGTCAGTTTGTTGCCGCTGCTGCCGCAACCGCAGGCGTAGCTGCTATGTCTAAATATGCTATCGCAGAAGAAGCTGCCGCTGCATGCGGAGCGCCTGATCCTGATCCCTTTGTACTTCCCAATGCAGAGATCAAGGTATTTGAGGGTGGCCGCCGCCGTCCCGAGGCTCTCTCACGTGAGCATCCTCTGCCCATGGAGACAGGCCATGTTGGTCCCAATGCTATGCCCATCCCGCCGGTTGATGTGCCTGCCGAGTGGACAGACGAAGCTGACGTAGTTGTTGTAGGTGCCGGTTACGGCGGACTTACCGCTGCTGCTTATGCCGCACGTAACGGTTACACCGCAATTCTTCTTGAGAAGAACGCCGAGGTTGGCGGCACTTCTGCTCACGCCGCTATTAACATGTGCGTTGCCGGCGGTGCTAAGGAGCAAATTCAGCTTGGTTACTTCTGGCCCAACGACACCTTCTCGATCAACCAGGCTGTTAACAAGCTCAACAATGAGTATCAGAACTCAATTGACCTTGACCTTCTGACTGCTACCGTTATTGCAAACCCGGTCTGGATTGACTGGATGCAAGAGGAAATGAAGGTTGGCTGGGAATGCATTGGTTCACTTTACTGGCGTCCCGAGATTGGCGCAAAGCAGACCACCACTGTTATTGGTAACCGTCCTACCTGCGAGATTCTTGCTGCTAACGCAGAAGCTGACGGTGCGCAGATTCTTCTTAAGACCGAGGCTCTTAACCTTGTTAAGGACGGTAACAGCATTGTTGGCGTTAAGGCCAAGCAATGGGATGGTACCGAGGTTTATTACAAGGCCAACAATGGTGTTATTTTGACCGCCGGTCACTTTGGTATGAACTTTGACCTTCTTGAGCAGTACTGCCCAACCGCTTACCGCGCAGCTGCAACCGGCGGCCCCATGCCCTGGACAACCGGCGAGTGCTTCCGTATGGGTCTTGGTGTTGGCGCTGACGTCAGCGGTTTTGACTCATGGTGCGCATGGGACGGCGGCGCAGACGAGTTCTGGAACAGCGGCAACGGCAACTGGTGGAACTATTTCTGGAGCGGCGAGCGTCAGCTTGCAAAGAACCCCTGGCTCCTTCTTAACAAGGCCGGCGACCGTCTGCCTTACTATGCAGCAGACTTTGTTGCAGGTAACATCCAGCCCGGTTATGACATTGACACGTATTCAATGGGTGACCTTACCAACAGCGCTGCTTGGTTTGCAACCATCGGTAACCGCAACTACTGCATCTTTGATGACAATTATGCCGAGAATGTCTTCTCGTTCGAGTCAGCTCACACCGCTGCTGACGAAGGCCGTATTCCGGTACATCCCGGCGACGGCACTCCGCAGCAAATGTATTGCACCCAGAACTGGCAATATGAGTTTGAGCAGGCCATTGAGCAGGGTTCTGCCTTCCGTGCAGACACCATTGAAGAGCTTGCCGAGATGGTAGGCCTTCCTGTTGAGAAGACCGTGGCACAGGTAGCCAAGTGGAACGAGATTGTTGCCTCCGGCGACGACTCCGCATTCACTCCTGCTTATTTGCCCGACTGGCTGGTACCCATTGCTACTCCTCCGTTCTACTGCATCCCCTGCTCAGGCCAGATTGGCAAGATCATGTGCGGTCTTCGTGTTAACCCCAAGATGCAGGTTATCACCCCTCAGGGCAACCCCATTGACGGCCTGTATGCCGGTTGGTTTACTGCCGGCGGTATCTGCGGCGAGTCTTCGTTTGGTGGCCAGTTTGGTAACCCCACCCTTGCAGGCGGCGTAGCAATCTCAGGTGTTGGCGGCCTTATGGCAGTACGTGCCGCTCTTGGTAATCCCATCACCTATGATGATCTTTGTGATGAGGCTAAGGCTCTTGACCAGGCAGACCGCATTGCACAGTCTGAGGCATACCTTGCCAAGGCAGCCGACGGCAGCTACATGCCCATTGTCCAGTCTCAGGATCACCTGTAAGATCTTCTGTGGCTTCTCGGGTAATTAAAGAGAATGCCACAAGTGTTAAGGAGTAATGAAAACGGCGGAGGTACAGAACGTGCGGCTCCGCCGTTTTTACAAATGGGAATTGCGGGAAAGTGTGACATTGGTTTTATACAACTCCCCTCTTTATATGTTTCAAAGATTAATGTCATATTTTCCGACAATTCCTGTCGCAAAGCTGTAAGGTTTTAAATTCCTGAAAGAGAAAAGCGAGGAAGCAATATGTTAGAAAAACTGACTCCCAAAAGTCCGGCTGATGTTTCTTTAAAAACCCCGGTTATTAATGTGTGGGGATTTAAGAGCCCGCTGTTTGAAGGAGAGCCGTTTAAGGCTGCTGTACGGGTGAAAGCTGTTGACGGTATGTCCCTAGAAGGGTCAACTATTAAGATTGTTGATTCCACAACCGGTCATGTACTGGGTTCTTCGCGGGTGGGTACTGCTGAGGATACCCGGGCCGGCAAGTTACAAGATGAAATTGAACTTACAGCGCCTGCAGAGCCGGGGATGCATAAATATTTTGCAGTACTTGATGATGGGAGTGATTCTATACCTGTACAGGTGTCATTCCCGTTCTCGGTAGTACCAAAGGGAGAGCGTGAGATTACCGTTACATGTAAGGATGACAAATCAGGCAAGCCTTTAGCAGCGCGTTTGTTTCTCTACAATACCAAGCTTGACAAAACAAAGCCTATAGATGTACGTGCTGATGAGAACGGCGTTGCACATGCAAAGATTGTCCCAAATGTTGATTATAAAGTGAAGGCAGTGTGTGAAGACTATGTTATGTCGTTTCTTGATATCCCGGCTGAGGCTCCTGAGAATGACCGTTATGAACTGCCTATGCGCTATGTCTTTAATGTTAAAATAAAGCGTCCGTTCTAAACAGTATATTCCCCTTGTATATAGGACTGTGGCTTGTCATACCACGGCAGGCCATGGTCCTTTATTCTTTAAGGCTGATATTATGAAAAAGAAAAAACAATCATTTGCGTTCCAGTGGCATATAACCGATTCATGTGACCAGCGCTGTAAACATTGCTACATCTTCTCTGAAGGTTTTTGTGATTTTACCTCAATGCTGTTTAAAGACATGGTAGACGTGCTTGATTCGATTGAAGATATGGGTATTCGTACATATCGTGAACCCTACATTTACATGACAGGCGGAGATCCTCTTTTACACCCTGACTTTTGGAAGATTGCCGGAGAAATGCACAGACGCAATATTCGTTTTGCGATTATGGGGAATCCGTTTCATCTTGATGCTGATGTATGTACAAAGCTCAGGCAGCTTGGTTGCCGCAAATACCAAGTTTCGCTTGACGGGCTTGAGAAGACCCATGATGAGTTTAGAATGCCCGGATCATTTGCGGAGACCATGAGAGTAATTCCGCTTATACGCGAAGCAGGTATGTATTGTGCTGTTATGAGCACGGTTTCGAGTAAAAACATGGCCGAGATACCCCTGGTTATTGACTTAGTAGGCAGTATGAACGTTGACGTGTTTGCCTGTGGGCGTTATTGCCCCACAAGCGGGCAAAAACGCGACGAGTTTCATATTGAGCCGCTGGATTACCGGAAATTTCTTATTGAGTGCCAAAAGCACATAAAACAAGCGGCTGCGCAGGGCAGTACAACATATTTTCATCCCAAAGACCATCTTTGGACGCTTTTGAACTGGGAACAAGGTACCTTCAAAATACCTGAAGACGCAGATCCGCAAACTATATATAGCGGATGCCATTGTGCGATTTCCCATCTAACAATTCTGCCCAAAGGAGACGTGTATGCCTGCCGCCGTATGGAGAGCAAAGTGGGCAATGTATTTGAGAAGCCACTCTATGAGCTGTTTATGAGCGCAGAAATGAATGAGTATCGTCAGTATGACCAAATGGAGAAGTGCTCAACCTGCGAACTTCTTAGGTGGTGCCGCGGGTGTAGCGCTGTGTCATACGGTTATACCAAAAACCACCTGGCAGCTGACCCGCAATGTTGGAAAGATTTATAAGGGAGGAAAATCTATGGCTCAGGCGAAAACAGGTATTTCGCGTAGGAAATTTGTCAAAGCGAGTATGGCTGCGGGAACCATAGTTACAGGTATGTCTCGTAAAAAAGCCTTAGCAAGCGATGCGCCGCAAGCACAAAGCTTTGAGGGCTTTAAAGCTCCAAGTACAGAAGACGGCTTGTTAAGCGTACGCCCGGGACATGGAGAAGGAAACCCTCGTACTCCTGGTTTTGCACGTGCAGAGGCCACTCCTATCGCTCCGGTTGAGCCCCCCAAGGCATGGGACAAAGAAGCTGATGTTGTGGTTGTTGGGACCGGCATGGGCGGGCTGGCTGCGATTATTAATTGTGCTGAAGGAGGGCTTTCTGTTATTGGTCTTGAAAAGGATTCCAGAACGGGCGGCTCGGGCAGGCACGCGTATTATAACCTGTGTTATGTAGGCGGTACTGACGAGCAAAACAGCTTAAAGGCAGGGTATCCCATAGCTGTATTTAAGCCTAATAATGCGGGACAGTGCAGGGAGGTCGCACGGGAGTTCAACAAACATTATCAATATAGCGCGAACCTTAAGCTGCTCGAACGCGTTGCCCAGTGCGGGCCAAAATATATTGATTGGCTGCGAAACGAGCCTAATTCCCAGGTACATCTTCATGATTTTGGAGGACGCAAGGCCTGTGCCTGGACTAATGCCGAGCATGATGAACACGGGTATAACGCAGCAATGGGTAACAGTACCTTGGTTGACCGGCTTACGCAAAATGCTGCTGATGCAGGAGCACAAATTCTCACAAGCACTGAGTGTACAGCACTGGCGAGAGATGCTGATGGGCGGATTGTAGGAGTCAGAGCAGAGGACGATAACGGTATAATTTATATTAAAGCCAAACGCGGTGTTCTTTTGGCGGCGGGTGGTTTTGGTTTTAATCTTGATCTGCTTGAACAGTATATCCCCACTGCGTATTTATGTGCAACAAGCGGAGGTCCGGTGCCATCGCACACCGGCGAAGCCTTTAGGATGGGCCTTGGTGTTGGCGCTGATTTTGCAGGTTTTAATTCGTTTGTTTGTTGGGACTCAGGAGCAGATACGTATTGGAATGGACAAGGCGCATATTGCTCGGATTTTTGGTCGAGTGTGCACCAGCTTACCTATATGCCCATTGTGAAGTTCAACAAGCTCGGAGAACGTGTTGCCCATTTTGGCGTAGGAGCATCGGATGCTGCAAGTATGAGGTCAGACGAGTATTATGCAACAAACTATGATCCCAATATGGCACAGTCATGGGCTTGCCCTGATTACCGCAAATACATGGTGTGGGACAGTACCTGGGATTTTGAAACAGTTAACAATCTAGAAGGAACCGCAGCCACTAAGTATTCGCCTGCGCTTACCTGGAAGTACTTCTCGCCAATTGCTTTGGAGACCAGGGCACAAACCTGGGAAGAAGATTTTCAGAACTATATAGATTCCGGGCTTATTAAGGTTGCCAATACCATCGAAGAACTGGGAGAGATGTGGGGTTTTGAGCCGGGGGTTCTTGAAGGGGCAGTAGAACGCTGGAATGCTGACTGTGAGGCAGGCAAAGACACCGAGAGCGTAATTCCGTATGCTGCCGAGGCTCTGGTTCCCATTAAGGAACCGCCGTTTTATGGTATGTGTATGGGAGCCCAGATTTCAAAGACCAACTGCGGGCTTCGGGTTACCAACAGAATGGAAGTAGTGGACAACACTCCTCAGCACAATATCATCCCCGGCCTTTATGCTTCTTGGAGCACTGCCGGCGGCTTTACCGGTGAAAGCATGTTCTTGGATTTTGGCCAGGTGAGCCCCATGGGTTCAGTAGCGCTTTCAGGAACCACGGGCTATATAGCCTCTCTGGCAATTTTGGGTGAACTTGAATAATTCCGGGTTGAGGGTCTAATGAGTATGCCCGGTGTTCCGCCTGAATAGGAACACCGGGCATACCCTTTTGTTATATCTGAAAAAACAGCTTATCGTCAGGTGGTTATGCAAGCTGAGAGGCGATGTTATTTGCAGCTACTCGGCCTGAATTTACGCAGTGGGCAACACATGTGCCGCCGCCCACAAGTCCAATGAAGGGATAGACGTTGCGGTAGAGACGTACGCCGTCCACGCCAATGGCATAAAGACCGTCTATGGGGTCGCCATCAGTGTTTACAACCTGCATGTTGTGGTCTGTGTCAAGAGCGCCAATGGAGACAATATAGGTGATATCCAGGCGATAGATGTAGTATGGCGGCTCGTCAATAGGAATCATCATAGACGGATCCTTACCAAACTGGTCATCATTGCCTGCGGCGCAGAGAGCGTTGTATGATTCGATGCTGGCAAGCAGGGTATCTGCAGGCAGGCCGCACTTCTGCGCAAGTTCTTCAAAAGTGTCAGCCGTGAAAATATTGTTTGAAGGGCAGGCTTCGATGGCAGCGGCTATTTCGTCCCGGGGATCAGCTGTGATCTCGCCTACATCAGCCAGGCCGTCTACGTTAAGAGCCATGTTTACAATCTTTTGGTCCGCGATTGACCAAAGCGCTTTGGTGGAGTTAACTGCAAAGGGCAGCGATGTTGCGTTGTCTGCCGAGAAGTTCTCGTCGATGAATCGCCTGCCGTAGCTGTTGACCCACAGGAACGGTCCTCCAAACGTGAGGCCCATAGTTGCGGTGCCATAGAACGGCATGCCGTCGATATGCAACCTGTTCATGCTCGCAGTATCCTTAATAGCGGAGCGTGCACCGGCTGCTATGGCCATACGGTATCCGTCGCCGGTATGTCCCGGAAGCCCGGTATAAAGAGCATGCTCCACATTCCAGCCTGCCTCTTTGTACAGCTCCATGTTCTCGGCAAAGCCACCTGTAGCAATGATGACTGCATCTGCGTTGACCTGCAGAATACTATCATCCGCAAGGCGGGCATAGACGCCTACAGCTTTCCCGTCCTGCATAATAAGCTGCTCAGCACGAGCACCAAACACAAACTCAGCGCCGTTGGATCTGGCAGTTTCTTCCATAGCAGGGACGTAACCAACACCCGCGAGGGAGTCCTTAAACCAAAGCATTGTAGGATCGGGAATGGGTATGTACTCGTTTGTAAGCCCGTCAAATGTGACGCCGTTCTCTACCATCCAGTCATAGTTTGCCGGGGTAGCCTCAAGCAGGTCTGTCCAAAGCGAACCGTCGACGCGGTTTTGTGCATCCTTCATTACAGAGCGTATAAGTGCTCCGGTGTCAAATTCAACACCTGACTCAATGTGCGGAGTGCTGCCCACAGCAAAGATGCCGTTGGCATATAAGCCGTTACCACCGGTTGTCTCGGCACGTTCCAAAACTAATGTGCCGAGCCCATTCTGTGCACATTGTACCGCTGCGGAGAGACCAGAAATCCCGGCTCCGATAATAACAACCTGCGCTTCTTTGACCTCACTGGCAACAAGTTCTGCTGATTCTTCTGCAAGGGCCATACCTGGCGCTGCAAGAGCCAATCCTGTAGCTGCAGCGGCACATCCGGCCGCACTTTTAACAAATGACCTACGGGATACACTGTTTACCGTCATAAGATATCCTTTCACAATACTTTTAAGCTTGTGGTATTTAGTTTCCCTGCGCAGTTCTTTAAAAAGATTCTATTCAAGCGGAGAAAAAATGTATAGTTGACAGAAAACAGAAACAGTTACTCATATGAACAAATACAGGCACAATGTCACGGTGCGGGACAATATTAAGCAAACTGTACCTGTCTTTGGTACGATGTCTTATTGAAGTTAAGAATATCGATATATCCGATTTTACTCTTCGGTACTTTTTGACCCCAACATCATAAATATATGCTATGTATACATAATAAATATAAATATGCCATATATGTAATATATGCATTCCTATGGCATTGTATGTGTATGTATTGCGTTTGGATTATCAGGAGGCAAAACGGCTTCTTCTCTTGATGAACACCACATCGCAAAATCGCAGCTCATTGCCGAAGCTTTAGGTAAAACAACTCAGCAGGTAAGCCGCACACGTGAGGCGCTACTGCAAGACGGGATTATTATCGCAGTGGGACACGGCGAACTTATGTTTAACATACCGTATTTAAGAACATATCTGGGAAAAGAAACCACAAGCGATGCCAACATCGCTTTAATAAAACAATGGATGCCGTAATGACAGGCTGAACGATAGAAATAGGGTTACAGACAAAGATAAATTGTCACAAAAATTGATCTTGACAAAGCCAAGAAAATCGCGCTATTATGCGCACCACAAGCTTTGCTGTTCAGGGCGGGGTGAGAATCCCCACTGGCGGTATCGGTACAACCAAGTACCGGAGTCCGCGAGCCCCATAGGGGTTGATCTGGTGAGATGCCAGAACCAACGGTATAGTCCGGATGGAAGAACACGCGATGATTGTACGGCGGTTATACGCAGTCTCTATGAGGAGACTCGCCGGAGAACGCCTGCAATCTCAATTGATTCCAAGCCCGCGAACAGAAGTTCGGCGGGTTTTTTATTGCCCTGAGCCTGCCGGGCTTTTGTACACGGCAGAAGGGCCTTATATGGTTCAAGAAACAGAATACAACCGGTTTATGACGCGTGCGATAGAGCTGGCACTCTTGGGTGACGGACTCACCAATCCTAACCCTTTGGTAGGAGCCGTGATCGAGAAGGACGGGCAGATTCTGGGCGAAGGTTATCATGAGCGCTACGGCGACCTTCATGCCGAGAGAAACGCGCTTAAAGAATGTTTTGCCAAGGGAAATGATCCTCGTGGTGCAACAATGTATGTGACTCTGGAACCCTGCTGCCATACCGGTAAACAACCGCCTTGTGTTGACGCAATTCTAGAATCGGGCATATCAAAAGTCGTTATTGGCTCACGGGACCCAAACCCCCTGGTACGCGGTAAAGGCGCCGAGTACTTGCGCAATGCGGGAATTCAGGTGGTAGAAGATGTAGAACGCAAAGCGTGCGATGCGCTCAACCAAATCTTTTTTGAGTATATAACTACCAAAGTGCCGTATACCATTGTAAAGTGGGCAATGACAGCTGACGGACATATTGCCTGCGCAAACGGTGACTCAAGGTGGATAACGGGAACACGTGCCCGTAAACATGTCCATGCGCTCAGAAACAGGGTCGCCGCCATTATGGTTGGCATTGGAACTGTGATTGCAGATGATCCGCAGCTTACTTGCAGGCTTGATGGCGGGAACAACCCCCTCCGTATTGTGTGTGACACACATCTTGCTATTCCGTTGGACTCTGCCCTTGTAAAGACGGCAAAACAAGTGCCGCTGCTTGTTGCTTGTGCTTCTGATGCTGGTGTTGAGGATTTAAAGATTGAGACACTCGAATCCTGCGGGGTACAGGTTCTTTGCGTGCCTCTTCTCAATGGTCATATTGATATTCGTGCACTCATGACAGAGCTTGGCAAACGAGGCATTGACTCGGTTCTCGCAGAGGGTGGCTCCACGCTTAACAGGGCTGTTCTTGATGCCGGCGTGTGCTCTGAACTGGCTGTCTATATTGCGCCTAAAGTTCTGGGAGGTCATAACGCGATGAGTCCGGTTGGAGGGGAAAGCCCTCTTGCCATGGATAAAGCACTCCGTTTTCACCCGCCTCAGGTTCTCAGACTTGGCGATGATGTTTTGTTGGGAATGCGCACTTGTAATGGCTTTGAACAGGCGGATGGCACTGAACCACCATGTGTATGTACCGGCCCGCTTGGCCTTTGGAGGGAATGATTGCTTATGTTTACCGGAATTATCGAAGAAGTTGCAAAAGTTCTCGCGCTGCCCCCAAAACATCAGGCAGGCGAGCTGGTCATTGAAGCAAAGCATGTCCTTGAGGATGTACATCTTGGTGATTCGATTGCCGTGAACGGCGTCTGCCTTACGGTTACCTCCTTTGGGAGCACACGATTTGCTGTTGATGTTATGCCGCAGACACTTGCTCATACAAGCCTTGGAGATCTGCACGTGGGCAGCAGCGTTAACCTCGAGCGCGCCATGCAGATGGGCGGCCGCTTTGGCGGACATATTGTAAGCGGGCACATTGACGGTACCGGTACCGTAGCTTTGCTCACACGCGACCAGAATGCGGTGCGTATGCACATAACCTGCTCAGAGGAGCAAAGAAAGCTTATTGTTGAGCGAGGCTCGATTGCGGTTGACGGAGTGAGTCTCACGGTATCGAATCTTTTTGACGACGGGTTTGAGGTCTCAGTGATTCCTCATACGAGGTCACAAACAATTCTTATGGATAAGCGCGTAGGTGACCGCGTTAATCTCGAAAATGATGTGATTGGCAAATATGTTGCGGCATTGCTGCAGGGAGATCAAGATGCCCGACAGATACTCTGGGGAGCAAGTCAGCCCGGGGCTTCTCGGCAGGAAATAACTCTTGATTATTTGCGTGAACATGGATTTTAAACAAAATAAAAAGGAGCAATCAAAATGGAACAAATGATAAATGGCTTTGGTATTACGGCCCAGGAAACTTCCGAGAATGCGCTTCAGCTGAACACGGTAGAGGAAGCTATCCAGGAGCTGCAGATGGGGCGCTGTATTTTGGTTGTTGATGACCCGGACCGGGAGAATGAAGGCGATCTTATTTGCGCAGCTGAGTATGCAACAACCGCGAACGTGAACCTTATGGCAACCGAGGCACGCGGTCTTATTTGCATGCCCATGAGCGCTTCGATCGCTGCGCGGCTTGACTTTCCGCCTATGGTTGCCATCAATACCGACAACCATGAGACAGCATTTACCGTGAGCGTTGACCATGTGGAAACCGGTACGGGTATCAGTGCCGAGGAACGCGGCCTCACGGCTCGCAAGGTAGTAGACGAGTCATCAAAGCCAGAGGATTTTAGACGGCCGGGCCATATGTTCCCGCTGGTCGCAAGGCCGGGAGGAGTTCTTGAACGCAACGGCCATACCGAGGCCACCGTTGACCTTTTGCGCCATGCCGGTATGAAGCAGTGCGGTCTTTGCTGCGAGATTATGCGTCCTGACGGGTACATGATGCGCACAAGCGAACTTATCGAGAAGGCCCGGAGCCTGGGACTTGCGATGATCAGCATTAAGCAGCTGCAGGATTACTGCCGCATCCATGACAACCATATGCGCGAAGAAGCCGTGGCAGAGCTGCCCACAGATTACGGCGTGTTCAAGATTCACGTGTTCAGGAATGACATTACCCAGGAAGAACACGTAGCCCTTGTGAAGGGAGATATTGGGAACGGACGCGACGTGCTGGTGCGCGTGCACTCGGAGTGCCTCACGGGCGACGCATTTGGCTCGCGCAGATGCGACTGCGGAGACCAGCTCCACACCGCTATGAGACGCATTGATCAGGAGGGACGCGGCGTCATTCTTTACATGCGCCAGGAGGGCAGAGGTATTGGTCTTGCGAACAAGATCAGAGCCTATAAGCTCCAGGAACAGGGCATGGATACCGTTGAAGCAAACGAGGCGCTGGGATTTGAACCTGACTTGCGTGAGTATTGGAGCGGCGCTCAGATTCTGCGCAACCTCGGCTGCCGGAGCGTACGGCTTCTCACCAATAACCCGGATAAGCTCTACAAACTCGCAGACTTTGGCCTCGAGATAACCGAGCGTGTTCCCATCGAGATACAAGCTCATGATGGTGATCGCCGCTACCTGGAGACAAAAGCCCACAAAATGGGCCATATCTTTGAAACCGCCCTCGCATAAACAAGACAATAAAGAAAGGAAATAAAAATGGCTATCAAAGTATTGGAAGGCAATGTTGTTGCAAGTAACATTAAGGTTGGCATTGTTTGCAGCAGGTTCAACGAGTTTATTGTCAGTAAGCTTCTCGACGGCGCGCTTGACGGTTTGCGCAGGCATAATGTGGCAGATGAGGACATAACTCTCGCCTGGGTTCCCGGCGCGTTCGAGATCCCTCTGACCGCACAAAAGATGGCTGAAAGCGGCAAATACGACGCCGTTATTGCCCTTGGCGCTGTGATTCGAGGAGCAACAAGCCACTATGAGCTTGTATGCAGCGAAGTTGCCAAGGGCATCGCACAAACCTCGCTTAAAAGCGGAGTTCCGGTAATGTTTGGCGTCATTACCACCGAGAACCTCGAGCAAGCCATTGACCGCGCCGGCGCCAAAGTTGGCAACAAGGGCTTTGAATGCGCAACCGGCGCAATCGAGCTCGTTAACCTCTACCGCCAGATGGCATAAGAGGTATCAAAAACCACCCCAACATCATGTCGTTGGGATGGTTCTCTTGATTTGTCGTAAGTTATGACGGGTACTAGCATGAGGAAAAACCAAAATCGAGGGGTTTCTCGGCATTAGGCCTGGATTTTGAAATCATTTGTGTATTGATCATGCTAGCGCCCGTCATAACTTGCGATTGATTTATTCAGATACAAACTGTGGGTATGTCTCGAAGTGCAGGTTGGCATTCTTGAAATTCTCGTTACCGGTGTCAACGTTTACTTCGAACCACATACGTTCAGAGCCTTCATAATAAATATCCCTAAGACTTTCGCAGTTGTAGAAGACATTAGATTCTACAGATGTAACAGAGGCAGGAAGGTCAATGGAGGCCAGGCTTGTACAACCATTAAAGGTACTGCTTTTAATGGTTGTAATACCTTTTGGAAGCGTTATACTTGTGAGGTTCTTGCAGTTATAAAATGCAGAATAGTCTATTGTGCGAACCGTAGAAGGAATCCCAACGCTTATTAAGCTACTGCAGCCGGCAAACGCATATGATCCAATGCTAATAACATCATCCGGAATACAAAAACTCAAATGATTGCTGCAATTATTAAATAAATACGGAGTTATCCGTCGCATTCTTTCGGGAAGATCAACGGTATTAAGGTTTTTACAATCAGCAAAAGCATAGTCACCAAGCGCAGTCATTTGCTCAGGTATGGTAATCGCTTCCAACCTTGAGCATCCTTTGAATGCGCTATGACCAATATAAGAAACGGTTTCCGGTAGTCTTATAGATGTAAGGCTTGTGCAGTTTTCGAATGCGCTATCACCAATGCAGGTAATCCCTTCCCGTATGACTAAACGAGTGATCTGTCCGCTGTAGTCGTGCCAGGACCCGGTTTCCCAATAATTATCTATGATTGCTCCTAATCCGGCAATGGTCAGTGTGCCATCGCTTCCCAGGGCCCAGGATACATTTTGTCCGCAATAACCATGGGCAATGCTGTCTGCAAACGGAGCCAGCTCAATTGCCTCCGGTCCGTCTTCCCATATCTCATCGCCCAAAGGCGCTGAGTCGCAATGGAGAACAGCTTCAGAGAAGTACTCGTTACCCGTGTTGGTTTGAACCTCAAACCACTGACGGTCTGTACCGGCATAATTGATATCAAGAAGACTGTAACAGTTGTAGAATGCATTACTATCAACACTGGTTAAAGACGACGGAAGGAATATTTCTCGTAGGCTACGGCATCCGCTGAACAGACTCGAATTAATCACCGTAATGCCTTCAGGCAATGTAATGGATGTTAAGCTTCTGCAATCGTAAAACGCGGAGCTTTCGATGGTGCGCACAGATGCAGGAATATGTGCTTTTACCAAGCTCATGCAGCCTGAAAAAGCATAATAACCAATACTTTGAACACTGTCAGGAATGTAGATCTCATGAAGAGTATGACAATCATTAAAGAGATAAGCAGGGATTCTGAGCATACGGGCAGGAAGTTGTATGGAGACGAGGCTGCCGCAGTTTTGAAACGCTCCATCACCAAAAGCCGTCAGTTGTTTTGGTGTGTTAATTGATTCCATCCTAAAGCAGTTATGAAAGGCATAACTGCTTATATATGAGAGACTCTCAGGTAGGGTAACTTTGGTGGCGGTAGTACAGTCTTCGAACGCAGCAGTTCCTATGTATGTTATTCCTTCAGAGATTACGATATTGCGAATCTGGCCACGATACTCATACCAAGGACTTCCGTTGCTGGAATAGTTATATATGGTTCCCAAACCTGCTATGGTTAACGTGCCACTGTTGTCTAAAGCCCAGGAAGTATTTGCCCCGCAATAACCATGGGCAATACTGTCTGCAAACGGCGCACTTTCGATATTGAATAAATCAGAAGGCCAAGCCTGGGCTGGGAGAGGTGCAGCTTCAAAATGCAGGTTGGCACCACGCAGATATTCTGTTCCCGAGTAATCGATAGTCAGATTCAGCCATTGTTGCTGGGTTCCCTCATAATAAACGTCAACCAAGCTGAAGCAGTTGAAAAAGGAATTGGATTCGATGGATGTTACTGAAGCCGGAATCCATATCTCACGCAAGCCGCTACATTCGCTAAATGAACTACTGGAGATAGTTGTGATGCCCGCTGGGAGGTTGACAGATGTCAGGCTCCTGCACGTATGAAAAGCTGAGCTATTGATCTTTTGGACTGAAGAGGAAAGCGATAATCGGATGATATTTATGCAACCCGCGAATGCTTCATAACCAATACTGGTTACATTGCCTTCTACTATAACGCCAAATATATTGCCGTTATATTCTTCCCAAGGACGGGAGGTCATTTCTCCGTTGCCAGATATGGTAAGGATACCGTTATCTGTGAGGGACCATTGCACATTATCGCCGCAGTTTCCCTCAGCAATGATGGTAGCATTGCTTATGTCCGGAGAAGCTGGTGTTTGCAAGATATTCGATATACCTGCCTCAGCCCGGACATTTGTAAACGCAACGCCTGCGATGAATACAGATAAGCATAAAAATATTAAAACTGGTTTTAACAAAGTGCGAAAAGCGATTTTACTTTCCATAATAAACCCCTTCCGACAGTATCCACAATGATAAATGGTATCACAGGCGAACACACAACACAAACTTTTGGATGAAATAACCTGGCATAAGGTCCTGTAGGTTTTGTCCAAACGAGAACCATCTTGTGTCATCCTGCATTCTCAGGGTTTAATTCAAAACAAAACAGCGGCACATACTGCTCACGCTGACTCAAGATCGCAGATCTGAGCCAGCGTGAGCAGTATGTGCCACGTTCAATGTATTTTGCCGGGTGCCTTTTGGCTGTTACCCAAAAATCATGGCCATCCAGTCCCACCCGCTGGGACCGTATTTCTCCTCTAGGGTCGCGACGTAGTCTTTGAAATTTGCGTAGTTGGCCGCGCGTGTCTCGTCCGATGATCCGTACGCTGCAGAGCCAACCATGTTGGTGATGAGCACATCCAGGCGGCGCAATTCGTCGTAGGTCAGCGTATCTTTGTCCCAGGTGCCGCCAACGATGCTGTCCAGTTGGTCAAGCGTCAATACTTGCAGTTTGTTTTCCATCTGATGCCCTCTTTCGTTATGATGTGCCGTTTTGCAGGCCTTGAAGGACAGCCGGTCTCCCTCAACCACAGCGCCCTGATCATGATCCTGCGCAACGATGCTTCGCTTTTTGACTGTATATGAAGCACATCCCCTCCCATCTCTCGGGTTTCCGAATTCCATAGAGACTACTCAACAGTGGCTTCAGATGCTAATCATCCCCCTGAAGACTGTCCCTCTCCATAACTTGACCCCTGCATATTCCTAAGTTAGCTTTTTTAACAAATATATCATTCTCACAAAAATTATCTTAAAGAAATTTGTCATACTGATACCAGCCCAAAAGAGGCCTACCACAAAGAAAGAAGTACAGCTATGACTGATTCATCACAGCGTGAGAAGCGCAAAACTCTCCAAGAACAAATACCCGGTAATGCGAATATTGATGGTACTTCATCTGCGGATGTTGATGCTGCTATGAATGAAACCGCATCTGCAGATCAAGCTTCTGATACCGGTGACAATATCCCGCCAGCTTCGCAGTCCTCTTGGACACGATTCTTTTCTCGGCGTATTCCCAATGTAATCTTGCGCACTATTGTGCTCGTTTTAGGATTTGCCTGGATTGCCATGGGAGTTGCAATGTCCCGGCATACCGGCATGGGAACATCGCCTATCTCGTGTGTGCCGTGTGTTTTGAGCTTTGTGACTCCCATTACTATTGGTACTTATACCATGATCCTCAACACACTGTTTGTGATTGCGCAAATAGCGATGCTTCGCAAACAGTTTAACCCGTTACAGCTGTTACAGATTCCCTGTACCTTGGTATTTTCGGTCTTTATTGATGCCTTTGTCCCTCTTGCCGAGAAGATCCCGCTTCCTAACTATGCCGCCTGTATGGCCCTCATGCTTGTGAGCATCTGCTTTACTGCCATCGGCGTATTCTTGGAAGTACGGGCGTATCTCATCCCGCTGCCGGGCGAAGGCGTGAGTACAACCGCATCCCGCGTGTTTGGCGTTGAGTTCCCCAGATGCAAGCTCATATTTGATGTGAGCAACGTGCTGGTTGGTACGGTTCTCTCGCTCGTCTTTTTGCACGGTTTGTATGGTGTACGCGAAGGCACAATCCTCGCTGCCATAGCCGTAGGCCCCCTTGTGCGTGTTATCGGTAAACTCCTTCCCAACTTCGAACAAATAGTCCCCGTCCAAGGCAAAAACCTCTTCCTGAGCCAATAGGACAAAAGATTAAGGATTTTTAAGAGTTACAAGTAAAAAATGTGCCTCACATGAAGGAATCGTGTTCTTATGCATCAATCTCTACAAAAATCGTCCGCTGCAAGTTTTGACGGGCGCTAGCATGATCAAATCATAAACGATTAAAAACAACTGGCCTTTTGCCGAGAAACTCTATAAATTTTGCCCGCCATCATGCTAGCACCCGTCAAAACTTGCAATGAAAAAAGGAAGCATCGAATTTACGTCTAATTATTGTGAGGGTGCTTGACAAAAAGGAAAGAAAGGAAAGAATAGGAAAAAAAGGAAAACCATGAGAAAGGCCCACAGCAATGGTTCGCGACACCATATTTTCACCGGCATTTGGAAATAGACCGAGCCAGCTGGTTGGGCGCGATGTCATTTTGCGCCAGCTTTTGGATGGACTCATGGCTGTTCCCGGCAGCAAAGAAAGAGCGACGTTATTATTGGGACAAAGGGGCATGGGTAAGACCGTCCTCTTGTGGGAAATTGCAGAAACAGTGCGAGAAAAGAACTACGTCGTAGCATCACCAACCATAGTTTCAGAGAATATGCTTGAGCGTATTATTGAGAAAATCCAGGAGGACTCCGAACAATACCTCAATAAGAAAAAGCTTCACCTTACGGGAGCAAATGTTGGGGTCATGGGTTTCTCGGCAGGAATACAGTTTAGTCGCGAAGAACAGGAGACCAAGAGTCCGGAATATCGGTTGGCCCGCATCTGCAGAGAATTAGCTCGGTTTGAAGTGAATGTGTTGATATTGGTTGATGAGGTACAGGCTAACTCAGCAGAATTAAAACGACTGATCATTGCATATCAGGAGCTTGTGGGCGAAGGATTACCGGTGGCAATAATTATGGCAGGTTTGCCGGCCTCTGTTTCTCAAACACTGAATGATAAAGTCCTTACTTTCTTTAACAGAACCAGAAAACTGGATATTGGCCCCCTTAATCTGCGAGATATTAACGCGTTTTATGAAGAAGCATTTTCTACGTTACATATTGAGATTTCTTCTGACTTATGTACCAAAGCAGCAGAAGCTACCCTGGGATCCCCCTACTTATTACAGCTTATCGGACACAACCTTGTGCTCTCTGCCAGTTCTGATTCTATGACTGTTAACCAAGATGTATATAACAAAGCAATTAAAGCATCACAAAATGATTACCAAGAAGATATTTGTAAAACCACCCTGGCTCCGCTCTCTGACCGTGATATCGATTTTTTGCGGGCCATGTCAAAAGATGCAGATACGAGTAAAGTGTTTGATATCGCTGTCCGTATGGGAGTTACAACTGACTACGCTCAAAAGTATCGCAGACGTCTTTTAGAGACGGGCATCATAGAAGCCCCTCGCAGAGGCGTTGTTGCATTTGCGGTCCCATACCTGGCAGATTATCTACGAAGGTCATAAGTAGGTAAATAAAGAACCGGATGTACGCATCTGGTCTACTCTGTCTGTTATTTGCGAAGGAGGTTGCTTATGGAGAGCAGACGCGAGCTGTATAGCATGTATGCCATCATTGTGCTCGCTTGCGCTCTGGGTAATCTTTCGCAGACGGCTGTAAGCGCGATGCTTCCTCATATTGATGCATCTCTTGGGATTGATGTGACCACGGGCCAGTGGTTAACCAGCGGGTATATGCTTGCGCTTGGCATTGTTGTGCCGCTTGCCACCTATTGCTCCCACCGGTTTTCTTGGAGAATGCACATCTGCATTGGTTTGATGCTCAGCATTATAGGTTCTTTGCTCGATATCTTTGCGCAGGATTTTGTTGTTATGCTTTTGGGGCGGATACTCCAGGCGGCTTCCTGCGGCGTGCTTATGCCTCTTATGCAGACAATTGCCATGACAGAGTTTGCTCCCGGCAAACGTGCAACAGCAATGGGAATCGCAGGAATTGCCATGGGATTTGCACCGAATGTGGGGCCAACTGTTGGCGGGGCCATGAATCATGCATGGGGATGGCAAAGCTTTTTTGTGCTGCTTTTAGGATTCTCAGCTGTGTTGATGATAGCGACGGTACTTTTTATTCCCGGAGGTCAGGCAAAGCGCAAGGCATCTTTTGAGACCATCTCGTTTATATTCTCGACCCTGGGATTTGGCGGTATTTTACTTGGTCTTTCGCAGGCAAGCAGCCTTGGATTTGCAAGCTTTATGGTGTGGGTGCCTATTCTGTTGGGAACCCTGTTTTTGCTTTTGTTCTTTTGGCGGCAAAAGCGGGTTGCCTCACCGCTTATTGACCTCTCGATATTCCATTCGTCGCGGTATAACAAAGGAATCGTTGCTCTCTCGCTGCTCTTTGCGTCGTTTATGGGAGTAACGCTCGTGATTCCTTTGTATGTTGTAGACCTCTGTCACGGGACCTCGCTCGACGCTGGGCTGGTTATATTACCTACCACAATCTCCGCTCTTGTTATGAACCCTTTAAGCGGTATTCTTGCCGACCGATTTGGTACCCGTCCCGTGGTGCTTGTAGCTGCAACCGTTTTGGCAATAGGTGCTTTGGGATGTTGCGTGGTAAATGAGACAACACCGCTCTGGGTCCTCTCGGCATGGCAAACGGTGCGTGCATGCGGAGTATCATCGCTTATAGGACCCCTGCAGGCCTGGAGCCTCGATAAACTCGAACCGCGAGTCATCACGGACGGCAGTTCATTTTCTACCATTGTGAGACAGGCTGCTTCCTCATTTGGAACATCCTTAATGGTCGCTATCATATCGCTCACCACCGCATATGCACTGACCATCGGAAACGCTGCACTTCCATACCAATGCGCCTTTGGTTTCTCGGCATTGTTATCATGTGCTGTATTGGTATTCAGTATCTGCAAAGTGAGATAACAAGGTTGCTGTCCTCCGCATCGGCTGCTCTGGGTTGAGAAATGCAAGTTTTGACGGGTACCAGCATGATGGCAGACTAAATTCAAAGGGTTTCTCGGCAAAAGTCCAGTTGGTTTTGATCTTTTGAATGCTGATCATGCTAGCACCCGTCAAAACTTGCATTCTGTATGATTTAAGGTACGAGCAGGTTATTCGTTTGTGTTTTTATCTTCGCTTTGTGGTGCCGGTTTCGAATTTCTCGATGCGGCCGAGAGGGTCGTCGAGGTCGCCGGGGACGCATACTTTGCGAGATCCTACGGGGGCGATATTGATGGGAATGCCGTAGATTTGGCCGAGGGCTTCCTCGGTGACAACCTTATGCGCCGGGCCTTGGGCTACAACACCTCCCTTTGAGAGAATGGCTGTTTCGCAATCAAGCAGCAGGGCGTGGTCAGGGAAGTGCGTGGTCATGAGCACGCCGATTCCCTTGGCATGCAGGCGTTCTACCAGCTGGACAAACTTAAACTGGTTACCAAAGTCAAGGTGCGCGGTAGGTTCATCCAAAAGCATGGCCTCGGGTTGTTGCGCAAGAGCGCTCGCAATCATCACAAGCTGCCGCTCGCCTCCGGAGATTTCGGTGTAGGGACGCTCTGCCAGACGCTCGATTCCCAAATAAACCAGCTGGTCATAGGCAAACTGTACATCCTCGTCGCTTGGGTTCGAGAGGTACCCAATGTGCGAGGTACGTCCCATGGTTACCACATCAATAACCGGATACGAGAAGGTAGGTGCATGCATTTGGGCAATGTATGCGACCTTGAGCGCCATGTCGCGCGGAGAATACTGACGGGTGGGTTTACCGTCTATGGTAATGGTTCCGCTTGCAGGCGAAAGCTCGCCCATAATGCACTTGAGCAGGGTCGATTTACCAACACCATTGCATCCCAAAAGACACATGATATCAGGTGATTCATAAGTAAAGCTCATGCCCTCAAGAATGTTCTGGCCGGTGCCATAGTCAAAGGTAACGCCATCAACTGCAAGCTTCATTACCAGTTCACCTTCTTACGGTAGATAAAGTACAGGAACAATGGCACACCAATGATGCCTGTTACGACGCCAATGGGTATTTCGGCCGTGGTAAGGGCACGGCACACGTCATCTATGATGCACAGATAACATGCCCCCAGAGAAAGCGATACGGGCAGCAGCTTTCTAAAGTCAGGTCCGCAAATCATGCGGGCCAGGTGTGGTACAACAATACCTACCCATCCGATGATGCCCGAGATCGATACGCAAACTGCAGAGATGACAGATGCCGAGACAATCACGATGTTGCGATCGCGCGTTACGTCAATACCGAATGAACGCGCCTCGGTATCGCCTACCGAAAGTACGTTGAGCCTCCATCTGAATGCGATGAGCACCACAAGACTTATGAGGTACAAAGGCAGAATCATAAGGAGCTTCTCAAAGCTGACGCCGCTGAATGAGCCCATAAGCCAGTACACAATTTGCGGGAGTTTCTCGGTAGGATCTGCCACGAACTTGAGCAAGCTTACGAGTGAAGCAAAAAGCGAGCTGATAAGCATACCGGCGAGAACCAAGGTAACACTCGATTTGCTCGAACGCGATGCTACCACAAAGGTAAGTACGACGGTTATGAGGCCAAAGAGAATGGCGGACCCCTGGATTAAAAATGTTGAGAGGCCCAAAACAATGCCAATTGCCGCACCAAAACCGGCGCCGTTTGAGACACCCAAGGTATACGGCGATGCGAGCGGGTTGCGGAACACACCTTGAAAGACCGCGCCTGCTATGGCCAGACCCGCACCTACCAGGCAAGAAACGACTACACGAGGCAGGCGTACGGTCCAGACCATGCTGTAGGCAAGCGCCGGGTTTTTGTAGTTGTCGCTCGTGAACTCCTGGCCGGTAATACCGCACCAAACTATCTCGATCACCTCGGGTACGCTTATTTCAAACGCGCCGAGCGTCAGAGAGATAAGAATGCAGAGAATAGGAGCAATAATAAATACCGGGATAAGCCAGGGCTGACGTTTTGGTTTAAAGGTAGGTTTAATGCTTGCAACACCGGGAGACGCGCTCTCGGTGTTTTGAGAGTCTTGAGACATGAGATTCTCCTCGTACTCTGTTTGTAACTTAAGGCCAACTGAATACCGTTAAGCATTTAAAAGTCAAGGTGCCAAGGAAACACAGAGGCTTCCTTGGCACCAAAGCAGTAATTCTGAGATAAACGGTTCCCGGGTTTACTCAGCGTCAACAGTACCGGTAAACTCAATGCCATAAAAGTCCTTATAGAACTTCTCGGCACGCTCTTGGACTTCTTCTGCGGGAACGGCTTCAGGATAGAACTTGTGAGCAAGCCAGAGCTCGCCTAAGGCCATGGAATCGGTGTCGGGGTTGCCCCACGGCTTGGTCCAGTACGGAGCGAGAAGGACATTGCCCTCTTTGACCGCACGAATCTCGGTAAAGCGCGGGTCAGTGGTGAACTCCTCGTAGAGATCCATATAACGGTCCTGAATAATGATGACGTCAGGATCCCAGTTGGCGAGCTGCTCGACGGTGTAAGAGCCGTTGCCTTGGATAGAAGCTGCAGCTACGTTGATTGCGCCTGCGCGGAGAAGCTGGCAGCCAACGTACTTGTCGTTGCCGTAGGTCTGGTCATCCTTCATAGGAACAAACGCAGTAACGCGGTCTTCGTCTTTAACGTCGCCCACGGCTTCAAGCACGCGCTCGCGGCTTTCTTCTACAAAGTCCCAAATGGCTTTTGCCTGCTCGTCTTTGCCGGCAAGCTTACCAAGGACCTTAACTGCCCACTCGCAGCCCTCGGTGTAAGCGGCGTCAGCGTTTGCAAGGTGCGGGGACTGGGCTTCTGCCTGCTTGCCCTCACCACGAAGGCTCACGGTTACTACCGGGATGCCGAGTGCGCGAATTTGCTTTACGGCATCTTCGGGCGCCTGGGGAGCGGCGATAACAACATCAGGCTCAAGAGCAGCGATTTCTTCTACATTCCACTCATTAAGGTTGCTGCCCATGGCAACGCCTTCGATGCCGGGGAATACATCGAGCATGTACTCGCCCAGGTTGCCCTTCCACTTGCCGAGAACACCGACAATCTGATCTTGGGCGCCAAGCTGGCACATCATGTCGAGCGAGTGATGCTGCAGCATAACAAAGCGCTCGCAGGGAAGACTCGGAATGGTAACTTCGTAACCGTTCTGATCAGTAAAGGTCCACGAGCCGTCTTCATTGGACTTCAAAATCTCGTCCATATCAAACGCGGGCTTCTCGGTGGCTTCCTCAGCGGGCTTCTCTTCTGCGAATGAAAGCCCGGCTACGCCAAGCAGGCTTGCAGCGGCAACGGCTACACTGCCCTGAACAAAGATACGACGAGACAGACCACGGTTAAACAGATTGTCTGACATGTGCTTCCCCTCCCAAGAGAAACGTATTGAATTGACAAACCGGCTTGGTTAACCGGTTATGCGTATCATACGCCACAGCGCCAAAATGTCTATCACAAAGGGTATGCAAAGCTTATTAAATAGCCATGTTTTGCAAAATCATACTCGTAAATCATACTCGGTCTCCGTTGTTCAAGATAAGTATTTCTATAAACTATAGCCGCTCTGCAAACCAAACTCTTTGTCTATATGGTTGTGTAGAAGGCAGAGTTTGGCTTTTTGTTGTTGGCGGCCATTCGCTGCAAGTCCGTATGGTTTAGGTGTGTTATTGGTACAAAAGTCCACAGGATGGGAGTTCTGATCCCTTGGGAGGGGATTTTATGGACATGATGCTTACTCGTTCGTAGGAATTTGCCGTCAGTTCTCTTCTTGCCGGCGCCGATAGGCCTGTTGCCGTGAGGAGAATTTTGAGGCAATACCTTCCATCTCCGTTGTCTCCCATCTGCGTGCCGAGAAACCCGCAAGGGCTTCTCGGCACGATGTTTTTTATTCCATTTGTTTCTTAAGAGTATTGGGTTTTGTCAATATACAATGTGATTGATTGTGTACAATACAAGACTGCACTAACAGCAGCGGTAACCATGAGGAGAGGCAGGAACATTATAAGAGTCTGCTTAATGAGTTGCCGCAGGAGTAACCGCTTACACTGCAGCGTCTTTTGTATGGATTTCTGCAATGGAGGGAAAGAAGGATTTAGTTATGTCAGATGACAACAAGTACACCTTTGAGAACGAGGAGTACCGCCATACGTATTGGCATACTTGCTCACACATCATGGCCCAGGCCGTAAAGAGACTGTGGCCGGAGGTGAAGCTTGCCATTGGACCGGCCATCAAAGAGGGCTGGTACTATGATATGTATCCGCCGTTTACATTTACCCCGGATCATCTTGAGCAAATCGAAGCCGAGATGAAGAAGATTATCAAAGAGAATCTCCCCATTGAGCGTTTTGAGCTCCCCAGGGACGAAGCTCTTAAGCTCATGCAGGATCACGACGAGCCATTTAAGATCGAGCTCATTGGCGATATTCCCGAGGGCGAGCCCATCTCGTTCTATAAGCAGGGCGAGTTTACTGATCTCTGCGCAGGTCCGCACCTTGACAAAACAGGCCGCGTGAAGGCCAACGCTTTTAAGCTTATTGCAAACAATGCCGCCTATTGGCGCGGTGACGCACAGCGCGAGTCGCTTCAGCGCATTTATGGTATCGCCTTCCCCAAGAAGGAAGAGCTTGATGCCTATCTCGAGAAGCTCGAGGAGGCCAAGCGCCGCGACCACCGCAAGATTGGCCATGATCTGCAGCTCTTTATGGTAGACGAGCTGGTGGGCAAGGGTATGCCTATGTTCCTGCCCAAGGGCTATACGCTTTGGCGCATTCTCGAGAACTATATTCGCGACAAGGAGCTCAAGGCCGGGTATCAGCATGTATTGACACCCTGCGTGGGCAGCGTCAATCTGTACAAGACCTCAGGCCACTGGGATCACTACAAAGAGAACATGTTCCCGCCCATGGAGGTTGACGAGGAGACCTATGTTCTGCGCCCCATGAACTGCCCTCACCACATGCGCATTTATGCAAACCAGCCTCACTCATATAAGAACCTCCCCATTCGTATTGGCGAGATTGCCCACGACTTTAGGTATGAGGCTTCGGGCACGCTCAAGGGCATCGAGCGCGGACGCCACTTTTGCCAAAACGACGCGCACCTCTTTGTAACGCCCGAGCAAATCAAGGACGAGTTCACCAACGTTGTGAACCTTATTTTTGATACCTACAAGGACTTTGGTATTACTGATTACCGCATGGTTCTCTCGCTGCGCGACCCTGCCGACAAGCATAAGTACCACGATGACGACGAGATGTGGAACACTGCCGAGGACGCTCTCCGTAATGTTCTGAACGAGCTCGGCCTTGACTATACCGAGGAAATCGGCGAGGCAGCATTCTACGGACCCAAGCTTGACGTAAACGTACAGCCCGCCGTTGGTGCCGAGTACACACTTTCTACCTGCCAGCTCGACTTCTGCCTGCCCGCACGCTTTAATCTTACCTATAAGGACAGCGAGAGCAACGAGCGCACCCCGGTTGTTATCCACCGTGCTATTTTGGGTTCGCTTGACCGCTTTATGGCATACCTTATCGAGGAAACCATGGGTGCATTCCCCACCTGGCTTTCTCCGGTTCAGGCCAAGATTTTACCCGTTACCGACCGTGCGCTTGAATATGCCGAGACAATCTGCAGCAAGCTCGACGCCCTTGGATACCGCGCAGAGGTTGACACCCGTAACGAGAAGATCAACCGCAAGATCCGCGATGCCCAGCTCGAGAAGGTCCCCTACATGGTGGTTGTAGGCGACCGCGACGTAGAAGGCAACACCATGGCCCCCAGGCACCGTGCCGACGGCGATCTTGGTACCATGGATTTTGACGCATTCCTCGCAATTCTCAAGGACGACGTAGACAACAAGCGCATCAAGTAAGAGCGTGTCAAAGAGTCAGGTCATTTGACACGCTCCCTGACTAATACAAAAGCGGGACCTCCGGTGTTATTTCGGAGGTCCCGCTTTTTACCTGACAAAAGGTGCGTCCTTTTGTCAGGTTAATCTATTGCGCGCCAGTGTAACCCAAGGTCTGTGTTGGTCTCAATGGCAGTTTGGGTACCGCAGAAGGGGTCGAGATAGGCGAGCCACAGGCCTCTTGAATCGAGCGTGAGGCCAAAGCCTGCAATTCCCGAGGTTGACTGGTATGCCTTGGACATGCCTCCGTCAATGATAAGCACTCTGCCGTGACATTTAGCAGGGTCTTCTCCGTCTTTTACCTTAACGGGCACGTGACCGCACACAATGTGTGACTTCGCGGGATCCATACCGAATTCCTCAAAGATACTGTCAATCACCTCTTCATTCTCAAGCAATGAGTAGAAGGGGTTCTTAACTTCTTTGCGGGCGGCTTTGTCGGCAATGAGATAAAGCTCAAAGGTGGCCATCTTGCTCTTGGCAAAAAGCGGAGAGCCTTCGCCGAGCCACAGATACCACAAAAAGTCGAGACCGCGCTTGCGCTGTACGGGATCAGTTGCTTTAAAGGCATCACGAACATACTGCTCAACAGCATCATAAAGCGCCTTACCTTTGAGCGTCTGCCCAAAGATGGTTACTTCTTTGAAAGTGCCGTCTGCGTTGAGCGGTACGCAGGCATGGAAGAGCAAAATGTTCCCGTCGAGCTTGTAGAGGCTGCCCTTGTCGAGGAAGAGTTTGATGTGACGTTGCAGGCGCTTGCAGCCAATAAAAGCCTCTTGCAAATGCTTCATCACGGCTTCTTCCTGAGGAGTCATACGGTACGGGTCAGCCGGGTCAATGGTAGGGAAGACCTTGTCGAGAAGTTCATGGGTTACGCCGTCAAGCTCAACGGTGCCGGCTTCGTAATCAATATGATGCAGGAGATTACGGGCTTCCAGGCCAAACGAGGGGTTTTCGGCAATAAGCCGGGCTTCTACTTTGAACTGGATATATGCCATTGCTTTTTGGACTTTGATACTGAGCGCAAGTTCTTCTTCGCTGATATCGGGACTGCCCTTGATTCCAAATGCGGCGCAGGGGTCATCTGCATAGACGGTTTGTGCGAACTCAAACAAGGGCGAGAGATCCATGCCGTAGGTATCGCGAAGAATTGACAAGTTGCCATAACGGGCGCAAATGCGCACTACATTGGCTACGCAGCCGGGTTGTCCCAAAGATGCACCCATCCACAGCATGTCGTGGTTACCCCACTGGACATCAAGCTTAGGCCATTTTTCGAGCTCATCCACAACAAGATCAGGGGCCGGACCGCGGTCATATACGTCGCCCACCATATGCACGTTGCCAACTGCCAGGCGTTGTATGGTCTCGCAGAGCGCTATGACAAAGCTTATAGATTCTTCTAGCGCATGGCTTGCAATGTAGGATGCGGCACATGAGCCTGCCTGGGCACAAGGTGCACTCATAAGCGGACCAAAGAGCTCAATGCTGTCCTGAGGATACGACTCCTGCAGTTCGCTGGCGGTACGAATGCACGCGAGCAAGCGGAGGACTGCCAGCAGTTGTTTTGATTTCTGGCCCAGCCAAGCGTTCATGTCTATGCACATGTCTGTTTCTTGTGCAATTTTATCTGCAGGGTAGTAAATGAGCGTGGCTAATGAGCGGCAATCATCTTGGGTGAATTCTTCGCCAAAAGCTCCGCGTTTTTGCGCTTCTTCAATGACTTCCCAAATGGCTCCGCATCCGCTGCGCATGAGGTGCGAAAACGCCTCATATTCGCCATGGATGTCAGAGACAAAAAGCTCGGTGCGCGATCCCGGAGACTCGGATGGGAACGGCCGCGAAGTAAAACAGGTATTTGCCATGTTTGTGGTTTGATCCAATGTATCCATACAACAGCCTCCTTATGAAAGCTCAAAGGCAAACAAGTGCCATCATTGTAAAACCCAAGCACGGTTTAGGCAAGCATGAGGCATGGGTTTCTCGGCAAAAGTCCTGTCAGAAATGTTGGATAACTCATGCTCTTGACCGGCATTTTTGCGTAGCAATCGATACGTGCGCAATCAGTCAAGAGGTTTCTGCTAACATAGACAATCACATGGTGACGGGTTGCACAAGGGGGAAACATCTGTGGAAGAGGTTAAGAACGATCAAGTACGGGCCGGCTATAAGCAATTCGAGCAGAGAAACCTTGCGATGGTTATGGATTTATATGAAATGACTATGGCGAACGGGTATTTTAAAACAGGAAATGTTGACTCCCGTGCCGTGTTTGATGTGTTTTACCGTCGTAACCCCGACGAAGCCGGTTTTGCGATTTTTGCCGGTCTTGAGCAGGTAGTTGACCTTATCGAGAACATGCATTTTGACCACGATGACATTAAGTATTTTGAATCGCTCAATATTTTTGACAGGCAGTTTTTGGATTACCTTGCCAACTACCGGTTCAGGGGCGACGTGTATGCCATGCCCGAGGGTACCGTCATTTATCCGAGCGAGCCCATCCTCACGGTTGTTGCCCCTATTATAGATGCCCAGCTCATTGAGACTGCGGTTCTCGCACAGATCAATCACCAGTCACTCATTGCAACCAAGACGCAGCGCATTGTGCGTTCGGCTTTGGGACGCGCGGTTTCAGACTTTGGCGCCCGGCGTGCTCATAATATGGATGCCGCAGTCTATGGTGCCCGCGCATCATATATTGGGGGCGCTGTGGGTACAGCTACCGTTCTCGCCGGTAAACAGTTTGGAATTCCGGTAAGCGGAACCATGGCGCACAGCTGGGTTATGTATTTTGAAGATGAGTACGAGGCTTTTAAAAAGTATGCCGAGATCTATCCCGACAATACGGTATTGCTGGTAGACTGCTATGATGTTATGAAGAGCGGTATCCCAAATGCAATCCGTGTTGCACACGAGATTTTGGAACCGCAAGGCAAGCGCCTCAAAGGAATCCGCATTGACTCGGGAGACCTTGCGTATCTTTCTAAACGCGCCCGCGCTGCTCTGGATGAAGAAGGACTTAATGATACAAAGATTATTGTATCGAACAGCCTTGATGAGCGCACCATAGCCTCTCTTATGGATCAGCAAGCCCCCATCGACAGCTTTGGCGTAGGTGAGCGCCTCATTACGGCGTCAAGCGAACCCGTATTTGGCGGTGTCTATAAAATCGCTGCTGTCGAGAAAAACGGCATACTAGAGCCCCGCATTAAGATTTCTGAGACTGTCGAGAAGATCACGAACCCCGGGTTTAAAAAAGTCTATCGCATCTATAACGAGCAGGGATATGCTGTGGCTGATCTTATTGCTTTGGCCGAGGAGACCGTCGACCTCTCAAAACCATACCGTTTTGTTGACCCGCTTATGCCCTGGCGTAACCGGGAATTTGTAGGTTTTACCGCCAAAGAGCTGCAACAGCCCGTAATTATTGAAGGCAAGCGTGTCATGCCTTACCGGGAGCTTTCAGAAATACGCAATTATGTGCGCCAGCAGCTTGAGCATGAGATATGGCAAGAAGAGCAGCGCTTCTCGAACCCCCATCGTCATTTTGTAGACATGACACCCGCTTACTACGAAATGAAGATGACGCTCCTTCACGACATCCAAGGCTAAAATGCGGTTTTAGTATCCGAGCTTTGCCATGAGCAGACTTCCGTTCGTATTAAGCCATTTGCGCTGCTCTTTGTAGTTGGGCATAATGCGCTCAACTTCTGCCCAAAAGCGGGTGGAATGGTTCATTTCTTTGCGATGGCAGAGTTCATGAATGACCACATAGTTGCGCACATCCTCAGGCGCGAGCATGAGAAGTACATTAAAGTTAAGATTACCTTTTCCTGAGCAGCTGCCCCAGAGTGTTTTTTGTGCTCTGATGGTAATGCGGCCATAAGTGACACCCAGCAGAGACGCATAGTGCTGAACGCGCTCGGGCAGGTCTTTGCTTGCCTGGTTGGCCAGCTCTTGTAATTCCTGACTTGTAAGGTGCGTAACCTCGGATTTTGCCTGAGCCTTAGTCTTAACATCTTGGAGCATTTTGATAATTTTGTCCCGTTTTGATTCTATAAAACTGCGAATTTGTGCATCGCTTGCGCGCAGAGGAGCCCGGACAGTAATTTTACCCGGTTCTTTAATTTGGATGGCAAGTGTCTTACGCTTGCTGCGAATGATTTCGATCGTAATATTCTCAATCTGCATAAACTCCTCTTTACATGCCTTGGAACCCGGTTTGCCGCAGAGCTTCATACAGAACAATTGCTGCGGCATTAGACAGATTGAGCGATGTTACCCAATTGGTGCGGTCATCTACAAAATTTCCTGCGACATCGCGGCGCAACTCAGGGTGGAGCTCACCGTATTGCGCCTGCCAATCGGCTGCATTCTCGAGTGCATGGCTGTCATCAAGCATGGGTATGCGCTCACACAATGCGGGATAGGTATCAATAAGTCCCCGGGAAAGTCCGCTGCTTTCTTTCCCGAAAATGAGCCAGTCGCCCTCGGTATAGGTGGCATCTGAATAAATGGTTGCACCGCGTTTGGTAAGCAGGTGAACACGCGGTAGAACAGGTGTACTTTGCGCCAGACGGTTTTGAAGCTCAAGGTCAATGGCGTTCTGCTCGAGAAACTCGTGCCAATTCTTATAACGTGTAACGTTGAGGCTTGACCAATATGCCATGCCCGCCCGTTTTAGAGAGTAGTCGTCAAGCAAGAACCCAAAAGGTCCAACCAGGTGTAAATGTGACCCGGTTATAACACAGGTGCGGCCAATATTGCCGGTATTCGAGGGTATCTCGGGCTCAACAAGTACTACATTAAACATCGCAAATGCTCCTTAAACGAAAACAGCTTTTGAGATTGTACCGCATTGATGCCAATGTTAACGCTTAATTGTGTGTATTCTTGGTTTATTAGCTGAGGACTCTGCAACCATAAATAATGTGTTACTATACCACGTTGCAAGCGGGCATCGCCAAGCGGTAAGGCAATGGCTTCCCAAGCCATTATTCGCGGGTTCGAATCCCGTTGCCCGCTCCAGCGGCCATTAAGGGACGTTAGCTCAGCTGGTAGAGCAGAGGACTTTTAATCCTAAGGTCGAGGGTTCGATTCCCTCACGTCCCACCATTAAAATACCTGCAAAAATGTATATATTATAACATCGGAGCAGAGGTGAGAAGATGCACCTCTGCTCCAATGTTATATACTGAACGAAATTCTGTGACAGCTACATACTATAGGTTTGTATTATCGTAAATGGTGTATACGTCTCCTGCTGTTTCGCTCCAGTAGCTGTAGTGGTTGACACCGTTTACGGTTATGTAGTAGCGGTATCTGTACCAGTAGGTTTTGCCGAGTTCAAGCGATGGGAACAGGGTTGACATGGAGACTTCATCCTTGGTAGATAATACTGTTTTCCATTCGCCGTCGTCGCCTTCTTTAACCGCATACTCATAGCCGGTAATGGGAAGATTCGAGTCATTGTAGGCTTTGAATTCGATTTTGCCCAGTCTGATAAGTCCCGGAGGCATTGTTGTGGGGGTAGCGGCGACAACCAGGTCAATTTCTGATTGCTGCTCAGGCGTAATGGTGGGAGTTTCTTCTTCATCCGCGAGTACAATTCCCTGATACCAGACGCCGGAGTACGATTTCCCATTATAGGTGCAGGTAACCGTGACGTTGGGGCCCTGTGTGAAGGGATTTGTGCTTGGTGCAGTCTGAACCGTAAGTTTGCAGCCGCCATCGCCCGTTAAGGCAAGCGATGTAAAGCTCACTTCAGCAAAATCGGTAATCAGCCAGGTATTGACCGGTACTTTTACCGAATGATCCCAGTTGTCATCCTCGGTCATATACAGGTAGAAGACCTTATCAGATGTCTCTTTGACCATGTATTTGGCGGTGTCTGCGGGTACCGTGGGCTCTTTAGGAGGTGTATCGACAGTTTCGTCTGTGGTAGACTCGGTTACCGAGACGGTTGTTTCTTGAGTGGGCTTTTTAGGTTCCTGAGACTCGCTGGTTGTGACTGTAACCGTTGCTATGTCTTCATCACTGTAAGCATTCTGTTCCGTTTGGTTTCTGTGTCTGTTTTTGTCTTTGTCTTGTGAAGACGTTGTGGCAGTTTCGGTTTCGTTTGATGCCGTCTTAGTTGATGTTATGAGCGCGGTCTCGTTCTCTTTGCCGGACATTTTGAGGGTATGGCCGGTAGTGTCTTCGACTTGTCCTGCGACTTCAATGGTTCCGGCTGTCATAACAGAGGAGTACTGGCTGCTTGCAATAAAGTTTCCGCTTACAACCATATGATCAGCGGGATCTTCCATATAAAGCCTGCCCCAAACCGTCTTGTACGAACCATCCTCGTTCTTCTCGGCACTCTGAAGCAGGTAATCTCCGCCAATCTGAAGTGTTCCCTTATGGAAATAAATATCGGCATCCAGCTGACGGAAGTTTCCGTTTACAGAGAGCTTGCCTCTATTCAAATCAACATCTGCCATCAACGCGCCTAAATCTCCCTTGATGACCAGTCTCTTGCCGTTGAGATCGAGGTCTTTCCAGATTTTCTCAACGGAGCCGGCGATAATGACATTTTCGGTGAGCTGGTTAACTGCAAAGGTTTTAAAATGTACGTTTTGATTCGACGTTCTGATAGATTGGAAGCATGAGTTGGTATTTGCAAACTCTACTGTCTGGGTTCCCTTCCCGTTAAAGACGGCTTTGTTGGTACCGTAGCACCTCACGGTATTACCGGTGTAATCAGTGACGTTACCTGCAAATTCCATCTGACCCGCGCTCAGAACGGAGCTATAAGAACTTCTTGTTAGGAAGTTTTTGGAAACAACAAGGCGGTCCTTATCATTTTCCATAAACAAACGGCCATAACAATTCTTTTGTGTACCGTCATCATTCTTCTCGGTACTCTCGATGGTAAAGCTGCCGTCTACCCACAGGGTACCGCCATTGAAATAAATGGTGCCATCGGTCAGACAAAGATCCTTATTGGCAAAGAATTGCCCGCCGTTCAGGTTAATATCTGCGGAGACATTCTTTATGTTACCGTTGACAACCAACCACTTTCCGTTTAAATCAAGATCGTGCCAGATATTCTCGACATCGCCGTCCAGGTGAATACTCTCCGTGAGTTTATGTACGCCAAACTGCTTCATGGTTACGTAGTCATTGTAGGTTCCAATGGTTTCAAAGCAGGCAGAGCGGTTCTGAAGATCAACCACTTGCCTTTTGGGATAGCCCGAGAACTCCACTTTATGACTTCCCGAGCATCTGAAGGTATTGCCGGTATAGTCAGTCACATTCCCCTTAAAGTCCATAACGCCTGCACTTAATACAGACGAATAACTGCTTTTGGCCGAGAAGTTCCCGCCTACGATGAGCTTGTCTTTGACGTTTTCCATCATAAGCCGGCCATAGGAATTTGCCGGCGTTCCGTCATCGTTTTTCCCGGTACTCTCTATGAGGTAATCCCCGCCAACCTCGAGTGTGCCGCCCATAAAGTAGATGGTAGGATCAACTTGCGTAAAGCTTCCCGATACCTTGAATATACCGCTGTTTAAATAGATATCTGCAGAAACTTTTTTTACACTGCCGTTGAGCTGGATTTGATAACCGTTGAGATCCAGTGTGTTCCAAATATCTTCGATGTTGCCAACCAAGAAAATATTCTCGGTCAGCTTGTTAATGCCCAGTTGCTTAAAGGTGACACTTTGGTTAATGGTTCTGATGCTTTGGAAGCATGCCGAGCTATTTTGCAGGTCAACCACCTGGTTGTTTCTGCCCGAGAAAACAGCCAGATGCTCTTTGGATCCGCGTATGGTGTTCCCGGTGTAATCTGTAACGTTGCCTTTGAATTCCATAGTACCGGCAGTCAGAACAGATGAGTATTTGCTTTTGGCAAAGAAGTTCTTTCCCACAATGAGCTTGTCGTTTTTGTTATCCATGCTAAGCAGGCCGTAAGAGGCTTGGGGTGTTTTGCCGTCTTCTTCTTTTTCACGGCTTTGAAGGTAATAGTTTCCATCTACCTGTAATGTTCCGCCGTTAAAATATATACAGGTGTCTCCTTGGTAGAAGTCACCGTTTACCACGAGGGTACCGCAGTTTAAGTCCATGTCTGCCGTAACGTTTTGAACGGTGCCCCTGATGGTCATCGTATATCCGTTCAGGTTCAGCTTCGTGTAGATATTCTCAACGTCTCCAAAAAGGGTTATTCCGTATGTGAGTTTGTTAATGCCAAGCTGTTTAAATTGCACGCTGACGCTACCGGTAATAATTGATTCAAACGCGGCACCGTTTTGTAAATCAACGGTAACCAGCTGGGTATTCATAAAATTGGCCCGGTGTGTACCGGTTGCTCTGATGGTATTCCCTGTGTAATCAGTAACATTTCCCTTGAATTGCATCTCGCCTGCGGTCAGCTTGGAGGTATAGCTGCTTCTTGCCCAAAAGTCTTTTCCAATCCATATTTTATCTGCAGTGTTGTCCATGGTAATGGTACCGTAGGACGATTTTGGGATGCCTGAGTCGTCCTTCTCGGTTCCTTCGATATAATAATTACCGGCAACCTGCAAAAGACCGGCGTTAATGTACATTGTTCCGTTTACCTGGTGCAAATCACCTGCAATATATATTCTGCCGCCGGCCAGGTTTACATTTGCATCCATGAGAACGTTACCGGTAACGCTCAGCTGGCGGCCGTTGAGATTTATATCCGCCTTAATCACAAGGTCGCCGTCTATGTGTTTATCAGTCTCCAGCATGCCGCTTTGATCTATGGTTGTTGTCTGGCGGCCGTTGATAAATTCTGTGTTCATCTCGTCGCCTGCAGGCCAGTAGGCGGCCCATGCAGGCATACTGGCAATGAATCCAATGAGCAGCGCTATCAGGAATCCGGCTATTTGCCAAGTACGGTATTTGGTGTTGTGTTTGCGGTTGAATGCTATCATCTCTTTCCTCCTGTTAACAGCTGCGTGTCCACAGTAACGGCGGGGCAGAATATTCTTCTGCTTTATAACCTTTTATTATGACATGTGCACGTATTTGTTGCAACGATAGTACGGTAAACAGCACAGGTGCTGCCATTCAAGGAGAAATGGGAATTGGGGACGGTTCGGGAGTGCGGACAAAAAGTTGGACCAATTTAGGTTCTGATTGGAGTCCGCATGGTTTACAATGAATCCCTCAAAAATGAGGCAAAGTCCAGGTATGCTTCTGGCATGTCGTTTAGAGGTATAGCCGCTCTTCCGGGGATGC
>JAFWFL010000111.1 GCA_017515595.1 Coriobacteriales bacterium
TCAAATGCGTTTGAGTAGTCATGAATTGACAAATTCTCTGCACGAGATAGTTTTTTGACAGTCTGACAGAGGGTTGTCACATATGCGTCAGTAAATCATAAGGACGCGGGTTTTGTCTCGTAAGACAGAACCCGCGTCCTTATGACTCATTCAGAATGCTCGTTATCCGTGCCTTTCTAGGATGCATATGAACATTGTATTATGCCTGATAAAAGGCATATACCATCAGCATGGGTAGTCAAAGCTATCAAAATACCGTCATTCTGGAGATGCTAATTTTGCCTGTGCGGCTACGATATACGATTGTCCACAGGCGCCTGGTTTTGACAGGAGCCAAAGACATAGGTATGTCTTAATAACATGGTTGTATTTTGAAAGGGGTACTGTTATGAGTAATTCGTTCGATCTGAGCCGTCGTACGTTCCTTGCCGGAGCTGCTGCTGCCGGCGCTGTTGCTGCGGCTGGTGTAGCTGCTGCTTCTGCAGATGAAGCTGCCTGGCTGCCCGAGGCTTGGGATTATGAGACTGACGTTTTGGTCATTGGTTACGGCGGCGCCGGTGTTTGGGCTGCTCTTACCGCAGCTGACGAAGGCGCATCAGAAGTCTTAATTCTTGAGAAGGCCCCGGTTCGCGGCGGTGGCAACTCTTCCATTAACCTCGGCGAATTCACCATCCCGGTAGACGCCGCAGGGTGCGCTCTTTACATTAAGTCATTTACTGCCGGCCTGGTTCCTGACAGCATGTGCGAGGCTTGGGCAAACGAGGCCGTTCGTAACGGCGAGTACGCAACCCTTTGGGGACTTCCCTGGGTACAGAATGCCGGTACCCTTGCAAGCCGTTACACCGAGAGCTGCGAGTATCCGTTCCTTCCCGGTTCTGACTCAATGGCCATTGGCGCTATTGACGGCTACGGCATGAACTTCTGGGATATCATGGACGCAAACCGTGCGGATATGGGCATCGAGGTTCTTTTTAGTGTTACCAACGAGGAGCTTATCCAGAATCCCGAGACCAAGGAAATCCTTGGCTGCTATGCTGACTATGAGGGCAAGCGCATTGCTATCAAGGCTCGCAAGGGCACTATTCTGACCTTGGGTGGCTTTGAGTTTAACGAGGAACTCAAGAATGAGTATCTCAAGGTTTACCCGGCACTCGGCTTCTACGGCTGGCCTTACAACACCGGCGACGGCATTAAGATGGTCCAGAAGGTTGGCGCACAGCTTTGGCATATGAACTGCATGATTGGCGGCGCTAACCCCAACTTCCATGATCCCGAGTATCCGTTCGCTATCCAGCTTTCGCCCAAGTCAGACAACTACATTTGGGTAAACCGCGTTGGTAAGCGTTGGCGCAATGAAAAGGCCAGCAGCAGCCCGCATGTTGGCTGGCATCAGTGGCTCCCGTTTGACGACTCTATCTGCGGCTTTGAGCGCATTCCCACCTGGGCTGTTATTGATCAGACCGCATTTGAGGCAGGCATGCTTGGTCCTGACCCAACCGCAAGGCTTGCCCGCGGTATGTATGCTCCGACCCTTCCCAAGGAGCTTGGCCGCTATGACGGTTGGAGTGCAGACAACCAGGCTGAGGTTGACCGCGGCTGGGTTCTCAAAGGCGAAACCATTGAGGAGCTTGTAGCCAAGATGAACGAGATCGATCCCGGTATGATGACTGCTGAGGCACTCCAGGCAACCATTGACACCTACAACGGCTACTGCGCAGCCGGCGAGGATCCTGATTTTGGCCGTCCCGCTGATAACCTCCTCCCGGTAGAGAAGGCTCCGTTCTATGCATGGCCCATTTACCCGGGTGGCTGCTCAACCCTTGGTGGCCCCAAGAAGAACGAGAACGCCCAGGTTGTTGACTTTGACGACAACCCCATTCCTCGTCTTTATGCAGCCGGTTGCTTTGGCAACTTCGCAGCTCACACCTATGGTATCTCCGGCGGTAACAACGCCGAGAACATGGTATGGGGCCGCATCAGCGCCCGTCATGCCGCAAGCCTGACCCCATGGGATGCCGAGTAAGCCATTCCGTACTAAAGAGCTAAACTAAAATAAGCAGAGCGATGGTTTCAAGAGCATTGGGACCATCGCTCTGCTTATTTCTCCTGTTTATTCGATTGCAGAATGTTTTTATAACACTGGGGTAAACAGATTCTGCCATGTCATTGCCGTGGAGATGTTGCACCGGCGGTTTTTCTTGCTTATAGTGTACAAATTGATAAGAAGAATATGAACTGATTAATCATAGTTTTAAAGGTAAATTATACAGGAATACAGAGTTATGACTTTTGAGAATACGCCGCAATCTACTCTTGAACTGTACCATGACCTGGTGCAGAGCATTGTGTCTGCTCTCGAAGCGCGGGATCCCCATACGGCCGAGCATTCTCTCCGCGTTGGAGATATGACAGAACGCGTATGCCTGCTTATGGGTTTACCTGAGGACCAAAGCACTGATATCCACATGGCAGCACACGTGCATGACATAGGAAAAATTGCTCTTCCTGATACCGTACTGCACCGTGACCGGCCTCTCACTCCGCACGAACACGAGTTAATGCGCGATCATGCGCGCGTTGGTGCAGAGATCATTGGGAGCTGCACTTCGCTTAAGGGTATAGCATCTATTGTTCTTCATCACCATGAAAAATGGAACGGGAGCGGTTATCCTGATGGTCTTGCCGGAGAAGACATGCCGCTTGGAGCGCGTATTGTGGCAGTATGTGATGCTATTGACGCCATGATGGGTAAGCGTCTTAGCAAAAAAGCGCTTACCCATGAAGCATGCCGGGAACAAATTGAGCAGGGGATCGGGACAAGCTTTGACCCTGCGATAGCAAGGTTTGTCCTTGATCATTGGGACGAAATTGTTGGACCCGTTAACTTCAGGGATTCAGAGACCAGCGAGTTTTCATGGAATCTTGTAGTAAACAACAGAACCGGCCAAGATACAGCCAATCCTTCTCCTGCCGAGAAGACCGGTAATACAACGTTAAGCATCAGCCGCCCTCTCATGTGCGAGGTGCCAAAAGCCCTGCTGGCACCAAAGGGGCAAGCTGCCTCGTCATAAAACGCCAACCTGGCATAAGCTCGAGATGGCTTTTGCTGCCCAGTCTGGCTGGCGCATGAGGAGCCTTCCTATGCCCACCAAATCTGTTGCACCGGTTTGCAAGAGCCATTCTGCCTCCTGGGGTAAATGCACACCTCCCGCGGTAAGCACCGGGATGTGTATCGCAGCATGTATGGCTGTGCTCGATTCTCTGAAAAAACCAGGAGGCCGCAGCTCATGAGCACTGAAGTTAAACATCCCTCCCGAGACATCAATGATATCTGCTCCGGCTTGTTCCAATAAAACAGCCGCCTGCGGGCCGTCCTCTAAGACAGCGCCGTTAGGTGCATAATCGCATGGACCAAAGCGCACGGCTATAAGAAAAATCTCTCCCACAGATTCGCGCACACGTTGTATTGTCTCGCAAAGAAAGCGCGTTCGGTTTTCGATCGACTGAGGGCCATACTCGTCATCACGATGATTTGTAAGGGGAGAATAGAACTGATCAAGCAGGTAACCGTGGGCAGCATGAAGCTCGACTCCGTCAAAGCCTGCCGCTTCAGCGCGCTGTGCGGCTTCACAAAAGCAGTCTGTCAGTTCATGAATCTCATGACTGGTGAGAGCATGGGGAACAAGCCCGGTATTACCTGAACGCTTGTGCCCGGGATGTATACAGGCACTTGGAGCAACCAGTCCGTTCGATAAATCTGCAGGCAAAGCATTGCTACCGGCATGTGTGAGCTGGCAAATTGCGAGCGTACCGCCAAAAGGCTCGTGAATAGACCCAACCAGCTGAGAAAGCCCCTCAATGCAATCATCTGTAGCGATACTCAGCTGGTTTGGTGCAAGCCTGCCTTGCGGGTGGATAAAAGCATGTTCAACGATGATGGCGCCCAATCCTCCCGCCTTTGCCCTGCGGTGATAGTAGTCGCAAAGATTACGGGTTACCAGCCCATCTTCATTCGCACGTCCGGTTGCCATGGGAGCCATGACCAACCGGGTTTTCAACACGCTATTTCGAACAGAGAGAGGCGTGGCTATGAGACTCATAATGTTTCTCAGTACAAAACATGTGCCAAAATGCGCATGTCCTTCTCCGATACGCTAAATATAATGCTCCTCATAGTTATTTAAGTGCAGCTCCGCAGCCAAAGGCATCTGCGATGCGTTCACCTAAGGTAAGATAACCGCTGTTCACTGCATCAAAGACAATGGGATGGAACTTGCTAAGGTCAATGTTATTGCCGTCCATAATGCTTTCATCTGCACTGACGTTTACAATCTCGCCAAAGAGAAGGCCGGTTTTTGGATCATAGCTTTGGACTTTGCATTCAAGTGCAAACGGAAGTTCGTCAATGAGCGGAGCATCTACCAGCTCGCTCTTAGTGGCATGAAAACCTGCCTTTTCAAACTTATTGGGAACGTCATTGGCGCTCTCGATACCAACATAGTCACAGGGAATAACGGTTTCGGCAGTAGCCATACTTACGGTAAATGCCTGGCGGGCAATCAGATTTGCAACCGTCTTATGGCTGGCCGAGAGGCATAAGCAAATCTGCTGGAAATCGCTGATACCACCCCAAGCGGCATTCATAACATCAGGCGTCCCGTCTTCAGCATAGGTAGCGACCATAAACACATTCTGAGGATAACAAAGCGGTTTTGCTCCAAGACTAATACGCATAGCAACATCCTTTCCGAATACATCGAATACTGGCAGGCAGGATTATATATCCAAAGGAATTATCTATTCAATATCTGTTACGGTCATGGTATAAGAGCGTGACGCCCAGATTCAAATGCTTTATTGTCTCGCGAAACATGATGGATTAATGTATAATACTCGCGTACGTAGTTTTTGGGATCTTAAAGAGAGAATACTGCCATGGACCCTGAGTTTTTACGTGAGTTTATTACGATAGCTGATACCGGCAATTTCTCAAAAGCTGCGGCGAAACTGTTTGTAACACAACCTACATTGAGCAAGCATATCTCGGCACTTAAAAAAATCTCGGACTCAGGTTGTTTGAACGCAATGCGATAAGTACAAGACTGACGTATGCCGGCGAAAGCTTTATACCTTATGCACGCGAAATTGTTACTGCAGATGATCGTGCTAATGCATGGATTACCGAGTATAAGAAGGCAAAACCTCTTCATCTTGTGATCGAACTCTTTGCTGGTTTTAAAGTTACCGATGACCTTGCTTCGTTAATAAAGCTCAAGCTTTCTGAAAAGTATCCAAGTGCTGTTTTAGAGATTAAAGATATTAGGGAGGGCGACCCTCTTGAAGACCTTCGCAATAATGATTGCGATCTTGTCTTTGCTGCAATTCCAGAAAACGCTGACGTAGCCGGATTAATGAATGTTCCGGTCAATACCGAGCAACTTGCTGCTATTGTCAATAAAATGAACCCGCTTGCTGCCCAGGATGCTATTACAATATGAGTGGTATCTTGATCATGGTTATGACGGAGAAGGCATTGCTTCGCTCTTTACTGAGGATGGCCTTTGGGAGATCGAGGGTGTCGGTGGTGTTGCTCAGGGCCATGACGCCATTGTTAACCATGCAGCTAACCTCGTTAAGTCTTTGCCTTGGGGTCAGCACAACATGCTTGCCCCTATGATTACCGTTGAGCCGGACGGTATGACCGCAACCGGTACATTCTGCCTCATTTGCACTCTTACCCTTATTGAGGAAAGCGGTGAAGAAGCTGCGTATATCGAGATTGGCAAGTACCGCAATACCTATGTTAAGGTTGATGGCGAATGGAAGTTCCAGCATCTTTATGGCAACATGGAGAAGGTAGGCCGTTGGGAGCTTGGCTGGGTTGCAGACTCCCTTGTTAAGGAAGAATGGTAATTTTCACGGGTTGTCCTTTGTAGCAACATACGCATTTTTATCTTCTCATTCCGGGTATTTATTACAAAGATTAGGGGTTTGTTATGTCAATTCTTTCCCGTCGTGATTTGGTTAAGGCAGGCGTCACAGTTTCTGCTCTTGTCACTACTAGCGTCGTTACCGGCAGCGCACTTGCAAATGAAGCGGCCACATTTGCACCTGGTACTTATACAGTGACCGTCCCTTCAATTAAAGGTGATATGACAGTTGCTACCAGCTTTAACGCAGATGTTATTACTGATGTCCATGTTATTTCATGTGTGGATAGTAATGTTATTAAAGATGTTGCTATTCAGTCGGTATGCCCACGCATTGTTGAGCAGCAGAATATCGAGGTTGATGCCGTTGCCGGCGCAACCATGACTTCCCTTGCCATTAAGAATGCCGTTGCCCAGGCAATTAAGCTTGCTGGTGGCGATCCTGTAGCGTTCGAGAAAGGCTCAGACGCTCTTGCCGAGAAGCCCCAGGGCGAAGATGAAACCTATGACATTGTTGTTATTGGTGCCGGCGCTGCGGGTTTAAGCGCCGCTCTTACCGCCGCACGTGAAGAATCCGCTCCTTCAGTCCTGTTGCTTGAGAAGCAGGCATTTATTGGCGGTTGTTATCGTGTCTGCGGCGGTGGTATGTGGACCTTTAATGCGCCAATTAACGAGTGGGTTGGGCAAGATTGTTCAAAAGAAGATCTTATCGACTTCATGACACGCCGTTCCGGTGAGTATCCAATTAATGAAGAGCTTTGGAGCAATATCTTTGATATTTCCGGAGAGATATTTATGAATCTCTGGAAGGAAGGTGTTGGCTTTAACCCCTTGACCTGGTCACTTGGCAACGCCCAATCACAAATTCCTTGCTTCTGGACCTTGCGTCATTCAGATATTCCATGGGAAGACGTTGTGTCTGGTTGGTCAGACCAAGAAAAGCTTATTGTTGACCGTGCCGGTGTTGAGACTCGCGTAAACAGCCGCGTTATCGAGCTTGTCACAGATGGCTCAAAGGTCGAGGGTGTTGTTGTCGAAGACCTCGAGAAGGTCTACACTGTTCATGCCAAAAAAGTCATTATTGCAACCGGTGGTTTTACTCAAAATATGGAATATCGCGATCAATATGCTCCTGAGTTTGAGAATGCCTTTGCTTTTACTTCTGCAGGCGACACCGGTGATGGTATTACCCTTACCCGCGATCTCGATGTACCGATTGTTGGTAATGGCATGATGGGCCTCATGGGTCTCAATCCTGCTTTAGGTTATTATGGCGAATTTGGTAGCTTGGTTTGGCTCCCACAAATGTGCGTAAATGCAGAAGGAGAGCCTATAGATCTCTCAATTCACTATGGCGATACCCTTAAGCTTATTTGTGATCAGACCGACGGGCATATTTTTGGCATTTTTGATGCAACCAATGCAGTAGCTGAACGCCTTGAGAAGGCCTTAGCCCTTGGCTATGTTTCTAAGTATGATTCACTCGAGGAGCTTGCTGCCGGTGAGGGTATTGCTGCCGATGCATTTGTTGCTTCTACAGCGAACCTTGCAGAAGGCCCTTACTACTGCATCATTATACGCCCCTTGTTCATTGGGTCAATCCCCGGTCTTCAGGTTGATGAGAAGTGCCATGTTATTAATGCCTCCGGTGAGATTGTCGAAAACCTTTATGCTGCTGGTATGTGCATGTTTGGCAATGTCTTTAACATTGCTTACCCAAGCTCCGGTACCGGTGTTGGAACCAGCCATTACACAGGTGCAATAGCCGCCCGTGACGCAGTAGCTGCACTATAAGTAAAATATTTTGACTTTAGCAGCTCCGTAAAATGTAGAAACTCCTGCGAACAAGAATCAAACCCAGGGTTCGCAGGGGGTTTCTTCATTTGTATAACTGACTTATCTTGACAGTTCTTGAGTTTATAATTAGCTTATATTGCTATAGGGTATTCGTAAGAACATGCATAAAGTGACTCTGGCGCAATGTCGACAGCTCCATCCAACCAGGTCAAAACTCCGTCATTAACTTTCACTGTATCAAATGCGGTTTTATCAATAATCTTTTTAAAAGCGGGCAGTTTGAATAATTCTGTACAGTCAACTAATCTGACCTCGCCTGTTGAAAAGGTCACAAGGATTATATAGTCACCAATATTCTTAACGCTTGTTACTTCCATATCTTTAGATGGTTCGCTACCATAAACAATCCCATTGACAATATACATTGTGTTATCACTCTCCATCAATATGTTCAAAATCAATTCCCTGTACTGCATTATTCCATGCGGCATAAGCTTCTTCTTCATGAGCGGCAAGCCATCCGGAAACCATTCGCCATTGTTTAGCAGGCAAAAACCCAGATAGAACTTCTCCATCCAATGCGACTGATGCTTTATATTCACCATATTTAACATGAACATGTGGTTTATTGTGCTGACCGGTGTCTCTAAAAAACATTTGTATAATGATTCCACGAAAACGTCCGAGTTCGGGCATATCAATCCTTTCGAATCATCAAATAAACCCATGACTATGTGCCAAGATATATTACCCTTCTGATCATATTATCGCAATATCTGCTTATGATACAAGAGCGCAAGTTATGACGGGTACTAGCATGACAGAAAGTCAATTCGGAAGAGTTTCTCGGCAAAAACCCAGGTATTTTAAAACATTTGAGAATTGATCATACTAGCGCGCGTCATAACTTGCAAGAGCCAGACTTTCTGACCAGCATTTCATTGTATTTGGCAAACAATAAAAACGATATTTGTTACAGATTGTGGGGGTTCGTTTTTTGAGCAAGCTCAATGAGTTCTTGCTGATTATGAATTTCGAGCTTGGCATACACATGTTTGATATGTGTTTGGACAGTCCCTTTGGCAATGTATAACTTTGTCGAAATAGCGTTAGCATTGTAGCCTTTTGCCAGCAAATTAAGTACATCTGCCTCGCGTGGTGTAAGTCCTGCTTGCTGAGAAAGAACACGGCATGCAACAGTAAGATCATCTTCCTTGGGTTTTGAGGGTGTCTCGTCTGCAAATTGTTTGCGCTGAAGAGAATTAACGCTGCTGTTCTCGGGCAAAATCGAAATCCCAACTGCAACAAGCACCAGTATCATGACAAGAGACATGCTTTGAAGTGTAATAACACCCGCCTCAAGCTGGTAGTGGCAGAGGCCACCCAGTATATAGCCTAATGCTCTGCCGGCAAGCGTTGCTGCTATTGCGCCCGAGAAAACCCTGAGGTTACATATTTGCGGAGTTTCCTGTGCAACTCGTGCCATAACAATCCAAGAAAGCAAATCAAAGAGTCCGTATCCTGCCGTTGCAAACATGGAAGCGAAAACTCTATGATGGTCGCCAACGAGCGAAAAGAGTACATAACCTGTAATTATGAGGAGCACAACACTCCGGTAAACAGGAAGCGGGTTTAAGTCTCCTTTGATAAGATAAAAACCCAGAAAACATACAGCAACAAACAGATCTACAAGTATGGAATACCAGCGACCTAACCAATCAGGAAAACCATCGGTTCCCAACAGGTGTCGTAAAAAGGTCGTTGCAAATACAAAAGCAAACATTCCAATAGCAAGTTTTACCAAAGAAATTGTTGACTGCCTGCGATCTGAGACGGTTTGAGAAGAAATGTCCTTTGCGCAGTCAGACGGCGGAATGTCTATAGACACGCCGCATGCGGCAAGATTTATAGTTATGGCTGAACATGCAGGCAATATAAGCAAAAGAATCAGCATGGTGATTTGGGAACTTACCATAAGAAATGCATCGAATCCAACGGCACAGCAAAACGATAAGCCAGTATACAGGCCCATAAACCGAGGATCGAGCTTTCCGTATATTTGACCCCATGACATGCGGATAAGAGCAAGCGTACTTCCTCCCAAAAGGAGTGCGATAAACCAAAGGATACTGAGGCCACTCATCAAAGAGCAGGCAAGACATATTGCGGCAAGTGTTCCGACAATTGCTACACAATGATAAGTATGGCGGTTAAACCATGGTTCGATTTTTGGCGCAAGGAACGCAAACGTTAAAGCAACAATAGTACCGCACGTAAAAAATATTGCATGAACCGGAGAAACTCGCAAATTCGTAATGAGTTCCAAATTTGCAATGCCTTGTGCAGCAAGCATGAGAAAACCATACGTCCATACACGCGATAAGCTAAAACCCAGCAAAGCGAGCTTTTCTTTACCGGAAAAGGCTTCCTCCAGCACGAGCATAAATTTGCTTGTGTTAAGAATGCTCACCGGTCTCAACCTTTCCTTTGCAGCACGCAACGCTTTATCATATTCTCAGCAGCGTGTATTATTATAAGCCAGCTTGCCATTGGTGATTGCGCATGAGCACGCGGCCTTGGGCATCAAACTCAATACCTTCAGATTCAAGAAGACTACGTTGGACACCTTCTCCGCCAAAAGCAAAGGATGAAGCCAGCGAACCGTCTTTAAAGACAACACGATGACATGGTACTACACCAGGATATGGGTTCACATGGAGCGCAAAGCCCACAAAGCGCGCATTGTGAGGGGCACCAATTAACTTGGCAATCTGTCCGTATGTAGCCACTTGCCCACGGGGGATTTGCTTTACCATCTCGTACACTCTGTTGTTAAAGTCCCCCATCGCTGCTCCTTATCAACCAAAATAGATTGTATCAATATCCTAACGTGTTTGCCCGCATCTCTTCTACCGTATAGTAGCATAAATAAATGGTGTCAGGGTCAAACGGTCTGTCACAATGCAAGTTATGAAACTGTGTGTACAAGGGTTTATACGTTACTTCTTTTTCCAGGGTGAAACCTCGGTTGCTTTGAAGTTGTAGATAGGTTTGAGCTGCTCAACTATGTTGACTGACTCTGCAATGGGCGTAAGAATGTCGGCAATGCTCTTATAGGCTGCGGGCGACTCGTCAAGCGTATCCTCACAGACACAGGTTGTATAGATACCTGCCATGCTTGCTTTGAAATCGTCCAGAGAGAGTGTTTGCTTTGCTGCCGCACGGCTCATGATTCTGCCTGCTCCGTGAGGTGCCGAGAAGTTCCAGCTTGCGTTACCGCGGCCGCGCGCAAGAATGCTGCCGTCGCGCATGTTGAGCGGGATGAGAACGAGCTCATCTTCATGGGCAGCAATGGCGCCTTTGCGAAGGATCTTCTCGGACGTATCAATATAGTTATGAATGGTGTGGAAGCCTTTGGGTTCCGGAAGCCTCAGCCGTTCTGCAATCACTGCGGCCATCAACTCGCGGGAACGCTTGGCAAATGCCTGGCAAATTGCCACATCATGCAGGTAATCATCAAGATGAGTACCATAGAGCCAGCAGAGCTCTTGCGGGACATCACTCTTATATGTTTGAGATCGTGTGGCCTTGAGCTTTTTCAGGGCAGCCTGAATTTCTCCGCGGCGGCCTTCTGCTTTATATTGCTCAATCAGCTGGTCGCGAGCCTCATAATACTCCTGGCCAACGGAGTGCAATTCAATGGCAATATCCTGGTAGAAGTTTGCAACCTGTAAGCCAAGGTTGCGGCTTCCCGAGTGGATAATGAGATACTTATGCCCGTCTTGCGAAACATCAACCTCAATAAAGTGGTTGCCGCCGCCCAGCGTGCCAAGGCTCCGCTCAATGCGTCTCGTATCCTTTAACGAGCGAAAGCACACAAGCTCAGTGAGGTCAAACTTCTCGAGCCTGCCTCCCCATACAGAAAACCCGCTTGGTACATGATGACAGGCTGCATCAAGGTCGTGCATGTCAAGATCGATGTCTCCCAAATCACAGGTATACATACCGCATCCAATATCAACGCCCACTACATTAGGAACCGCAGCGTCTTTGACCTGCATGGTTGTGCCAATAGTACAGCCCGTACCCGCATGGGCATCAGGCATGATGGCAACGTTGCATCCGCGCGTAAATTCCTGGTCACACATTGTCTTTATTTGATCTATAGCAGCCTGCTCAATCTGTGTTGCATAGCAAGCAGCGGTTGCACATTTTCCTTCAATGGTAAACATGGTAAATCCCTCATTTTTACTTGATCTTGCTTATGCCATAGAGACATAATCTAATAATGCCGGAGCCGCAAAATATCTTCTCCAATAGCAAATTATAAATAGCATATGAGATTCAACGCATCAGGTACATCTTCATCAACGTACCCTGAATCTTTGAAGCCGTGTTTCTCATAGAGATAAATTGCTGCGGCATCGTCTTTCTTTACGCATACTTCTACATGATCATAATGGCCTTCTTTTCGCAGCTCATCCAATATAAGCTGCAGAGCGCTTGAGCCATAACCTTTGCCCTGGTATCGTTCATCAATCATGAATTGCTGCAGATCATAGCCAAGGGGTTCATCAGTAAACTCCCTTACAAGCGCCACGCCAACAATGGTGTTATCGTCTTCAATCACAAAAACTTTGGCATTACAATCTCGATACACATACCCTCGCGCCAAAATGCCAATTGCCGGTGCAACATAGCCTTTTTGGTTGTCTTTTACCTGTAGAGAAGCCACATCGAGCCAGTTTTCCTCGGTAATATATGCAAGCTTAAGCACCGTTTTGCATCCTTTCAGATCAAACACTAAACAGAGATCTTGAATCGATAATCAAAGCATATCACAATGTACGTTCCGTATTCGTGCTGATTCATTAAGATGAAACCTGCCGTTCGCGTGTACAATAAGCTTAGAAAGAAAACCCGCATTTGAAGGGATCAGAATGGGTTTTATGAACCGGAATTCCGAGAGCACATGAAAAAGCCAACACAGATTGACGCGTTTTGCGCTTTAACTACCATAGCAGCTGAGGACGGACGCCGTGAAGCGCTGTTTGGAGACTGTCTCGATTTGGCGCCATACATCTATGAACGCACCCTTATTGGCAGTGGATACCCCAATGCATACCTGGAATTCCCGCTTCTGGGCAAACCGTGTTTAGACATACTTTCAGTACACGGATACGTAGAACCCGGTGCGACGTTTGCTCCCGGAGCAGGCTTTGGCCGCCAGGCTATGTATGATTGGTTCACTGGCGTGTGCAAACCGGACGGCCTGGTAAGCTGTGGGCTTGAGCTGGATCTTTCGACCGGAGAAGCAGAGACCGCCAGCGTATACCTGCAGCAGCGCAAACACACAGAGCTGGTAGCTCCCTTCCTGGAAAGCATTGGAGAAAGCACGCGGACTCAGAGCTACCTTGATGCTCTTATGCGTATGCCAAATGGCTGGCCCCCCTCCTACGTAGGGCTGTTCCCCGGGCGGCCCGGAACACCAATGCGCATTGGTGGCTACATGAGTGCAGGCGAGCTGGCGCGATGCGCAGAAAACCCGGAGTACCTGGGAGAGCAATTCAGGCAAATTGGCTTTTTGGCCTTTGATGCACCTATGCTCAAACGCTGCTCGCAGTTCATGAGCCTTGCTCCGTCGGTCGACTTTCAGTTCGATATCATGCCCAACGGACAATTAAGCGACACATTTGGCCTATCACTCTCGTTTAACGAGACAAAGCCGCGCAAAGCACGGGAGTGCATGGAGTCAGGTTACGGAGCCGCTCTTATGCAGACGCTGCAAACCTGGGGTTTGGCTGATGACCGCTGGAAGCTCATTGCCGGAGCAGCTTTCGCACGCCACATAGGCTATGAGCGCGACGACGGAACCGAGGGCCGTTTTGCACTTTGCATACTGTTCAATTATGCAAAAGTAAAATTCAAGGATTGTGAACCTCAGCCGGCTAAGTTTTATTTAACCTGCACTTCGGGGGACTTGGAGACCTAGATGGTAATAGACCGGCTTTCTGTATACGACACAATTTATGCGCTCGCCTCAGACAAAGGTTGCGAAAAGGTACTGTTTGGTGACTGTGCGCCACTCGCGCACAAAGCGTTTCAACAAAGCCTCATTGGCGATAAGTTTCCGCTGTTGTGGTTCGAGGTCCCGCTCGCGGGCAATCCCCGCTTTGACCTCCATGTAGCGCTCTCACGCGAGTCCTTGCATGCCGGAGTACAGTTTCTTCCCGGTGCAGGTAATAGCTATGACGAGCTCTTTCGCTGGTATTCAGAGAACGAGACGGGCGGTGGCGGACTTACGTTTGCCTACGATGTCTCAGAAAGACGTATCGACAATCCGGCTGTTCATGTAAACGTGAATAATGCTCCGCTCACCAACATAAGCCGCTTCTTTGACCTTGTGGCCGGCGACGGCGCATACGTACGCTATTCAGATTTTGAGAACCGCCTTCCGCAAGGCTGGCGCATATGGTATACAGGCGTACACCCCGGCAGGCCCGGGTCACCTGTGCGCGTCGACTGTTTTGTAAGTCCGGCACTCAAGGCTGCTTATGCAGGTGACATTACGCAGCTTGAGCATGATCTGCACGCCTGCGGGTTCACAGCCACAAGCCCGGCGCTACGCGATCTTGTGATGCCTATTCTGGAGTCTCCGTTCAGTTTGGAGCTGCAGTTTGATGTTATGTGCGATAATACGCTCGGGACTACGCTGGGTGTCTCGGCAGGATTCCCATTTGTCAACGAGGCTGGCACACGCAAGCTCTTTAATGATGGTGGTACAATAGCGCACCTCATGAACAGGATTGAGGACATGGGTCTTGCAGACAAGCGCTGGCGTCACATTCCTGACGCAACGTTCGCCACGCTTATCAGGGTAGACGGCTCAGCGCTTGCGCTTTATTGCGTACCCACATTCTTGAAGATGCGCATGCGTGACGGCAAGCCGCTTGATGCCAAAACTTACCTGCAAGCCGGTGCATCTGTATTGAGATAGCCAACCAATAAACTTATCAACCTTACCAATATGACGGGAGGATGTCATGGAGTCTCAGGAGCAAACACAGGAGAACACATCGCGGACGGCGGGAGAAGCAGGTTGGCACGTATCGCGTTATAACCTGATCGCGCAAGTCCCGGACTCAAAAATGGTGGCTATTGCCAATCTTTACAATGGTAACTGCGCTGCGTATACACCGCTCGAGATGTACCTGCTTTCTGTCTTGGAAGAGCTTGACGAGAATCATCCCATCATTGAGCGTTTTGCCAAGCGCGGCATCATTTGCAATCTTGACGAGCGTGCAGCGCTTGAGACTATGGGACGTGCTGCATGCGCGGCCAGCCCCAGTATTGGACTCACCATCTGCCCCACAATGGGGTGCAACTTTGACTGTCCGTATTGCTTTGAAGACCACGGACGCGGAAAGATGTCACAAGAGGTCCAGGATGATGTTATAGCTCTTGCGGAGCGCATGCTGAATGCTTCCAACACAAAAGGCATGCATGTTGCCTGGTTTGGCGGCGAGCCGCTTTTAGCCCCCGATATTATAGAGTCACTGTCAACCCGCCTGATACAGCTCGCAGATGAGCACAACGCCGCATACCATGCAAGCATTATTACAAACGGATATCTGCTCTCGCAAAAAATTGCTGACATGCTGGAAGCAGCAAAAGTCGAGTCAGCTCAAGTCACCATTGACGGATTAGGCGCAACCCACAACGCCACACGCCATCTGTGTAACGGTGGCCCCACGTTTGACCGCATTGTAAGTAATCTGAGAAATCTGAAGCTTCCTTTTAAAGTAAACATACGTCACAACGTACATGAGGGCAACCGTGCAGAGACAGATGATCTACAAGCGTTTGTCAAGAAACTCGCAGAGGAATCAGGCAATGAGATTACATATTATCCGGCACCAGTCAGTGGCAGCGAAGTTGCAGATGAACGAGGCAAGCAGGTAGGTTTGCTTTGTGGAAGCGACGCGAGCGAGATTGGTATACGTCAGGAGGCGGGACGCTTTAGTGTGGGTCGCGGTCACTATTGTGGCTCGCATAGCTTATGGTCCGTTGGTATTGATGACCGCGGTAACCTGCAAAAGTGTTGGGAAGCTGTCGATAAACCATGGATCTCTTTTGGCACTGCCCACGACTGGGATCCCGCAAACCCACTGGCTACAGCAAGCAAACCCAACAACCTTACCATGTATTTAAACACAGCCAGTCCCGTGCCTGACGAAGAATGCCGGGAGTGCGTATGGCTTCCCATGTGTGTAGGCGGATGCCCTCATAAGCGCTTATTTGACAAACGGCAGTGCGTCCCGTTTAAGGATAACCCGGAACAATACGTCCTGGCGCTCTATGCCCGCATTGGCGAAAAAAAGACAGAGGACAACAAACCGTCACCAACGGAGTAGGTCAAAAACCTGCAAAAGAGAACCGAGCTATGCGGTTGAAATAACACAGAGGTTACAGAGCGAAGGGATCAGGACCTGAGTCTGCGCCGGTATTCTCGGTAATACCGAGCATCTCAAACATTTCTTCGCGCGAATGGACATCAAGCTTTTGGTAAATATGCTTGACATGGGTTTTTATGGTACTGGCGGCTACATAGAGTTCGCGTTCTATTTGGGCAGGCTTTTTGCCAAGTGCCAAGAGGAGCAAAATCTCAGACTCACGTGCGGTTAACCCGTATTCATCAGAAATTTCGTTCACCTTTGCGCCAATGCGGGCACGTGAATCTTCAGGCTCTTTGCCAACAATATCTTTAAGCACAATACCCCATGGCGTAGTCAGCTGCTTCTCAGAAAGGAAGAATTTAGTTGCGATCACAACCATGGCGGCCACAATAATACTGATGAGAACGTTGTCCAAAACGGGAGGCCAATCCGGCAATGTAATAAGTTTGTGCATTCCGGCTCCGGCTTCGACCGAGACCAGCCGCACCGCACGCTCGATTCCAAACAGCCACACCGCATTAAATCCATATTGATACGTGAGGTTGCTTAGTACCACCATAATGGCTATAAGCACAAACGTATAACTTGCAAGAGCACAGAAGCTTGAGATATTATCGCCAAACGGCATAAAACTCCCAAATGGAATGAGCGAAATAATTGCAAGAATGCAGGCAGCGCGGTAGGTCAAAGCCAGCTGCAGGTTGTCGCGCTTGTAGCATATAGCTGCATATACAACCGCCGCAGCAAATACACACCCCAGCCCTGAATGGATGCCAAGCACACTGCCAAACACGCTTTCGCACATACCGTAAGCAAATGAATACAGAGCAACAATCGCGATGGGCTTCCAGGGAACCGGTTGCTGTAACAGCCCTAACCTTGGACGCTCCTCTGCCGGCAGGAGTTTGTATGCACGCTCAAGGCAATAAAGCGAGAGCGGAGGTATGAGGCAGGTGCAAACCCAAAGCCAGGGCACCGCAAGTCCTTTGAACAGCCATAATATGAGCGCACCCACTATGAGTCCGCCAGAAAAATACAAACCCACGCGCAACGGGTTAAGACAGCCAAACAGCTCGGACCACAAAAGAATAATAAATGAGATGCCTACAGCTCCGCTCAACGCGGCAATAAGGCCAACATATGCCGCACATTCTGGAATGTAGTAACTTAAAAAATTCAGACAGGTCGAAGCTACCATGGTGGCTGCCGTAACAACATAAACCCACTTTTTATTATAAAGCGGAGAAACTCGCTTTGCGTTGAGCGCGAGTAGTATGAGTATGACTGCAGCCATAAGATTGAACGCAGTAAAGCCAAACGGAGTGTCATGTTGTGTAGGAAATGTGATCATACTATTGGAGTAGACCGTCTCGGTCCAGACTCTGAATATTCCCATTCCGGTAAAAGCAAGCGGCATCGCAATAAAGCGATTTTCTCGGCCTTCCATGTGAATGCAATCTCCTCTGTCCGGACAGCTGTGTGACATGGATTTATTATAGTAGTTCGAAAACCCTTACTTGTCAAAAAATGTCATCTCCCCCTACTATTTTGGGATGGGGGGAGAGGGGGTAGAAAGTAAATCCCCCCACTATTTACCTGCGGGATGATGTACTTTTTGCGTCAGGGGTGCATTATTGTCACCGTGCTTGAGCGAACAGCACATGCCCGCTTCCACAGAAGCACATAGGCATCGTGTTGTCCGCTGTATATATCAACGAGTGAGAAACAAACCTCACCAAAACGTTCTGATAGGAGAACAACCATGGATATGACTCGTCGTTACTTTTTGACCGCTTCTGCAACCGCTGCCGCAGCCGCTGTTGCAAGCAACGCAGCAATGGCACTTGCTGATGAGGCTCAAGAGGCCAAGCAGCCCCGCTGGAGCTGGGAAGTTAAGCCCGAGCCCATTTCTGATGACCAGATTGCCGAGACACTCGACGCCGACATCTGCGTAATTGGCTTTGGTTCATCAGGTACCACCTGCGCTATGGCTGCCGCACAGAGCGGTGCCAAGGTTGTTGTTCTCCAAAAGATGGAGCGCGTTGTAACAAACGGTTGGTGCGTTGCTGCTTACAACTCAAAGATGTTCCTCGAGGCCGGCAAGACCTATGACCTTCCTAAGATTTACGCTGATTTCGCTGATCTTTCTAACGGCCGCGACAACCCCAAGGTTGTACAGACCTTCCTTAAGCGCAGCGGCGAGGTTGTTGACTACGTTATTCGTCAGACCCCTGAGTTCACCCCCATTATGCTTGGCACCGGCCACACCTACGGTTGGTACATCAACAACGACATGGCTACCCGTTACAACCAGTTCCAGAAGCTTCTCAACGCTATCGCTAACAAGGCTATCGAGGCCGGCGCAGAGATTCGTTACAGCACCCCGGCAGTTCAGCTTGTTCAGGACGAGACCGGCCGCGTAATTGGTGCAATTGGTGAGGGTCCCGACGGTTATGTTAAGGTTAACGCTGCTAAGGGTGTTATCATCTGCACCGGCGACACCTCAGACGACCCCGAGATGATTGAGGCTTTCTGCCCCATTCTTGAAGGCGTTCGCAGCGTTCATATGGAGCCCTGCAACACCGGTGACGGCCACAAGATGGCTCTCTGGGCAGGCGCAAGCATGGACCCGGCACCTCACACCATGATGATGCACTTTGATCCCACCTGGATGATCGAGGGCAATGCTCCTTACTCCGGTATTCCGTGGCTCCGTGTTAACCTCAACGGCGAGCGCTTTGGTAATGAGAACCTTGGCTATCAGAGCCATGTAACCCAGGTTCGTTTCCAGCCCGAGATGACCGCTTTCCAGATCATTGACTCCAACTGGGACAAGCATGCTCCTAACGGTGAGTATCCGCATCCCAACAGCCACAGCCGTTCAACCGCTGACCCGGTAAATGACTGGGCAGCCGCTCTCGAGCGTGGCGCCATTATCCAGGCCGACACCCTTGAGGAGCTTGCAGACCTTTGCGGCATCAACAAGGAGAACTTCCTCGCCACAGTCGAGCGTTACAACGAGCTCGTAGACCTGGGCGTTGACGAGGACTTTGGTATCCCCAGCGAGTTCATTGTTCTCAATGGCATCAAGGAGCCCCCGTTCTTCGCAATCAAGCGTATGCCTGCTAAGCTTGCTACCTGCGGCGGCCTTACTATCAATGAGAAACTCGAAGTTCTCAATGCTGAGGGCGAGCCTCTTGGTGGCCTCTATGCAGCCGGCAACGCCTCCGGTTCTTACTACGGCGACGACTACCCGCTCTTCATCACCGGTGGTTCTCATGGCCGCGCCTGGACCTTTGGTGTTCTCTCCGCCCGCTCCGCTCTCGGTCTTCTCGACGAGCCCGTTGACGAGCTTGGTATGTAATTAACATAGTTCCTGACAGATAATCTTTAAGCAGGGGGAGATGGCAACGTCTCCCCCTGCTTTTGCATGTAATTTGTGTCATCAATGAATTTGTGTCATGGAGACGTATCTGCTGACACATTCAGAACGTGTCAGCAGATACGTCTCCATCAGAGTTTGGCACCAAGCAGAATGTAAATGTGGATAAAATGAGGACAATCAGCAAGAAATTTCCTTACTTATATTGAGGTATGGCTGATCTTTCAGTTGCAATATTATTCCAGATAAATGACGGGTTATAAGGTATCGGGTTATAAGATTATGCCTCTTAAGACTAATTTGCAGATGTATAAATAATCTCAAAAAGGTATGGTTTGAGTTGTTGGACGCGGAGATGCGTATCCGCAAAAATTCAAATCGCTTTAGGAGGAATATCTATGATCGAAGGAATTAGTCGTCGCAGTTTTTTGGGCGCAACAGCAGGTAGTATTGCCAGTGCAGCTGCAGTCTCAGCAGGCATCGCTCACGCGCAGGACACAGAAGCCATTGTTACTGTAGATGATTATAGCTTCTCCCTCAATACAATACCAAGCTTTGTTAATCCACCCGCACCTGTGGCAGATGCAGATCTCATCGCAACTTATGATTATGATATTGTAATTGTTGGTGCCGGTACAGCCGGTCTCGGAGCAGCAACGGCAGCTCATCAGTTTGGTGCCAAAACAGCTGTTGTCCAAAAACAATCCATGGGTGTGGCACAAGGTAATGGCGGTAGCGGTGTTGATCTCGAAGCAAGTGATCCGGCTGCTATAGAAATGCTTATTAATATCCATATTGCTGCAAACGCGTATCGTCCTCTTAGAAAACTTGTCCGGACTTGGGTTGACTATTCTGCCAAAGCATGGAATGCTTTGGCTGATTTTACAAAAGATCTTGCTTTCCCCATTGAAATCTCCAGACCAGTTGAGCGAGCCTATGCAGAAGATCGTATAGCACATACATTCCACGCTGCACCAAAGGGATCGAACTTTGCCGGTGCAACTCCGGGATACTATGATGCGTTTGCCGAAGCAGGAATTGATGTTTATTATGAGACTCCCGCTGAGCAATTAGTCCAAAATGAGGCAGGCGCCGTTACCGGTGTAATTTGTAAAACCGCAGATGGTTATGTTAAGTTCAATGCAGCTAAAGGTGTTATTCTAACTGCCGGTGACTATCAAAATGATCAAGAAATGGTTGATTACTTCTTGCCGGATATGTCAAATTGTGTACGCAAGCAATCCGGTAAAACCGGCGATGGTATCAAAATGGGCCTCTGGGCTGGCGGCGTTATTGAGCCTGTTGGTCATTCAAAAATGAGCCATGATTTTGGCAGTGGCCCTCTCGCTAGCGAGCCCACTCTTATTGTTAATTCAAACGGTGATCGTTTTTGCTGTGAAGGTATCCACTTGTCACTTATGCAAAACCTTTCTCGTTTCGAGAATCCCTGCGGTACATGGTTCCAAATATTCGACAGTAATTATCAAGAATATCTGGAAAGCTGGGGAAGCTCGGCTCCGAGCCCTGAAGAATTAGCTCCGTATAATCCCGAATCAGACGAATATCGTGGTCGCGGCCATGTTTATAGTGCTGATACACTTGAAGAACTTGCCGCAAAGATGGGGATTAGTGATGTCGAGAACTTTGTTGCACAAGTAGCACGCTATAACGAAATCGTCGCTCAGGGTGTTGATATTGATTTTGGTAAAGATCCAGCCTACCTTACCCCCGTTGATACCGCACCGTTCTATGGAATTGTACGTAATACCGGCATTACCGCAATTCTCTCCGGCTTGCTAACTGATGAGCAACAGCGTGTTGTTAATGCAGATGGCATGCCTATCCCCGGTCTTTACGCAGCAGGAAACAATGCAGGCGGATTCTTTGGAGCTATCGATTATCCCTTTGTTGGAGAATATATTGATGCTATTTCTATTGGACGTGCCGTTACCGGTGGATATGCTGCTGTGGCATATGCAACCGGCAATGAATAAATGGGTTTGTCCTTACGAGCCTTTAGCACAATTTAACTAGTATCAGGGAACGCCCCGCTTTTTAAACAAGCGGGGCGTTCCCATTTTCTATGAGAGTCATAAGCTCTTTACGAGTATGTACACCCAGCTTTTGATATATATGTTGTATATGAGCTTTGACAGTACCTTCAGCGATAAACAATTCTTTGGAAATAACAAGAGCAGAATTGCCTTGCGCTAACAGATATAGGATCTCTTCTTCTCGCTGTGTCAGATGAAACGTGGTGCCAAAACCTGCAAGCGGGTCTGCTATCTCCTGCTCACCGTTTTGAGTATTCAATACATAATTGATGTTCCAGTCAGAAAACACGGTTTTCTCGGATAAAACAATAAATGTCAGAATGGCAATGAGTCCCAAAACCGCAGCAACAAGGAGCGCCTCTGTATTAGTACCAAGAGGTATCAAATAGGCAGATGCCGCTGTTCCCAAGAGAGTGCCGGCATATCTAAAAAATCGCGCAAAACCAAATAACCATAATGCGCTGATGCGAAGCCTGTGAGATATTTGTCCCAAAACAAGAATGCCAAATACGGTAGCGCTAAAACTGCCAATTCCTACAAAATCAGCAATAATATTCTGAGGCAGCATATTACAAATAAGCAGCATTAATACCACTATAAGCATAGTAAACACTAATAAATGATTCACGCTTGAAGTAGTAAACTTACCTGGCCGCAGAGCGATTCCAACAATAATAATAACTAACGGAATTGCCCATAACAAACGCTCGGGGTACAAAGAGCGGTACGTAATAATAGACGATTCAATAAAAGAAAATACAATGGCATATAATGCAACACAAAGAGTCGCTTTCAAGGGAATTTTTTTAGTAATACGATCTGCCAGAACCAAATCAAGCCGGGAGATACTGCTCGAACACTTGCGCAAACAATAAAACGCTGCAATAACAAACCCTGCAAGCATAGTATAAAGATACGGAGTCATATATCCATATAGCAGCCAAGCAAACGTATCTCCCAATACACGCGCAATAGAATAATAAATAACAGCTCTCAGGGGGTTAAGCGAAGCATAAAACTCAAGCCACATGAGAACGGCTGCCGCAAAACCAAGACCTCCAAAAACTGCGTATAGATAAAAGCAATATACAAAGCCAAATTCAACTGCAAAAGATGCTGCTATTGTGCCCAGGATGAGCATTGTACCAATAAGCAGTCTTCCTTTTGAGTTAACAAAAAACGGAGAAATGTATCGGGAAACTATTACCATAGCGGCAGAAGCAATAAGACAACTGATGTCAAAAACCGTTGTGTAGGAGTAACTCCCTGTCACAATCCATGCAGACGAGACTGTCGACCCAATTGTTAAAACCCAAGCCCGTAAGAACGCAAACCCAAAACAGAAAAATGGGACATCAGCAAAGATATTCTTAATGCGATGTAAAACTGCGAATACTCCCTGCATAACGCTCCCTTTACTGCATCGTACCATTCGTTATAGTATCATATTTACTGAAGACGGTTATGTAAGGAATTATCATGCTTTAATAATTTTGACAGGTTATCGACCATTTTCTTCACACATATGTCAAAGTATCATGAGTAGTTAATGCCCGAGGTACCATCAATCTACAAATTGGCACCAAAAGTAAACAAACCAGGTACTACTACTCATCTTACTACTTCTTTGCGCATAAAATGAACTCTATTTTTGCCACAAATTTTGAATGTGTGACCAACAAGAGCTAAATCACAGGCAAAAACTCTATAGCCGAGAAACTCTCAAAAAGCGTCAGTCTTTTTACCTGCGGGTTTTTCTCGGCATATATATTTGACCAGCAGAATAAATCTTGGATGTGGTGCTGCATGGCTACACATTTAAAATTTGTGGTCAAAATCGAGTTAATTCTATGCGCAACGACGTTATTGAAAATCTCCGTACCCAGTCCTATCCTGAAATCGCCCTTCCTTTTTTGTTGCAACTCTCCGGATTGGATGTACATCAAGGAATTCAACGCTCTATGTTCATGGTACCGATGTTGTTTATCAGCGGTACCAAGCATTGTTAGCTGATGGTGCCAGTCGCGTTTATTACTCAGTGACACAATAACAGAACGAAATAGTATTATGTCGGAAGATATGTCCCCATGACACAAGATGCTTCTTTTTCTCTTGACAGCTAATATCTATTAGCCTATAGTATGGCTAATAAATATTAGCCATCTGGAGGTGAGTATGGGCGATACAAAACAGAGAATTCTCGCAGAAGCTGTCAGATTGTTTGCCCAAGAGGGATACGAGGCGGTAACTGTCGAAGATATTGCACAAGCAGTGGGCATAAAAGCTCCCTCCTTGTATAAACATTACAAAAGTAAGCGTGATATCTTTGATCATATCCTGCAAAAAATGGAACAAAACGATGCCAATAATGCCGAGGAGTGCTCGGTGCCGGCAGGAACCATTGATACTATGCCTGAAGCTTATGAGCAGTCCTCTTTAGAGGACCTTTTGGCATTTTGTAAAGTTCAGTTTCAATACTGGACTGAAGACGAATTTGCCTCATCATTCAGAAAAATGCTGACCATAGAGCAGTATCGCAGCGAAGAAATGAATGCCCTGTATCATCAGTACCTTGGCTCCGGACCGCTGGACTACGTTGCTGACCTGCTGGGATCAAAGGAAGCAGCGCTCGCATTATATGGCCCCATGTACCTGCTCTATAGTGTGTATGATGTGGCAGACAATAAAGAAGCAGTGTTCGACCTTCTTGACCGGCACATTCAACAATATCAAACACAAAAGAAAGGTGAGAACCATGAGTGATCAGGTGGTAATCCGTTTGGAACAAGAGAATGAACACCATGCGGTAGAAAACCTCGTAAGAGAAGCTTTTTGGAACGTGTACCGTCCCGGATGCCTTGAGCATTATGTACTTCATCAGCTCAGAAGCGACCCCGCATTTGTTCCGGAGCTTGACTTTGTGATGGAGAAAGACGGCGAGCTTATTGGGCAAAACATGTTCATGCAGGCAGAGATACAAGCAGATGACGGGCAAGCAATCCCCATTATGACCATGGGACCCATAAGTATCTCCCCGGATTGCAAGCGGCAAGGTTACGGGAAAATGCTGTTGGACTATTCTCTTGAAAAAGCAAAAGAACTGGGTTGCGGCGCCGTATGCTTTGAGGGAGACATTAACTTTTACGGGAAAAGCGGGTTTACCTACGCAAGTGAGTATGGCATTCGCTATCACGGCCTGCCCGAGGGCGAAGACGCTTCGTTCTTCCTCTGTAAAGAACTCATTCCGGGATACCTGGACAATGTTAGCGGAGAATACGCCACACCAAACGGCTATATGGTAGACGAGAAAGACGCCGAGGCCTTTGATGAAGCCTTCCCACCCAAAGAAAAGCTCGTTCTGCCGGGACAGCTCTTCCAAGCGTAACATGTAATAAGAGATACGCCTTTTGTTCCGGAAAAGTCAATGAATGCAAGTTTTGCCGGGTGCTAGCATGATCAATCATCAAATGATTTAAATTACCTGGGCTTTTGCCGAGAAACGCTTCGAATCTCCCTCGTTCTCATGCTAGCACCCGTCAAAACTTGCATCTAACATGTGCTTGGGGTACGAGATACGACTTCCTTAAAATGTGTCAGAAGGACGTATTTGCTGACCGCATTCTTTCCGGACTGTGTCGAGAAACACTTGGGCTTGCCGTGAGAGGGGACCTTTGCGCCAAAGAATGCCTTGGTTTGAGGTCAGGCGAGGTGCGAGAGGGATAAACACCAAGTTATTCTCGGCATTACCATCAAATAAGCCTTCATAGGTAAATGAAGAGCCAACACCTTCTTGTACGAGGAATTTACTGTTAAGTGGCAGGTTATAGAACGAGACAATCTTCAATTGTTCGCGCACATCACCCAGCCACTCGTCTAAAGCTCCAACCCTGTATGCCTGCCGGCTCATAATAACCTGCTCGCCAATCAGGTCCTGCGCATGTATTACCGGCAGCTTTGCCAGGTGGCTGTCTTTTCGCACAAGCATTCCCCAGACATCACGCTCCGGTAATTCAAGCACTTCAAAGTATTTATGAGATCGTACCTCGCACTCAAGCAGCATGTCATAAAAACCCTTAGCGAGGTTGTCCATGAGTTCTGCGCTGGTTCCGCTGTAGAGTTCAAAGGTTACTTTGGGGTACCGGTCACGCACGCTTTGCATCGCGCGGGCGAGCGACCGCATAATGCGTGTTTCACCGGCTGCTATATGGACCGGACCTGCAACTGAGTGTTCCGGAAGCCTAATCTCTTCATTGGCTTTCTCGGCGAGCTGTACAATGGACTCGGCGTAACGGGCAAGTGTGATCCCATGTTCTGTGAGAACAATACCCTTGTTTGATCGCTGATAAAGCATACAACCGAGTTCACTTTCGAGTGCAGAGAGTTGCCGGGAAAGCGTTGGTTGCGTCATATGAAGCGCTTGAGCTGCCCCGGAAATATTCCCTTCTCGTACAACTGCCAAAAAGTATTCGAGTGTTCTGAGCTCCATCCTGACTCCTCACTATACATTATATGTATAACAAATATTACCACATAAGCATTTTACATAGTATAGTAACCGGCGTATTCTCATTCTCGACAAAAGGGGAGCCCAAAAACGGAGAGAGGCTCCACGAGAGGGAGGTAGGTCGAACATGGCATTGCTCGATCATAGTATGAAGCGTCGTGACTTTTTGCGTGCAACCGCAGAAGGTGCCGCCGCGGCAGCGGCATTGGCAACCCCGGGTATTTCACGTGTGGCAAAAGCTCTGGCAGAAAACGCCGAGAATACTCCGCATGTAGTAGCATCCGACGAGGCTATTCTTGGTGATGCGGGCGAATGGCTGCCCATTCATTGTCATCAAAACTGCAACCAGATGTGCCTTAACATGGGATATGTCGTTGACGGTGTTGTAGTGCGTCAAAAAACCGACGATTCCCATGCTGATTCGTTTGATTGTCCGCAACAGCGCGGATGTCTGCGCGGACGCTCACTGCGTCAGCAGGTATATAACGCTGACCGCGTAAAGTATCCTATGAAACGTAAGCACTGGCAGCCCGGCGGCGGAGAAAATGCCCATGGTGAGCTGCGCGGTAAGGATGAGTGGGAACGCATTACCTGGGATGAGGCTCTGACCTATGTGACTGACGAGCTCAAGCGTGTTTATGCTGAGTATGGCCAGGATGCCGTTATTGTAAACGGCTGGCGCTGGGCTCCCGCAACCGCAATGTTCCCGCATCTCGGCGGCGGTGTTTTTGATACCGAAACTGAATCGTTTGGCTGCTGGGCCTTCCAGACCGAGGCTCTTGGTATGTACTCATGGGGCGACCATCCTGACATTATGATGGCTTCTGATAAATATGATCTGCCCAATGCAGATACAATTGTTCTTTATGGCTGCAACCCCGCATGGGCACAGCACTCGAGCATGTACTGGCTCAACAATGCCAAAGAAGCCGGTGTTCAGTTTGTAAGCGTTGGCCCTGATTACAACGCAACCGCAGCTCAGCTCAATGCTAAGTGGATTCGCGTCCGCCCCGGTACCGATACCGCATTCTTGCTTGCAGTCATCTATGAAATGGTGCGTCTTGACGAGGAGCGCGGTGACATTATTGACTGGGATTTCCTTGCCGAGAAAACCGTTGGCTTTACGCCCGAAACCATGCCGGAAGATGCCACAACAGATGAGAACTTCCGTGATTACGTGTTGGGTGTTTACGACGGAATACCCAAAACACCTGAATGGGCGAACGAGATTTGCGGCACACCGGTAGAAGATATTACCTGGTATGCTGAGATGGCCGGCAAAAACAACGCTGTTATGTTCCTCCACAGCTATGCGGCTTCCCGTTACCTCGGCGCTGAGAACCTGCCGCAGGCCTTTATGACCGTGGGTGCTTTGGGCGGTCACTACGGTAAGAGCGGACATGGTTGCGCTGCCATTTATACCTGGGATGCCGGTGACTCGGGTTACCGTCTTATCCAGCACGCCGGCGGCGAATATGGTTATATTGACAACCTGGTAGGCGCGCCGGGTTCAACCGGTCCCAACCGCTGCATTGAGGGTAACTCCTGGTGGAGTTCGCTGGCTGAGGGCAAGTACGTTTCGACTTCTGAAGGTTCATATGACCTTGGTTCAGGCGATGATCCTACAAAGCTCCGTTCGAATACCCCCACGTATCATGAGGCAATAGAGATGCCGGTCAATCCCCGTCTCCTGTTCCAAACCTGCTCTAACTTTATGCAGACCCGTGGCAACTTGAGCACTGCAATTGAGGTTATGCGTGCAGCTGATACCTGCATTTCTCTTGAAATTAAGTATTCATTGACTGCCCAGTTTGCAGATATTATCCTGCCGGTTGCCACTCATTGGGAGGGTAATAATGATGAGTCCTGGGGTGAGCTCTGCTGGCCGAGTGCTTTTGGTGACGGTAACGGCCAAAAGCAGCGCAAAGATGCTGTCTGTGCTTGGAAGCCGCTCATCAAACCCATGTACGAGGCTCGCGAGGAGAAGCGCATTTGCCGTGAAATAATGGAGCGCATGGGCGTTAATCCTGATGATGCATACCCCAAGAGCAACTATGATCAGTGGCTTGGTTACTTCCTTGGTATGCGCGTTTTGAATGAAGATGTTACCGCCTGGGAGCCCATGCTTACATGGACTGCCGAGGATAACGAGAAGTACCATGCAAATTACCCCGAGCAGGAAGGCAAGATGGGCTTTGACGAGTTCATGGCTGCCGGATGCTACGTAGTTGAGCGTAACCAGGATGACAAGCGCAACTATGTGGGCTACCGCGATGACAAGCTTGGTATTGGTGCAGACGGTGTGTCTGTTGTAGTGAGCGATACCGCCTGGCCGCGTCCAAGCCAGTCCGGTAAGCTTGAGATCTACTGCCAGTTCAAGGCTGACAATGTGAACCGTATTGGCCTGAATCCCGAGCCTATTAAACCCTACGCCAATTACTTTGTACCGCGCCGCGGTTATCAGGAGACCTTTGAAAACTGGGATACCAAGGTTAAGGGCAGGTATCCGCTCCAGGCATATACCCCGCACTACATGCGTCGTGCTCACAGCTGCTATGATAACCTTCTGTGGACTCAGGAAGCTTTTAAGAACCCGGTGTTCATGAGCATCCAGGATGCTGAAGAGCGCGGCATCAAAGCCGGTGACACTGTGGTATGTTACAACGACTTTGGCAAGATGCTTCGCCACGCCCAGCCGCTCCAAGGCATGATGCCCGGAACCGTTGGTATTCCCCATGGCGTTCATTCAGTATTTGATGAAACCGGAGATGAGATCATTGACCGCGGCGGTAGCGAGCAAATGCTTTCCGACGGATGCCAGTCAAACTATTTCCCGCAGGTAGACGGCTATAACAGCCTTTTGATTGAAATCGAAAAATACAATGGCGAGCCGCTTGAAGAAGACTATGAGCGCGGACCTTTCTTCGCCATGGGAATTGATGCACAAGACCTGCCCGCCTACACAACCGGTGAGTAGTATTACCTGGTAAACAAATTCGAACAAGAAAGGAAACCGCAATGAGTCTTGGTTTCTATGTAGATATGGAGCGCTGCATTGGATGTCGTACCTGCCAGGTAGCCTGCAAAGACCGTCACAACCTTCAGGTCGCAGGTCCTCGTCCGCGTCGCGTTGATTCCTTTGAGAGCGGAACTTATCCCGAGGTAGGTATGTTTCATGTGGTTATGAGCTGCAACCATTGCGAAAACCCTGCCTGCACTGCAGCCTGTCCCACCGGCGCTATGTATAAAAGTGCCGACGGTACCGTCCTTCATGATGACGAGAAGTGCATTCGCTGCCAGGCCTGCGTTATGGCATGTCCTTATGGTGCGCCGCAATACGTCAAGATAGATGATCTTATCCTCAAATGTGATGCTTGCGGAGCATTGCGAGTTGCCGGTAAGAACCCCACCTGTGTTGATGCCTGCCCCATGAGAGCTCTCGACTTTGGCGAGATGGACGAGCTTGTCCAAAAGTATGGCGAAGGCCTTGTAAGCGAGCTTCCCTGTATTGAGCCTGCAGCTACTACCAATCCTAACCTGCTTATCAAAGCTTCCCCGGCAGCTCTGAGCGAAGAGTTCAACGCTATTGTTTTGTAATCAGTACACCGGGTAACAGGGATATGTTACCTGTTACCCCCACCTAATACTCATTTTTTACACCTAAAGAGGAGCAATACCATGACTGAGAAAACTATTTCTGAAGCGGCTGAGATTGAGGCATTGCTCCTCTCCCGCACCTATATGTATACGCTGTTCCATAAACTTTTGGGCGGATACCCCAATGCAGAACTTATATCTGCTCTTACAAGCACAACTACACTGGATGTTATTGAGGAATACAGCGAAGATAATCAAACTATGGCCGGGTTTCTCGGCTTTCTCAAGAACTTTAACTCTTCAGATGCTGTTGCACTTGCAGATGATTTTACCGGTGAATACACCCGTATGTTTGTTGGACCGGGCAAACCGGAGGTGTTTCCGTATGAGTCGCCATATCTCACGAACGAAGCCACATATTTCCAGGAGAATACCGTAAAGGTTCGCGCTGCGTACAAAGCTTTTGGTATGAAGCCAAAACGCCTTGGACATGTGCCTGATGACCACATTGCACTTGAGTGCGCGCTTATGGCAGCGCTTTCGGAACGCACGTTATCAGCTTTTTATGCTGCAGATACAGCTGTATTGACAGCATCTCTTGGTGATGCTGCAAGTTTCTGTGCCGCACACCTTGCCTGGACCGGTAAACTTGCGATTGCCGCCCGTCATACAAAAACAGCCAAGCTTTACCCCCAGGTTCTCGAAGCTCTGGATGCATTTATAAAAGTTGATTCTGTCTTTATGGGAGAAGCTCTGGCCTGGGTGAATACACTTGAAGAAGGCGATATGCCGGAATCCGCCATTTTAGGAGAGCGTCCTCATAGTTTTGAGACCGTCCGGGAATCTTTGGAGGCCTTACGTTCCATTAATCTCACCGGAATCGAAGAAAACGAGCTCATTGTGTCAGCAGATGTGTCTCTCTGACACAATGCTATCAGCATGTATAACATATTTTTATGTATCTTATTAATAACCCAATAGCGACTTTTTTAAATCACGGTGCTATACTGTGGTTTAAGGGATCCCGACAGAGCAACTACTATAATTCTTAATTATTCATCTTTGGGGTGATGATTTATGGAACTGTCTCGTAGAAGTTTTGTTGCAAGTGCAGCAGCTGCTACCGGAGCCCTTGCGGCCACCTCTGCTGTAACCGCATTTGCTGAGGAAGCTGCTCCTGCTGTTGAGCATGCCCCGGTATCAGAAGAAGATGCTGACATTGTTGTTGTTGGTTCCGGCACTGCAGGTATTTGTGCAGCAACAAGGGCTGCCGAGCTTGGCGCAAAGGTTATTTTGCTCGAGAAGCGCGGAATCCTTGGCGGATCCTCCGGTTTTGCAGAGGGCGTTGGCGGCATCAATTCTTATCTCCACAAACAACAGGGCATAGAAATTGACCTTGCCGAGGTATTCCAGCGTGCGCAAGAGTATCATCACTGGGCAGCAAATTCCGCTGTTCTTAAGAACTTTATTGCAGAATCCGGCCCCACAATTGACTGGCTGCATGAAAACTGCGGCGTTGATTTTTGCATTACAATCGTTGTTTCTGCAACGTCATACCCCAGCTGGCACTTGGCAAACGACATGGACGGTAACCTCAACCGCATCTCTGAGAGCTTAATTGCTCCGCTCGAGCTTAAGCTTGAGGAGCTTGGCGCAGATGTACGCAAGGATTCTCCGGCGACCGGCCTTGTAGTAGAAGATGGCGCTGTAAAGGGCGTTTACTGGACAGACGGTTCCAATGAGTATCAAATCAATGCTCCGGCAGTTGTATTAGCCACAGGCGGCTATTCAAACAACAAAGAGATGCTCGAGGAGTTCACGCATCAGTCATTTGATCGTATGCATAACTGGGGCGTTGAAGGCCGTGACGGTGACGGTATTCGCTGGGCACATGAAATTGGCGGCGAGTATCACATTGTTTCTACCATGATGGGCGCCTGCACCGCAGTGCCTGAGCCAACCGTCTTTGAAGAGCCTCTGAACTGGATGTTCTCCTGGCAGCCCAATATGCGCATTAACCAGGATGGCAAGCGCTTCTTCTGCGAAGCATATGCGGCTGACTTCTGTGTTTCAACCAACGCTATCATGGCTGAGAGCCAGTGCTTCTCGATCATGGATCAGGGATATGTTGATATGATCGCCAATGAGGCGCTCCCGTTTGGTATGGCAAGTGTTGGCTATGTAGCCGGAGTTCCCATGCCGGGCGCTGCTGAGACTGTCGCAGCTGCCGTTGAAGCCGGCCGTCTCCTTAAGGCTGACACCGTAGCAGAGCTTGCCGAGAAGATGGGTGTTCCTGCCGAGACATTAGTTGCAACCATTGAGAAGTTCAATGCAGACGCAGCTGCAGGTGCAGATGCCGAGTATGGTATGCCGCCCGAGATGCTCCGTCCTTATGACCAGCCTCCTTATTACGCAGCTCCTATCCAACCCGGTTGCTTTACCAGCGTTGGTGGTTTGAATGTTGATGTAAACTTCCGTGTATTGCGTTCAGACAGCAGCTTCATTGAGGGTCTTTATGCCCTTGGCGGAGACGAAAGTTCTGACACCGGCCGCGACTACGACGTGGGAGTATTTGCCGGTTCACAGCAGGGTTGGTGTGCAACAGGCGGCCGCCTTGTAGCAGAGCAACTTTTTGCGTAAAATTCTAGACACTTATAGTTTATCTGGGCTGGTTGTGTTAAACAGCCAGCCCATTTTTTCATGAGAGGGATAGCATGGACGTATTCCGCATGAAGTGTTTTGTGAGTGTTGCCAAAAACAGAAGTCTCTCAAAAGCGGCGCACGAGATGCTTATTAGCCAGCCCGCAATGACTGCGCAAATGAATGCGCTCGAGAAAGAGCTCGGCGCTAAACTACTGGTACGTAAAAAAGAGACAGCACTTACTGCTGAAGGCGAATACGCTTTGCATGAGTTTCTCAAGATCCTCAATGCCATAGAAACCATGCAAACAAATGTGCGCGCAATGAGCGAAGAAGGCTTTGGCAAAATCAGCATAGGTTTCCACGGCCCTTATAGCTGGGCTCATATTGATGAACTCATCAACGCATTTAGTCAACTTCATCCCAAACTGCAACTTGATATTGTAATGGCTACTTGGAGCGAGCTGCGAGAACAATTGCAATCGCGCGAACTTGACGTCTCGTTTATGGAGCTTTCTGAGGTCGAGGGCATTCCTGAAATCGATTCTTGTTATCTCTATAGCGAAGAGCTATGCGCAGTTTTACCGGCTGAGCATCCTCTCGCAAACCGTATAAGTATTAAAGTGAGCGATATGGCGAACTACAATATTATTATTCCAAATTATCGTGTAGCAGAGCGGCTTATGATTTCGATCCATGATCAACTGGTACGCGATGGCCTCGAGCTCACAAATTATTGTCAGGGTAACAGCGACGCGGCAGACAATGTGCCTGTAGCAGCCGGTTTGGGAATAGCCTATATGCCGCGCTCTTTTAAAATAAGAGATCCAAAGTTTGCGTTTGTTGATATTAAAGATGCCAAAGTATACCTTCGCATGGGCCTTGCATGGCGCAGTCAGGCAATGAACCCCACAATCCATGATTTTGTTGACTTTTGCCGCAGCTGGGATTGGGAGACCGCACGTATTATGTAAAGTACGACTCAAGAAACAACGCACAATGTGTCAGCAGATACGTTCCTCTGACACATTTTAAGGGAGACGCATCTCATACTCCAGGCACACGTAAGGTGCAAGTTTTGACGGGTGCTAGCATGAGGACGAGGAGGATTTGAAGTGTTTCTCGGCAAAAGACCAGGTAATTTAAATCATTTGATGATTGATCATGCTAGTACCCGGCACAACTTGCACCTATTGACTTTTCTGAAATGTGCCAGCCATTAGGTCTCAGCTTCTCTTTTGTGCCAGTTTTTTCTATTTGATCTGTTATTCTGTCTTTATCCCCGTGAACAGTTGCTTGCTGAGTGGGGAGTATAGCGAGATTACTGGTGACAGTTTAATTATGCTATAGTAGCAACGTTATATTGCTTTGCTCGTAGGATCATCTGATGTTGAGGGGGTTTGACATATGACTGCAAACGTATTCTTTTCCCGGGAAATAACTCCGCAAAAGGTTGTTGAACTCTACAATGCTCTGGGGGTCAAGCTTCCCGGAAAAGTGGCAGTTAAGCTCCACTCGGGTGAGAAGGGCAACCAAAACTTTTTGGGGCCTGATTTTTGGCGGCCAATGATTGAGAAGGTAGGCGGCACGGTTGTTGAGTGCAATACCGCCTACGGCGATGCATTTGACGGGGTGCGCGACCACACCGAGTCCCATCTCCAGCTTATGAAAGATCATGGTTGGAGCACATATTTTGATGTGGACATCATGGATGCAGAAAGTCCTGATGTTATTTGGGAAGTCGAAGGCGGTCAGGTTCTCAAAGAAAATGCTGTTGGTAAGAATATTCTCAACTATGATTCCATGCTGGTACTGGCTCACTTTAAGGGCCATCCTATGGGAGGTTTTGGCGGAGCTTTAAAACAGCTCTCCATTGGGTGTGCATCAGCCAAAGGCAAAGCCCTTATTCACTCGGGCGGTATTTCGAGCGATAACATTGAGTGTTGGCAAAAGCATGCCGAGCAGGACCGCTTTTGCGAAGCCATGGCAGATGCCGCTTCAACAGTCGTCAGGCACTTTGGAGAAAACATTCTTTTTATCAATGTTATGAAGAATCTTTCGGTTGACTGCGACTGCTGCTCGGTTGCTGAGGATCCCTGCATGAAAGACATTGGCATCCTCGCCTCAACTGATCCTATTGCCATTGACCAGGCATGCATTGACCTTATTTACGCCGCTAAAGATGATCCCGGTCAGGCTCATTTTATAGAGCGCGTCGAGTCACGCCATGGCATCCATACCATAGAAGCAGCCGCCAAACTTGGTTTTGGCAGCCGAACCTATGCTTTGACTACAATATAAAACGTTTAGGGCAAACGATAACTTAGGAGCCGAGTGCCACACCCCTCGGCTCCTATTGTTTATACTGATTGGTTACACTTGCCAGTGCTTAAGGCTGGGAAGCAAAGCAAATATGTGGGATATCGCTTTGTCGAGAAACACATTGATACTTCTTCTTATTCCGACACATCCCAGTACATATTGACGAGGGTTGTTTGGATCTGTTCGTGGATCATGCCGTCTGGTTGGACAAGTGACTGCAGATAGTCGCTGACGTTCTTCTCGGCTTGGGTGTTTAATTCATAATGTGCTCTTAA